>JBIOTX010000088.1:0-69567 GCA_044866315.1 Thermoanaerobaculia bacterium | reverse complement strand
TCCCAGAAACGGTCCCATCGCGTTCCAATTCGCGGTGCCGAGCCGCTCAAAGACGCATTCATTCACTCGTGAGGCGGTTTTCGCGCCACGGTCATCGCATTGCCCGGTTGATCAGAGCTTCCCTAGGAGGGCCGCACCTCGATCATCACCGCCGTCCAGTCATCCGTCCGCGGCCCCTTCGCCTCCGCCTCGATCGCCGCGAAGAGCGTCTCCAGCGAGGCGTGCTCGCGCGCGGCGATCTCGGCCAGGCGCTCGTAGCCGAGGGGCTGGTCGGGGGCGACTTCGGCCTCGGGGAGGCCGTCGGTGAGGAGCAGCAGGCGGTCGCCGCGCTGCAAGTCGATCGAGATCGACTCGTACTGTAAATTCTTCTTGATGCCGAGGGGCAGGCGGGGGCCGGCGACGGTGATGGGCGTCGCGGTGTGGTCGCGGATGACGTACGGGTCGGGCAACCCGGCGTTCGCGATCTGCACGCGGCCGGTCGCGGGCTCGTACATCGCGCAGGCCAGGGCCACGAACTCGCGCCGGCCCAGCTCGCGGGAGAGCTTCTCGTTGAGCTGGCGCATGGTGGACTCGATCGTGCCCGCCGAGGCGATCATGGGCAGGATCGACTTCACCGAGGCCATGGTCAGGCTGGCGGCGACGCCCTTGCCGGCGACGTCGGCGACGATGGCCACGAGCGTGCCGTCGCTGCGCAGGATGAGGTCGTAGAAGTCGCCGGCCACGTACTGCGCGGGAAGGTTGCGGGCGGTGGCCCGGAAGCCGTCCGCCTCCAGCTCGGGCGGCGGCAGGAGGCGCTCCTGGATGGCCCGGGCCAGGGTCAGCTCCTGCTGGGCCAGTTCGGTCTCGAGGATCTTCTCCCGCAGCCGGTTCTCGAGGTGGAAGTAGAGGAACATGGTGAAGCCGGCGAAGAGGCTCACGGTCAAGGCAATCAGCAGCGGCTCGGCCCAGATCTCGAAGCGCGGCAGGCGCCGGCGGAACAGCAGCCAGCTCAGATTGAAGCCGATGGCGAAGCCGGTCACGCCGCCCATGGCCGAGAGGATCATGTGCAGCGGGATCTGGCGCATCGGCGTCAGCCTCCAGACCACCCGCCGGAACAGGTACTCGAAGACCCAGATCATCGTGGTGATGCAGAAGCCGATGATCAGGAACATGCCCGCCAGCCGCAGGATGCTGCCGAATTTCCTGCCGATGCTGGTGAGCCCGACGACGAGGGCGCCCACGGCGTAGCCGTAGAGGAGGGTCTTGACGTACCTCCGCCGGTTGAAGAAGAACTCGGTCTCGTCGGCCATCTGGAACGGAAAGCATGTTAATGTCTTTGGGGTCCCACCCATGTCCGAGATCTGCACGCGCCCCCGCGCCCGTCGCGCCGTTCTGGCGTGGGCGTTCGCCGCGCTGTTTCCGCTCTGCGCGCCGGCGGCGGAGCGCGGATTCCCCCTGCTCACGGTCTATCCGCCCGAGACCCACAAGGCCGGGCCGCAGACGTTCGACGTGGCCCAGGACCGGCGCGGGATCCTCTACTTCGGGAACCTCCACGGCCTTCTGACCTGGGACGGGGCCTGGTGGCGGCTGATGAAGCTCCCGGACGAGCAGGTGGCGCTCTCCCTGGCCGCCGACGCGGCCGGGACCGTGGCCATCGGCATGGTCAACGACCTAGGCTTCCTCGGCCGCGACGCCTCCGGCGCCCAGGCCTTCCGCTCCCTCCTGCCGCAGCTCCCGGCGGGCGAGCGCGCCTTCGGCGACGTCCGCGACCTCTGCACCAGCCCCGCGGGGTTCCTCTACGTCACCGAGACGAGCGTGATCCTGTGGAACGGGCGGGAGGCGCGGGTGGCGGCGAAGTTCGACCGCGAGGCCGCGCCGCGCGGCTGCCACGCGGAGCAGTCTTACGCCTGGCTGATCGGCCCGAAGGGCATGCAGCGCCTCGACCTCGAGTCGCTGGCGCTGACGAAGGGACCGATCGACCGCCACGTCGACGCGCTCGTGCGCCGCGCCGACGGCACGCTCCTCGCCGCGGTGCGCGATGAGGGGCTCTTCGTCGTCGACGGTGACAAGGCCACCCCGTTTGCGTCCGCAGCGTCGGCGTGGATCAAGAAGGACGTCGCCCGCGGCGGGGTGCTGCTGCGCGACGGCCGCATGGTCCTGGCCTCGCGCCGCAGCGGCGTGGTCATCGTCGACCCGGCGGGGAACATCGAGCAGGAGATCCACGACGAGGCCGGTCTGCCCGACGCGGTCATTCTGGACCTGTTCGTCGACCGCGAGGGCGCGGTCTGGCTGGCCATGGAAGGGCCGCTCGTGCGCATCGACGTCGGCGCGCCGGTCACCGTGTTCGACGCCCGCCGCGGCCTCAAGGGCGGCGTCGGCGACGTGGCCCGCTTCCGCGGGCGCCTCTACGCCACGAGCTCGCACGGCCTCTATTCGATCGATCAGCACGGCGCGATCGCGCGCGTCGAGGGACTGCGCGAGGGCGCCTGGCGCCTGCTCGCGCTCGAGGACGTGCTCCTCATCGGCACGAGCAAGGGCGTCTACCAGATGCGCGAGGGCGGGGTGCCGGAGCAGATCCTGGCCGTCGAAGGCGAGATGTACGACCTTCATCGCTCTGCGGCGGATCCGTCGCGGGTCTGGATCGCCATCCGCAACGGCATCGGCAGCCTGCGCCGCGACGGCGCGAAGTGGCAGTACGAGGGCGTGCTTCCGGGCGCGCCGGAGTACATCTCCTCGATCATCGAGAAGGACGGCGTGATCTGGGCCGGATCGGCCTTCGACGGCGTTGTCCGCGTCGACGAGCCGCGCTCGCCGCAGCAGCGCGTGCGGACATTCGGCAAAGGCGAGATGAACGTCTACGACATCGGCGGGCGGATCGTGCTCGTGCAGGCCACGGGCGCGGCCCTGCAGGTCGGCGCCGGCGGGGAGCTGGAGCCGGACGCGGTGTTCGGCCACGTCAAGACCCCGCGCGGGTTCTTCGCCATGGTCCGGGACGCGCGCGGCGACGTCTGGATCAACTCCACCCCGCCGCGCGTGTACGAGCGCCGCGCGAACGGGCAGTACGCGCGCGAGGGCAAGCCGCTCGTCTCCGTCAGCGCCGCCGACATCCAGACCCTGCGCGCCCACGCCGACGGCACGGTCTGGTTCGCCGCGGACAAGGGCCTCTTCCGCTACGAGCCCGCGGCGAGCAGCGACGTTGCCGCCGCCCAGCCCACCCCGCTCATCCGCCGCGTCGTCGCCGGCGAGAACCAGGTCCTCCACGATGAGGCGTCCGAGAAGCAGACGCCGGTCGAGCTGCGCCACGACTTCGGCCGCATCCGCATCGAGTTCGCGCCCGCGTCCTACCGCCCCGGCGTGGAGTACCAGTATCGCCTCGATCCGATCGACGAGCACTGGAGCAGCTGGACCCCGGAGACGTTCATCGACTACACGACCCTCGGCGCGAGCGACTACACCTTCCGCCTCCGCGCGCGCGGCCCGGCCACGCAGCCGAGCGGCGAGGCGCGCTGGTCGTTCACCGTCCTCGCGCCGTGGTATCGGACGCGGTGGGCCTACGCGCTGTGGGCGTTCCTCATCGCCGCGGCCATCCTGCTGATCATCGGCGCCCGCACGCGATCGCTCCAGCGCCAGGCCGCCGTGCTGCGGGCCAAGGTCGACGAGCAGACGGGCGAGCTGCAGCAGACCGTGCAGCTGCTCGAGCAGGCCAACACCCGCCTCGAGGCCCTCTCGCTCGAGGACGACCTGACCGGCATCGCTAACCGCCGCTACTTCGAGCGCTCCCTGTCGGACGAATGGAACCGCGCCCGCCGCCGGGAGACCCCGCTGGCGCTGATCCTCCTCGACCTCGATCACTTCAAGGATCTCAACGACCGCCGCGGCCATCCCGCAGGCGACGAATGCCTGCGCCGCGTCGGCGGGTTCCTGGCGGAGACCGTGCGCCGCAGCGGCGAAGTGGTGGCGCGCTACGGCGGCGAGGAGTTCGCCATTCTCCTCCCCGGCGTCGATGCCGCCGGCGCGATCGTCGTCGCCGAGAACCTCCGCGCCGGCATCGAGCGCCTCGGCATTCACTACGGCAACGGCAGCAGCAAGCTCGTGAGCGCCAGCTGCGGCGTCGCGGCCATGACCCCGACCGGTGAGGCCACGCCGGAAGCGCTCGTCGCCAGCGCCGACCGCGCGCTGTACGCGGCGAAGCACTCCGGCCGCAACTGCGTGCGCGTGGCCGACGAGTCGACCACGGGCACGTGGCTGAGGGACGTCTCGGCATGAGCCCTCTGACCCACGAGGCCACCCTGGCCTGGCTCGAAGAGCTGCCCGTCGGCTTCGCCCTCGTCGCCCCCGACGGCACGGCCCAGTGGATGAACACCGCCGCGCGCGAGCTGCTCGACGGGGAGACGCTGGTCGACGGCACGTCCGATCCGTATCCGCGCGAGCGGCTGCCGCACCTGCGCGCGCTGGCGGGCGAGCACGTGATCGTACGCGACCTGGCCGTCCGCCGCGGCGAGCGCACCATCGCCGTGGAGGTCTCGGCCGCGCCGATCAAGGACGCCGGCGGCGCGATCAGCTACGTCTTCTGCTCCTACCGCGACATCACCGCCCAGAAGCAGAGCGAGCAGGCGCTGTACGAGAGCCGCGAGGCCTATCGGGTCCTCTTCGCCAACGCCCCGATCGGCCTCTATCGCACGAATGCCGAGGGCGATCTCGTGCTGGCCAATCCCGCGCTGCTGCACATGCTCGGCTACGAGACCGCGTACGAGCTGGCCGCGGCGGACCTGATCCGCGACGGCCTGCGCGCCGACTGCGACCGGGCCACGTTCCACGAGATGCTCGAGCGCGGCGAGGTGCGCGGGCGGGAGATGAGCTGGTGGACCAGCGACGGCTCGACGCTCGTGGTCAGCGAGAACGCCAAGGCCGTCCGCGACGCCGCCGGGCAGGTGCTCTTCTACGAGGGCACGGTCGAGGACATCAGCGACCGCAAGAAAACCGAGGATGCGCTGCGCGAGAGCCGGGAGCGCTACCGGCACATCATCGAGAACGCCAGCGAGATCATCTATCGCGCCGACTACCACGGCTTCTTCACCTACGTGAACCCGGCCTCGATGCGCATCACCGGCTTCGACGAGCACGAGCTGATCGGCCGGCACTACCTGGAGCTGATCGATCCCGACTTCCGCGACGCCGCCGCGCACTTCTACCAGCACCAGTTCCAGAGCCGGGAGCGGAGCACGTACTTCGAGTTCCCGATGGTCACCAAGTCGGGCACGCGGCTGTGGGTCGGCCAGAACGTGCTGGCGGTGACGGACGGCGACCGCGTCCTCGGCTACGAGGCCGTGGCCCGGGACATCACCAAGCGCAAAGGGATCGAGGAGGAGCTGGCCCGTGCCCGCGACGCCGCGCTGGAGTCGGCGCGGGCGAAGTCGGAGTTCCTGGCCAACGTCAGCCACGAGATCCGCACGCCGCTGAACGGCGTCCTGGGCATGGCCGGCCTCCTCGCCGGAACGGCCCTCACGCCGGAGCAGCGCGAGTACACCGAGGGCATCCGCTCGTCCGGCGAGTCGCTCCTCACCATCGTCAACGACGTTCTCGACCTGGCCCGCGTGGAGGCGGGCAAGTTCGAGATCGAGATCGCCGCCTTCGCCCTCGACGACGTGGTCGAGGCGGTGATCGAGGAGTTCGCCGCCCGCGCGGCCACCAAGCGCCTCAAGCTGCGCACGTTCGTCGCCCCCGACGTCACCCGCGGTCTCCGCGGCGACGCCCACCGCATCCGCCAGATCCTGCGCAACCTCGTCGGCAACGCCATCAAGTTCACCGAGCGCGGCGAGGTCGTGCTGACGGTGATGCAGCCGGAGCAGGACGAGGAGAGCATCAAGCTGCGCTTCCTCGTCACCGACACCGGCATCGGCATCGCCGCCGGCGCGCAGCGGCGCCTGTTCGAGCCCTTCGTGCAGGCCGACGGCACGATGACCCGCAAGTACGGCGGCAGCGGCCTCGGGCTGGCCGTGTCCCGGCAGATCACCCAGGTCATGGGCGGCGAGATCGGCGTGATCAGCGTCGAGGGCGAGGGGTCGACGTTCTGGTTCGAGCTCCCGCTCGAGCGCGACCACGACGCCGTGATCGCCCCGGCGCGCTCGTGGGACTTCTCGAAGTTCCGGGCCCTGCTCGTCGACGCCAACGAGGTGAACCGCTTCATGGTCGGGCGGCACCTGAGCGCGACCCAAATCCAGATCGAGGAAGTGGAGACCGCCGGCGAGGCCGTGACCGCGGTGTCCCAGGAAAAGTACGACGTGGTCATCTTCGACATGCAGCTCCCGGACGACGACGGCCTGGCCCTGGCGCGCGCCATCCGCAAGGACCGCGCCCTCGATGAGACGCGGCTCCTGCTGCTCACCCAGTTCGGCCGCCGGCGCCACGACGTGGTCGCCTTCCAGGTCGCGGGCATCGACGCCTTCCTGATCAAGCCGATCCGGCGCACGCAGCTCTGCGACGCGCTGGCGCGCCTGCTCCAGGGCGACGTGCAGCCCCCGGCCGCGCAGCCGGCGCATGCCGAGGGGGCGCCGGCGCAGTCCGCGCGGGTGCTGCTCGTCGAGGACAACACCGTCAACCAGCTCGTGGCCCTCGGGCAGCTCCGCCGCCTCGGCCACGAGTGCGTCGCCGTGAGCGGCGGCGCCGAGGCCCTGGACGTCATCGCCAAGGAGCCGTTCGACATCGTGCTGATGGACTGCCAGATGCCGGACATGGACGGCTACGAGGCCACGCGCCGCATCCGCCATCTGGAGGGGCCGGCGCGGAACATCCCCATCGTCGCCATCACCGCCCACGCCCTGCCGGGCGAGCGCGAGAAATGCCTCGTCGCCGGGATGAACGACCACCTCGCCAAGCCGGTCTCGCTCGAGCAGCTCGGCGCGGTGATCCGCCTCTGGGCCAGCAAGACCTCGGTCGAGCCGGCCGAGGCCCCGGACGTGTTCGAGGACGACGACCCGTACGTGCTCGACCGCGAGCGGGTGGCCTCGTTCCTGGCCATCGGCCGGCAGCAGCCGGGATTCCTCGAAGGGCTGGTGCGGACGTTCCGGCAGGACGTGCCCTCACGGCTCGACGCCCTCCGCGCCGCCGCAGCCAGCCGCGACGCCAACGATCTGGCCCTGGCCGCCCACGCCCTCAAGAGCTCCAGCGGCAGCGTGGGGGCGAAGCGGATGTTCGCCGTCTGCGCCGCGCTCGAACAGGCCGCGCGCGGCGGCAAAACCGAGGGCGCGGAGCAGGCGATCGATCAGCTCGCCGCCGAGTTCACCCGGGTGATCTTCGCCTACGACGGCATCATCCGCCGGAGCGGGAGACACGTGGCCGCCCCGCCGCGGTAAACTTCCCGCGTCGTCAATGGTCACCGGTCAGATTCTCGGTTCCTACAAGCTTCTCGACCGCCTGGGCGCAGGAGGAATGGGCGAAGTCTGGCGCGCGGAGGACACGCGGCTCCTCCGCGAAGTGGCCATCAAGATCCTCCCCGCGCAGCTGGCGTCCGATCCGGAGTGGAAGAGCCGCTTCCTGCGCGAGGCGCGCACGATCGCCCAGCTCAATCATCCGAACATCGCCACCATCTACAACATCGAGGAGATCAAGGGCGCGCTCTTCATCGCCATGGAGCTGGTGCGCGGCGAGTCGGTGACGACGATGATCGCCCGGGGGCCGCTGAATCCGCAGGACGCGGTGCGCGTGGCCGTGCACGTCGCGGACGGACTCGCCGAGGCCCATTCGAAGGGGATCATTCACCGCGACATCAAGCCGGACAACATCATCGTCTCCCCGCGCCACGTGAAGGTGCTCGACTTCGGCATCGCCAAGCAGATCGGCGGCACGGCCGATCCGAGCCTGACCCAGGGCGGGATGGTCATGGGCACACCGCACTACATGTCCCCCGAGCAGGCCCTCGGCCGGCAGGTCGACGCCCGCACGGACATCTTCTCCGTCGGCGTGGTGCTGTACGAGATGCTCTCCGGCACCAAGCCCTTCACCGGCGAGGCCATCACCGAGGTCATGCTCAAGATCGTGATGAGCGAGGCCCGGGACATCGCCATTACCGCGACCGGCATCAGTACGAAGCTCGCGGACATCGTGCGCCGGTGTATGGCCAAGGAGCCGGACAAGCGCTTCGCCAGCTGCGACGAGCTGCGCGACGAGCTGGCCGCGTCGCTGCGCGACTCGCGCGACCGTCTCCGCCAGTCCAGCGTGCCGACGATCTCCATGCGCAAGACCCCGCGCCCGGCGGAGGCTCCACCCGCGGCGCCCGCCCCCCAACCCACCCCGGCCACCCCCACGCCCGCCCCCGCCCCGCGCCCGTCCGGCGAGAAGCGCGCCCTGGTGGCGGACGACGACCCGGCCACGCGCTACCTCCTCGGCAGCATCCTCTCGCGCTACAAGATCGCCTTCGACGAGGCCTCCAACGGCGTCGACGCCGTGAAGTACCTCAAGCAGAACGACTACGCGATGGTCTTCATCGACCTGCTCATGCCCCGCGTCGACGGCTGGGGCGTGCTCGACTACCTGCGCACCCACCGCGCCCGCATCGCCTCCAAGGTGTTCGTCATCACCGGCGTGCAGAACCTCAAGCTCAGCACCGCCGACCAGGAGCTCGTGGCCGGCCTGCTGTACAAGCCGATCGACACGGGCGCCGTGGAGAAGCTGGTCGAGCGGGGCGGGGCGTAAATAGTGTCATCCCGAGCGTGAGCGAGGGACCTGGGCGGGCGGTGGCGCGCGTCTCGTGCCTCCCGCCCGCCCAGGTCCCTCGCTCCCGCTCGGGATGACACCAAAAAACCCAAACGCCCCCTGGAACGTCTGAGCCGCATTCTAAACACCCTCTCCGCCGCCGCAGACACCGCGCCGAACCTCGACTTCGAGAGCGGCACCCGGAACGGCGAAGCCGGCGAATGCCACCACCGTCGTCGCTTGGGAGCACCACGGCCTCGGCGGCAGCATGGATCCGCGCAGCATCTATCGAAGTCGTGGATGGGAATCATCGAGGCCTACAAGCTCGCCGCGATCGTCGGAGAGACCACCGCCGGCACGAACGGCAACATCAACATCGTCCAGCTCCCGGGCGGCTACCGGGTGGTCTTCACCGGCATGAAGGTGCTCAAGCACGACGGCTCGAGGCATCACGGCGTCGGCATCGCCCCGACTGTGCCGGTGTCGCCGACCCTCGCAGGCATCGGCGAAGGCCGGGACGAGCAGCTGGAGAAGGCGATCGAGGTTCTGTCGCGGTAGCGCGTCAGCGCGGCTGATACAACGCCATCTCGTTGGTGGCGTTGTGCGTGGCCGACACCACCGCCCACCAGCGCAGGTCCGGCGACTCCGGCTCGATCTCGATCCGCAGCGTCGACGGCCGGGGCTCGTTCGAGCCGATCGACAGATTGAAGACCTGGGCGACGGCGGGGACGTAGCCGGCAGCGGGGACGTCGCAGAGCTCGCACGGGAGGATCCGGCTTGCCGGAACCTGCAGCTCGACGGAGATCGTGGCCCGCAGCTGCTCCTCAGGACGCGCCGTGACCGGCTGCATCTCGTAGACGCGCACGGTGGCCCGCGGCGAGGACGCCAGCGACTCGGGGAGGGCGTAGATGCGGATCGCGTAGCGGCGGTCGGCGACGACGGGGATGGGCATGACGCTGCGCGTGCCGCGGAGGAACGACGTCTCGCGGATGCCGCGCAGCTCGACCGCGGAGCCGGAGAGCCCGTGGGAGAACCAGCGGATCGTGCCGTTCACGATGACGTCGCCGGCGCCCGCGCGCTCGATGTAGAGGAACGCGCCCGGCGCGGCGCTGACCACCGGCACGATGGGAGGGATGAGAACCGACGGAAGGGCGTCGCCCGCCGGGCAGGAGATGGAGGTCCGGGACGGCAGCGACGGATTGCGAAGGACGAACACGAGCGGGCCGTCGGGTCGCGGCGGAGGAGGAAGGCCGCACTGGGTAGCGAGCGGGAAGGCGTCGACGGCGGCGCCGCCCTCGTTGCGGAACCACCACTGCACGGACCAGACGCCGCTCGGGTTGGACACCGAGGCGTGGAACGGGAGGAGGACGCGCTCGTAGCGGCTGGCGTCGCGCGGCGTCTGGGCGACGGCCGCGCCGGCGAGGAGGAGGAGAAGCGCGAACAGCAGCAGTCGTCTGTTCATCGCTCCGACCCTACATGGGTGGCTCTTCGGGCGGCTTCTCTTCCGTCGGCTTCTCTTCGGTCGGCGGCGGCGCGGACTGGTCCGCGGCCGCGGCTTCCTTCGCCTTCTGCCGCGCCGCGCTGAAGGCGCGCTCGATCTCGGCCCACGCGCGCTCGAAGCCGGACTTGAGCTCGGCCGCGGCCGGCCCGCCGCGCGACTTCTGCAGGCCGATGAGCACGTCCTTGGCCTCGACCAGCGTCGCCCGCAGCGTGCCGGTGATCTCGCTCAGATCCCCGCGCGCCGCCTCCATCGACTCTTTCGAGCGCTCGGCGAACTTCTCCACGTCGATACCCCAGTCGCGAAGGGAGTCGGTGACGGATTTCTTGGGATCGTCTGACATGGGGATAGCGTACACGAAGGGGGAAGATGAAGGCAGAAGGCAGAAGGCAGAAGATGAAGGCGCACGGGACCGGAATGAAGCGGTTCGAGGGAAGAGGGAAGAATTGAGAGACCCGCCCCGCGATCTCGCGGGGCCGGGCGGGCCTCTTCCCTCTTAATTCTTCACTCGAACCTCTTCATTCACCCGTCCGTTCCCGTCGTATCCGTACTCACCGGCGGGGGCGTGGTGGTCGTTGTCGTCGTCGTGGGCGGCGGCGGAGGAGGGGCGGTGGTCGTGGTGGTGGTCGGTGGTGGCGGTGGCGGTGGCGCCGTGTCTGTGCGGAACACGCCGCCGGTCAGGGTTCTCTCGGGCGGGGCGTAGGTTCCCGTCGTCTCCGTCATCGGCGCGGTGTCGGTGGTCGTCGGCGGCAGCGGTGTGGGGATCAGGTTCCCGAACTCGTCATACATCGGCACGACCGGCGGCGGGAGGGACGCGAGGTGCAGGGGGCAGGTGCTCGAGGGCTCGGTGCCGGTCTTGAAGGCCTCGCGGACGATGGCGTTCTGGGGGCAGTACGAGGTGACCAGGCCGCCGCTGGTTTTGTCGATCTCGGCGAAGGAGATGCCGCTGGGGACGGGGAAGTCGGTGTTGGGCTGGCCGGCGGTGACGGCGAGCATGTAGCGCGTCCACATGGGGACGGCGGCGTCGGAGCCGGACAGGCCCGTCGGGTCGTTGTCGTCGTAGCCGACCCAGGTCAGGGTCAGGGTCTGCGGGGTGAAGCCGATGAACCAGGCGTCGCGCTTGTCGTTGGTGGTGCCGGTCTTGCCGGCGGCGATCTTGCGGAAGCCCATGCCCCGCGAGCGGGCGGCGGTGCCGCTGTTCACCACGCCCTCCATGATGTGCGTGAGGAGGTAGACGTCGCGGGCCGGGAAGACCTGTTCCGGATCCGCCTTGGCCGGGCCCTGCACTGCGCGTCCGCGGTCGTCGGTCACGAAGCGGATGGCCCGGAGGGGCATGCGCGCGCCCTGGCGGGCGATCGTCGTGTAGGCCTCGGCCATCTCCATCGGCGGGATGCCGACCGCGCCGAGGAGGATGGCCGGGTGGTCGTCCTCCATCTCCGTCTGCACGCCGAGGGTGCGCGCGGTCTTGATGATCGGCTCGATGCCGCAGGCGAGGCCGACGCGCACGCTGGCGGCGTTGAGCGACTGCTCGAGCGCCTGGGCCACCGTGACCGTGCCCATGTAGCGGCCTTCGTAGTTGCGCGGCGACCAGTCCTGCGACCAGCGCCTCTTGAGCACGAAGCGCGTGTCGCTCACCTGCGTGGCCGGGGTGATGTTCTGATTGGACAGGCTCGGCTCGAACGCGGTCAGGTAGATGAACGGCTTGAAGAGCGAGCCGACCAGGCGCTTGGACTTGAGGGCCCGGTTGAACTGGCTGCGCTGGTAGTCGCGGCCGCCGACCAGGGCGCGGATCTCGCCCGTGGGCACGTCGACGTGAATGAGCGCCGACTCGAGCCGCGGCTCGTGATTGCGCAGCCGCCGGCTGGAGTGCTCCAGCGAGCGCAGGCTCGCATCCACGATCCGCGCGGCGGAGTCCTGCGCGCCGAGGTCGATGGCCGTGTAGATGCGCAGGCCGCGGCCCTTCACGTCGTCGATGCCGTACTCCGTGGCCAGCTCCTGCAGCACCCGGTCGACGTAGAACGGGATCGACGCCAGACCGGTCTTCTGCCGGAAGGGCTTGCGCGGCAGCTTCGCCGAGCGGGCCTTCTCGAACTGCTCCGGGGTGATCTTCTTCTCCTTCAACATCAGCTGGAGAGTGAGGTTCCGCTGGCGCATGGCCTGCTCGGGGTTGTTGAACGGGGAGTAGTTGTTCGGGCTCTTGATCATCCCCGCCAGCAGCGCCGCCTCGGCGATGCCGATCTCGGACACCGGCTTGCCGAAGTAGAAGCGCGAGGCCTCGCCCACGCCGAGAATGGAGATCGAACGGTTGCGGCCGAGGTAGATGTCGTTGAGGTAGGCCTCGAGGATCTCCTCCTTCGAGTAGCGCGCGTCGAGGATCACGGCCATGGCCGCCTCGGTGATCTTGCGGCGCATGGTCCGCTCGCTGGTGAGGTAGTAGTTCTTCACCAGCTGCTGGGTGAGCGTCGACGCCCCTTCCTCCACGCCGCCCGCCTTCACGTTCTTGAACAGGGCCCGGAGGATGCCGAAGGGATCGACGCCGAGATGACCCCAGAAGCGCACGTCCTCGGTGACCACGACCGCGTCCTGCAGATGCTTCGGGACCTGTTGCAGCGTGACCGGGCTGCGGTTCTCCAGCTGCTCGCTGAGGACGGACGTGAGCAGCTCGGGCTCGAGGGCGGCCGTCTCCAGCGGACGGGCCTCGCGCAGGGAGACCACCGAGTCGATCTGGGAGCGGGAGATGACCACGCGGATCGGTTGCGCGGGGTAGCGGCCGCTGGGGTGCTCGAAGGCGCGGGTGAAGATGTCGATCTGCCCGCCGTCGCGGAGATATTCGCCCGGCTGGGCCAGGCGCTCGACCGCGCGAAAGCCGAGGCGGTCGAGCTTCTCCAGGAGGTCATCGGCCTGCAGGGCGACGCCGGGCCGCAGCGGCGTGTAGTCGGCGTAGATGCGCGTCGGCAGGCGCAGCCGGCGCACCTGGAAGCGGCCGACCGCGGAGCGATAGATCCAGAAGCCGAGGATCAGAAACAAAACGAAAAACGACGCCAACGTCCAGCGCAGCACCCGGAAAACGGTGCGGCGGGACGGACGCTGCCAGCGCTTGCGGGGAGAACGAGTTGGCGCTGCCGGCGGGACGTCTGTCGGGGGAGGCTCTGGAGGTACCTGGGTCATCGTGGGTCAGCGCCGATCATCGACGCGGCTCTGGTGCAACGCAAATGCCGAGCGTGCTACTGCGCCGCGACGGCCAGGTTGCGCCCGCCGCCTCCGCCGTCGCGGCGGAAGGAGTGGAAGATCGAGCCCTCACAGCGGGTGCAGAGCCCGGAGTCGGAGATCCGCTCGGGGGCGAAGCCGCGCGCGCGGAGGAGGTCGGTGGTCAGGGCGACGAGGTCCACGTGCGGCTTGGCGCGCGTGCGCTCGACATACTGCGCGTCGAACTGCGCGGCCACCTCCTCCCCAACCTCGAAGCAGCAGGCGCGGATGGAGGGGCCGAGGTAGGCGAATGCGCCGGCGGCATCGAAAGGAGTCGCGTTCTCGACGGCGTCGATGGCGGCGGCGGTGATGCGCTGGACGGCGCCGCGCCAGCCGGAGTGCACGTTGGCGACGACGGCGTGCGCGGGATCGATCAGCGTGACGGGAAGGCAGTCGGCGACTTTGATGGCCAGGGCGACGCCCGTCTCCTCGCTCCAGAGCGCGTCGCAGGAGTCGCACTCGCGCCAGGCGCTCTGCCGGTGCGCGCGCGCCACGCGCGCGCCGTGGACCTGGGTGCAGGTGGTGAGGGTGGTGGTCAGGCCGAAGCGCTCCCGGACGACGCCGGTGATCGCGTTCGCCATCTCGGGCGTGATGCGGCCGTGGTAGTCGCGGGTGGTGGCGAAGACGGCGAATCCCGCCGGGATCTCGGGCGGGACGGCAATGCGGCCGAGGGCGGTCGTTTCGATGCGCCACATGGGGTGCGCATTCTGACAAATTCCGGCGCTAAGCTTCGGGCCATCATGACGCGCAAGCTCGTCCTCCTCTTCGCCCTCTCTCTCTTCGCCCTCCCGAACGCCGCGGATGAGGTGACAAAGCTCCACGCTCTGTTCGATCGGGAGTGGGAGGAGCGGCTGAAGGCCAGTCCGATGTTCGCCACGTCCGTGGGGCGACATGAGTACAACCATCTCCTGCCGTCGATGGCGCCTGCCGATCTGGAGCGCCGGTACAACCGGGCCAGGGCGACGCTGAAGGAGCTGGAGGGGATCGAGCGAGCGAAGCTGCCGGCGGCGGAGGTCGTGAGCTACGACATGTTCCGCGAGCAGCTCCAGGAGAACATCACCGGATATGAGCTCGGCGACGATCAGATTCCGTTCAACGCCGACTCGGGGTTTCACAGCTCGTTCTCGCGGCTGCCGCAGCAGGTGCCGCTGAAGACGGTCAGGGACTACGAGAATTACATCAGCCGCCTGCATGCCTGGCCGCGGCTGGTGCGCGAAGAGATCGCGCTCATGCGCGTCGGTTTGAGGCGCGGGATGACCGTGCCGCGGGCGACGCTGGACGGATACGACAACACCATCGCCGCGCACGTGGTCGACGATCCGGCGAAGAGCGTGTTCTGGGCGCCGTTCGAGAAGTTCCCGCCGACCGTTCCCGCGTCGGAGCACGAGCGCCTGCGCGCGAACGGACGCGCGGCCATTCAGGACGCCGCGGTCGTCGGCTATCGCGAGCTCCTCGACTTCTTCCGCAAGGAGTACCTGCCCGGTGCGCGCACGACTCTCGGCGCGTCGGAGCTGCCCAACGGCCGGGCCTTCTACCGCTACAAGATCCGCGAGTTCACCACCCTCGATCTCACCCCGGACGAGATCCACAAGACCGGACTGGCCGAGGTCGAGCGGATCGCGGCGGAGATGAACGCGGTGATGAAAGAGGTCGGCTTCCAGGGCGACTTCGCGGCGTTCCTGCAGTTCCTCCGCACCGATCCCCGCTTCTACGCCAAAACGCCGGAAGAGCTGCTGATGGTCGCCTCGCGCATCGCCAAGCGGATGGATGGCAAGCTGCCCTCGCTCTTCAAGACCCTTCCCCGTCTCCCCTACACCGTCGACCCCGTCCCGAACGACATTGCTCCGAAGTACACCACCGGCCGATACGTCTCCGCGCCGATGGGCGGCACGCAGCCGGGAATCTACTGGGTCAACACCTACAAGCTCGAGAGCCGTCCGCTGTACAACATGGAGGCGCTGACGCTGCACGAGGCCGTGCCCGGCCACCACCTCCAGGTCGCCCTCGGCCGCGAGCTCGGCGGTCTACCGAACTTCCGCCGCTTCTCGTACATCTCGGCCTTCGGCGAAGGCTGGGGCCTCTACTCCGAATGGCTCGGCCTCGAAGCCGGCTTCTACACCGATCCCTACGCCAACTTCGGTCGCCTCTCGTACGAGATGTGGCGCGCCTGCCGCCTGGTCGTCGATACCGGAATCCACTCCATGGGCTGGACGCGCCAAGAGGCCATTGACTACATGGCCACCCGCACCGCGTTGCCGCTGCACGAAGTCCGGACCGAGATCGATCGCTACATCTCCTGGCCCGGCCAGGCCCTGGCCTACAAGCTCGGAGAACTGAAGATCAAAGAGCTCCGCAAGCGCGCCGAGACCTTCCTCGGCACGCGCTTCGACGTCCGCGAATTCCACGACGTCGTCCTCGGCAGCGGAGCCGTGCCGCTGTCCGTGCTGGAGGCGAACGTGGATCGCTGGATCGGCGCGCAGAAGACGGCGACGCCGTGAGTTTTGGTTCGAGGTTCCCATTCTCACGGAGTGCGACGGTAGCCCTACGGTGCGCGTTGCTGCGGGAATCACTCGCGACGTACGGGAAGCAGACGCACTGCTGCGGGAAGCAGTCCGCAGGCTGTGGGAAGGAGACCCGATGCTGCGCGAATGACGCGACGGCGTCGGGGGATCAAAACTGCAGGTTTTTGGAGCCGTTTGTGTCCTCCGTGGAGCACATTTCGGGCTGGCCGAAGCTGCCCGTCGCGTCGCGCCAGCGCGGCGGTTGCCAAAATTCGCAATCCGCGTCCTGAGCCTTCCGTTGCGAGTGCTTCACCCAGCAATGCGCACCGTACGCGTACGGTCGCCGATGCTGCGTGCAGCAACACGCGTCGTACGCGTACGGTCGCCGGTGCTGCGTGCAGGAACACGCGTCCTTCGTCTACGGACGCGCATCGTTCGCGGAGCGAGCGTTTGGAGTGCGGCAGCTGCGCTGCCGCTTTCAAAGCGGCGGCGATGCCGCCGCACTCCAAAACTAGGGCACGACGTACGGGTCGCTCAGCTCCGAGGACCAGAAGTTCCGGCCCTCCTGGTCCTGGACCACGAGCTGGGCGGTGAAGCCGAGCTCCGTCTTGGTGAAGAAGCGCACCTCGTCCGTCTCGAAGCGGGCTTCGAACGTGCCCTCGTGGTCCGGAAACACCTCGACCGACCGGACGAACGAGAACGCCTCGTAGCGGCCGTGGAGTCCCGGGCCGCCGCTGACGTAGACGTTCACGATGTAGCGCGAGCCGTAGACGCCGGTGCGGCTGCGGACGACGCCGGCGACCCGGGCGGTGATCTCTCGGAAGCCGGAGACGTTGCGCTCGGACGTGGTCACGGAGGTGATCACCGGCTTGTTGGGAATGCCGTCGCTCTCGTCGGGATCGTTCGGCGTCTCCCGGTCGAGGCCCCAGTCGATGGCCGGCTCGACGTTCGAGTGGACCACATTGTTGCGCACGTCCGGGCGCTGGACGCCGCGCATGATGGACACGCCGAACTGGCCGTTGAAGGCGATGTTGTTGCCGACCACGTGCACGTCGTTGGCGTTGATGAAGACCCCGCTGGCGCCGTTGCCGTTCGCGCGCGGCTGCAGCCAGTGACCCCAGCCGATGTGATTCGAGAACACGACCGTCGCCGGCGCGGCGCCCCAGATGGCGATGCCGCTGGCGCGGTTCGCGCCGATCCAGTTGAAGTTGATGCTCGCGCAGGTGCGCGGCGACTCCACGGAGACCCCGCGCTGCCCGTTCGGCCGCGGCTCGAGGCCGACCTTGTCGAGGCCGATCACGTTCTCGATCACCCCGTGCCGTGAGCTGCACGGGTCTTCATCCTGCGTCGCCAGGACGATGCCGTTCCCCGGGAAGTTGCCGATGGCGAAGCCGCTGATGGACACGCCGGGCGTGCCCGCGGGACAGGCGGTGCGCACCTCCAGGCCGTTCCCTGCCTGGAGCAGCGAGCCGTCGAGGGTGATGCGGCGATGCTCCCAGTAGATCGAATTCGAGCCCGCGTTCATGCTCACGCCGCAGGCCGTGATCGGCGGCAGCGGCGAGAGCGGGCGGATGGTCATCTCGCCCTCCCGCGGACCGGTGATGTGGCAGAGGATGCCGTCGTGACAGTTGGCGTTCGCGAACTCGATGGCCGCGCGCAGCGAGCCCGGCCCGGAGTCGGCGTCGGTGGTCACGTCGAGCTGGTGATACACGACCAGCGGCACGACGGACCGGTTGTTGTCCAGATTCGGATCGCCCTCCGCGTCGAGCAGCTCGAACACGACGTCGTACGTGCCGGGGGCGATGGGCGCCGAGGCGGTGACGGTGAAGTTGCGGCTGTCGCCGTGCTCGGCCAGGAGGGGCGGACGCGTGCAGACCACCGACGCTCCTTCCGTCGCGCAGGTCCACGGCACATCGCCCGGGAAGAGGCCCGGGAACACCGTCCCCTCCGGGAAGGTCATCCGGACCTTGATCGGTCCGGAGGTGTCCGGACCGCGGTTGACGACGAAGAAGGACATGTGGGCCTGGAAGGCGCTGCCTGCCGGTGCCTGTCCGGTCTGCCCGAAGATCTGGAGGTCGGCGGCGGCGTGGGCGGAGAGGGCGGCGACGAGCGCGAGAAGCACTGCCAGGGAGCGGGTCATGGTCATGATCGAATGGGTATGCAAGGGATCCTCCGGGTCTACGGGACGGGAACGGGAGCGCTCAGCTCCGAGGTCGTGCCGTGGAGCCGGTTGCTGTCGAGGACGTTGAGCTGCGCGGTGACCATCGTCCCGCTGCGCGGGACGCCGAGCGAGCTCGACTCCCAGGCCAGCTCGAACACCCCGTCGGCATTCGGCTGCACCTCGATCGAGGCAAACGGCTGGAAGGCCTCGAACCGGCCGCTGAGGCCGGGGCCGCCGTTGATGTAGAAGCTGATGAAGAAGCGCTCGCCGAACACGCCGGTGCGGCTGCGCAAGAGGCCCGCGATCACCAGGCGCGGCTGGCCGTCGCTGCCCTGGACGGTGCGGATGGAGGTGATCTGCGGCGCGTTCGGGATGCCGTCGCTCTCGTCGGCGTCGTTCGGCGTGTCGCCGTCGAGGGCCCAGTCGATGGCCTTGCCGCCGTTGGAGTGGATGACGTTCTGGCGCACGCCGGGCCGGCGCACCCAGCGGGCGATGGCGATCCCGAACTGGCCGTTGAAGGCGATGTTGTTGTCGGAGACGAAGACTTCGTCGGAGCCGATGTAGATGCCGCTGGCGCCGTTGCCGTTCGGCTTCGGGCGGGTCCAGTCCCCCCAGCCGATGTGATTCTGAAAGATGCCGACGCGTGCCGCGGCCCAGACCGAGATGCCGCTGGCGCGGTTGCCGCCGATGTAGTTCCGGACGATCGATACGCAGCTCCGCGGCGAGGCCACGGAGATCCCGCGCAGGCCGTTCGGCCGCGGCTCCAGGGCCGTGAAATCGAGGCCGATGGCGTTCTCGCCGATCGAGTGACAGGTCCCGGGCGAGCCGGGATCCTCGTCCTGCGTGGCCACCTCGATCCCGTTCTCGGGGAACCCGCCGATGGCAAATCCGGTGATGCTCACGCCGCGCGCGCCCGCGGGACAGGACGAGCGCACCTCCAGGCCGTTGCCGGCGGTGAGCCGCGTGCCATCCAGCTCGATGAGGCGCACACCGACGTAGATCGAAGACGATCCCGAGTTGAGGCTCACGTTGCAGCCGGTGATGGCCGGCAGCGGCGTGGAGGGACGATAGGTGAACCCGCCGAACTGGACCGGCTCGATCCTGCAGATCACGTTGCCGGGGCAGATCGCGTTCGAGCGCTCGATGGCGTCGCGCAGCGAGCCCGGTCCGGAGTCGGCGTCGGTGGTGAGGGCGAAGAGGTGATAGATCTCCCCGTGGGCGGTGATGCGGTTGTTCTCCGGCTTCGGATCATCGGCCGACTCCACTTCCACGGTGATGTCGTAGCCGCCCGCGTCGATCGTGGAGGCGAAGACGCGGAACCGCCTGAAGTCCAGCGCGTCCTTCGCGAGACCGGGGTGGGTGCAGACGACGGACGCTCCCTCCGGCGCGCAGACGAGCTGCGTCTCCGGCCTCGGCTGGGCCTCGAGCTGGAGCGGCGCGGGCGGGGTGATCCGCAGCTTCAGCGGGCCGGAGGCATCCGGACCATGATTGAAGACGCCGATGCCGATCGTGGTCTCGAACGGCGTCGTCAGCGGCCGGAAGAAGCCGTCGGCGAAGGCGCGCAGGTCGGACGCGGCGTGGGCGGCCAGAGCGGAGAAGAGGGAGAGGAGCAGTACCAGGGAGCGGGTCATGGCTTTCCTTGTTGTCTACGGGACGGGAACGGGCGCGCTCAGCTCCGAGGTCGTGCCGCGGTTCGGATTGCCCGCGTCGGTGACGTTGAGCTGCGCGGTGACCATCGTCCCGGGCCGCAGGACGCCGAACGGAGTCGACTCGAAGGCCAGCTCGAACGGTCCGTCGGCGCTCGGATGCACCTCCATGACCAGGAACGGCTGGAAGGCTTCGAACCGCCCGGTCAGGCCGGGACCGCCGTTGATGTAGAAGCGGATGAAGTAGCGGTCGCCGAACACGCCGGTGCGGCTGCGCAGCAGGCCCGAGATCACCATGCGCGGCTGCCCGTTGACCTGGACGGCACGGATGGAGGTGATCTGCGGCGCGTTCGGGATGCCGTCGCTCTCCTCGGCATCGTTCGGCGTGTCGCCGTCGAGGGCCCAGTCGATGGCCTTGCCGCCGTTGGAGTGGATCGTGTTCCCGAATACACCCGGCCGCCGCACCCAGGGGGCGATGGCGATGCCGAACTGGCCGTTGAAGGCGATGTTGTTGCTGTAGACGGTGGCCTCGTCGGAGCCGATGTAGATGCCGCTGGCGCCGTTCCCGTTCGGCTTCGGGTTGCTCCACTCGCCCCAGCCGATGTGGTTGCCGATGATGGCGACGCGCGCCGCGGCCCAGACGGCGATGCCGCTGGCGCGGTTGCCGCCGATGTAGTTCGCGCCGATCTCGACGCACGTCTTCGGCGAGCCGACGGAGACGCCGCGCAGGCCGTTCGGACGCGGCTCCAGCCCGGTGTAGTCGAGGCCGATGATGTTGTCGTAGAGGGTGTGGCAGGTCGTGGCCGGATCCTCGTCCTGGGTGGCCAGCTCGATCCCGTTCTCCGGGAAGCCGCCGATGGCGAACCCGGTGATGTACACGCCACGCGATCCCGCGGGACAGGCCGACCGCACCTGGAGGCCGTTGCCGCTGGTGAGGAGCGATCCGTCCAGCTCGATCATCCGCGGGCCGTAGTAGATCGACGACGACCCCGCGCTGATGCCCAGGTTGCAGCCGGTGATGGCCGGCAGCGGGGTCTCGGGACGAACCGTGAATCCGCCCCACTGGAGCGGCTGGATGGTGCAGGAGACGTCGCCGTGGCAGACCGCGTTGGAGCGCTCGATGGCCTCGCGCAGCGTGCCCGGTCCGGAGTCGGCGCCATTGGTCAGCTCGAAGAGGTAGTAGATCTCCGAGCGGGCGACGAACCGGTTGTTCTCCGGCCTCGGATCGTCGGCCACCGTCACCTCCGCCACGAGGTCGTAGCGGCCCGCGTTGATCGTGGGCGCGAAGGCGCGCAGCAACAGAGCGTCCCCCGTCTTCGGCTCGAGGCCGGGGTGCGTGCAGACGACAGCCGATCCCTGGTCCGCGCAGACGAGCTTCGACTCCGGCCGCGGCTGGGCCTGGAGCTGGAGCGGCGCGGGCGCGGTGACGCGCAGCGTCAGCGGGCCGGAGGCGTCGGGACCGTCGTTGTAGACGCCGAAGCCCGTCGTGGCCTCGAACGGCGTCTTCAGCGGCTGAAAGAAGCCGTTGACGAAGGCGCTCACGTCGGCCGCGGCGTAGGCGGAGAAGGCGGAGAAGAGAACGAGAACGGCGGTGAATGCTCGCATGCGATGGGATCTCCCGTGGATGAAGTGCAACTACGGAACCGTGAACGGCGCGCTCAGCTCGGAGGTCCAGGAGCGGCCGCTCTCGTCGGTGACGACGAGTTGCGCGGTGAATGTGATGCCGTGGTACAGGCCTCGGAAGAATCCGCCCTTCATCTCCGGCGACTCGAAGGCGACCTCGAACAGGCCGTCGTTCGGAGGGGTGACGTCGAAGGACAGGTGACGGTCGAAGGCCTCGAAGCGGCCGGCCAGGCCCGGTCCGTTGTTGACGTAGAGGTTGATGGTGAAGCGGTTGCCGTACACGCCGGTGCGGCTGCGGAGGATGCACGAGATCCGGCTGGCGTCTTCGGCATTGCGGCCGATGCCCGACTTGTACGTGCGGAAGGAGGTGAGGATCGGCGCGTTCGGAACGCCGTCCGTCTCCCCGGCGTCGTTCGGCGTCTCGCCGTCGAGGTTCCAGTCGATGGCCCGCTCGCCGTTCGAGTGAATGGTGTTGCCGCGCACTCCGGCGCGCTTCACGCCGGGCGCGATGGAGACGCCGAACTGGTGGTTGAAGGCGATGTTGTTGGTTTCGACGGCGACGTCGTCGGCGCCGATGAAGATACCGCTCGCGCCGTTGCCGTTCGGGTGCGGCCGGAGCCAGTTGCCCCAGCCGATGAGGTTGCCGACGATGAACGTGTCCGGCGCGGATGCCCAGATGGCCACGCCGCTGCGGCGGTTCGCGGCGATGTAGTTCTTCTCGATCCGCGCGCACGTGCGCGTCGACTCCACGGCGATGCCGCGCTGTCCGTTCGGGCGGGCGTCCTCGCCGAGCTTCTCCAGGCCGATGGCGTTCTCCTCGATCCGGTGGAAGGTGCGGGAAGAGCCCGGGTCCGCGTCGTTCGTGGCCAGGTAGATCCCGTTCTCCGGGAAGCCGCCGATGGCGAAGCCGCGGATGGTCACGCCGCGCACACCGGCGGGACAGGCCGTGCGGATCTCGAATCCGTTGCCGCGCGCCAGCGCCGATCCGTCCAGCTCGATGGCCCGGTGCCCGGTGTAGATCGAGAACGAGCCGCTGTCGATCACGACATTGCAGGCCGTGATGGGCGGCAGCGGCGTCACCAGGCGCACGAGGAGCGCCGCATTGCCGTCGCCGAGGATCTGGCAGTCGGTGCCGCGGCAGCTCGCGTTGGCCTGTTCGATGGCCTCACGGAGCGATCCGGGGCCGGAGTCGGCGTCGCTGGTGACGCGGAAGACCGTGGCGGCAGGCGCGGATACGGCCGCAAGGAGGAGGACGAGGAGAACCGGGAACACCAACCGGGGGCGGAGCATGTCCAGGAGAGTACGGAAGCCGGCGACGGAATGTCCAATCAGTGCACATCCACCCCGTTCGAGAACTCGGAGCTCTCCGAGTAGGGGAAGTCCGGGTAATAGCCGGCGCGCGTGAGCGCGGAGATCACCTGTCCGCGCAGATCGCCGGGGATGCTGACCGTGAATTCCTGGTCGAACGGGCCGCCGTTCCAGCGCTCGATGCCGGTGGTCTTCTCCAGCTTCTCCCCCTCGGCCGCTCCCCATCGACTCCGCCCGCGACTGCTGAAGACGTCGATGGCGTACTTGGCACCGTTGTGCGGCGGCGGCTCTTCGCGCAGCGCCAGCCGGATGACCGTCGCGTCGGCGGCGGGGTCGTAATGCGCGTCGAGGATGACCGGTGCATTGAGGAGGAGCGGATCGCCGTCGCGCGGCGGGGTCGGGCCGTCGAGATTCCAGTCGAAGCCGAGGATGCCGTTGGAGTGGATCGAGGTCTCCTCGACCAGGGCGTGGCCGGCGGGCGCGACGGCGACGCCGAACTGCCGGTTGCCCGCGATGGTGCTCCGAGTCACGGCCAGCCATCCGCGGGCGATGAACGCGCCGCTGGCGCCGTTGTCGATCAGCTCCGAGCCGGAGACGGAGATGCTCGTGCCGGCCCAGATGAAGAGACCACTGCGGCGATTCTGCGCCAGCATCGAGCGGGTGATGTCGATGTAAGCGCCGGCAGCGTCGACGACCACGCCGCGCGAGCCGTTTGCCCGGAAGACGCTGCGCTCGATCGACGACCGGCCGTGACGCGAGATGCGGAGGCCGTCGTCGGGGAAGCCGTCGACGATCATCCCGCTGAGGCGGAACAGCTCCATGCCGCAGAGGCGATCGGACGGCTGGACGACGTCCAGACCGTGGCCGGATCGCACGCGGGAGCCGTTCAGGACGGTGTCGTGCGCGGCCTCGATGACGAGATGACAGGTCGCGATCTGGGGCAATGGCGACAGCGGCTCGAGGCGCGTGTCCGCGGGGACGTCGATGCGGATCTTGCACGGGCTGCCGTCGCGGCAGAGCGCGTTCGCACTGCTGATGGCATCGCGCAGCGCGCCCGCGCCGGCATCGGCGATCGAGTCGACCGCGAAGACGCGATAGACGTCGGTGATCACCTCGGACTCGTTGAACGGCCGAGGATCGGGCGTGTCCGACCGCAGCGTGGCCCGGCCCACGAAGCGGCCGCCGGAGAGCGGCGTGTCGGCCGCGATCTCCAGGTGCGTGAAGCTCGGGGGCAGGCTCACGCGCGTGCAGACCACGTCATCGCCGGCCAGGCCGCACTGCCACTGCGTCGTATCGCCCGTGGTGATCCGCACAGTCACGTTCGTGGAGCCGCCGGGGAGCGGCATGCGGAAGACGACGTTCTGCGCGGAATCGGGTCCTTCGTTGTGAAGGTCGACCCCGTAACCGACGCGGGTGCCCGGGTTTACCGGCTCGTACGCTGCCGGCCGGATGGTGCCGGGGTGAGGACGAGATCGGCGTCGCCGAGGACGGGCGTCGCGACCACAGCGAGAACTGCGAGCAGTACGCGCCTCGTTGATTCATATACTTCGCCCATGCGGACGATTGTCGCACTGTTGCTTCTCCTCCTCGCCTGCGCCTGCACGACCACGCAGCCGCAATACGACCTCGTGCTTCGCAACGGGCTGATCTACGACGGCAGCGGCGCCGCGCCGCGCACCGGCGACCTGGCCATCCAGGGCGATCGCATCGTCGCCGTGGGCACCGTGCGCGGCAGCGGCCGCGCGGAGATCGACGCGCGCGGCAAGGCCGTCGCGCCCGGCTTCATCAACATGCTCAGCTGGGCCACGGACACGCTGATCGTCGATGGCCGGGCCATGGCCGACGTCAAGCAGGGCGTGACCCTGGAGGTCTTCGGCGAAGGGTGGTCGATGGGACCGCTCAATGACGCCATGAAGAAGGAGATGCTCGCCCGCCAGGGCGACATCAAGTACGACATCGACTGGACGACCCTGCGCGAGTATCTCGACTCGCTCGTGCGGCGCGGGAGCTCCGTCAACGTGGCCTCGTTCGTCGGCGCCACCACCGTGCGCATCCACGTCCTGGGCGAAGCGGACCGCCCGCCGAATGCGGAGGAACTGCAGCGCATGCGCGCGCTCGTCGACCAGGCCATGCGCGACGGCGCCCTCGGCGTCGGCTCGTCGCTGATCTACGCGCCGGCGTTCTACGCCAAGACGGACGAGCTGATCGAGCTGTGCAAGGCCGCCGCGCCGTATGGCGGAATGTACATCTCCCACATGCGCAGCGAGGGCAATCGCCTCGTCGAGGCCGTGGACGAGCTGATCACCATCTCCCGCGAGGCGGGCGTGCCGGCGGAGATCTACCACCTCAAGGCCGCGGGCCGGCCGAACTGGCCGAAGATGGACCAGGTCATCGCGAAGGTGGAAGCGGCGCGCGCGGCCGGGCAGCGCATCACCGCCGACATGTACACCTACACCGCCGGCGCGACCGGGCTCGACGCGGCTATGCCGCCGTGGGTGCAGGAGGGCGGCTTCGAGGCCTGGCGCAACCGGCTCATGGACCCGGCCACGCGCGAGCGCGTCATCCGGGAGATGAAGACGCCGACCGACGAGTGGGAGAACCTCTTCCTCCTCGCCGGCTCCCCCGAGCGCGTGCTGCTCATCGGCTTCAAGAACGAGAAGCTCAAGCCCCTGACCGGCAAGACGCTCGCAGAGGTGGCGCGCATGCGCGGCACGTCGCCCGAGGATACGGCCATCGATCTCGTGATCGAGGACGGCAGCCGCGTCGACACGGTGTACTTCCTCATGCACGAGGACAACGTACGCAAGCAGATCCGGCTGCCGTGGGTGAGCTTCGGCTCCGATGCCGGCGCGTCGGCCCCCGAGGGCGTGTTCCTCAAGTCCTCCACCCACCCACGCGAGTACGGCAACTTCGCCAATCTTCTCGGCAAGTACGTGCGCGACGAAAAGCTCATCCCCCTCGAGGAAGCCATCCGACGTCTCACCACCCTCCCCGCCGCGAACCTCGGCCTCACCACGCGCGGCGCGCTCCGGCCGGGGCACTTCGCGGACGTGGTGGTGTTCGATCCCGCGACCATCGCCGCCCCGGCGACGTTCGCCAACCCGCGCCAGTACGCCCTCGGCGTCCAGCACGTCTTCGTCAACGGCGTGCAGGTCCTCCGCGACGGAGAGCACACCGGCGCCAAACCCGGACAGGTGGTGGTGCGTGAGATCGCTGGACCTCGGTAACGGCGTCGTCGTGCCCGAGGAGCTCCTGCGCGCAACCACCTCGCGCAGCGGCGGCCCCGGCGGCCAGAACGTGAACAAGGTCGAGACCCGCGTCACCATCGAGCTCGACGTCGAAGCGCTGCCGCTCTCTCCCGAACAGAAGGAACGCGTCCGTCAACGCCTCGCCTCGCGCATCAACAAGGAAGGCGTCCTCCGCGTGACCTCCCAGGCCGCCCGCTCCCAGCACGACAACCGCGATCACGCCCTCGCGCGCATGGAGGATCTGCTCCGCGCCGCGCTCATCGAGCCGAAGAAGCGGAAGAAGACGAAGGTGTCCCGAGCCGCGAAGCAGAAGCGCATCGAGGAAAAAAAGCGCCGCGGCGAAACGAAGAAGCTGCGCGGGCGGGTGGAATAGGAAGCGCCTTGCCGCCGCTATACCTCACGTATATCCTGACCGCTGGTGCGGTCAACCGAATACTTCGAGCGGAAGATCCGTGATCGTGGCATCGAGCGAATGTGGTGCGAGCGCGCTGTGGAATCGCCCATCGCTACCGAAGTTCAGGAAGACGGCCGCATCAGGTACTGGGCGTACGTCGACGAAGCGCGGCATTACCTTCGTGTCGTCACAGAGCCGGACGGTACGCTGCTGAATGCATTCTTCGATCGCACCTTTGAACGAAGGAGAGCGAAGCAATGAAGTTCTTTTACGACCGCAAGGCTGACTCGCTCTACCTCGCGTTGTCCGAACACAACCAATACCGGGACTCCGTAGAAGCCGCGCCCGGAGTCGTCCTCGATTTCGATGAGGCCGGACGTCTCCTCGGCATTGACTTGGAACACGCCAGCCGGGTCATTGATATCTCGGACCTCGAGCTTCACGAGGAGCCTTCGCGAGCTGACGCGGAAGCCGCTCGACTGGACGGAGCAAAACTTCGGAAGGAGCGCGAACGCGCTGGTCTCAGCCAGCTCGAGCTCGCCCGCCAACTGTCCGTCAGCCCGAACACGGTGGCTCGGTGGGAGCGCGGTGAGTTGAAGATCGAACATCCCGGCATGCTGCAGCTCGCGCTGCGATCGCTCCGATCCGCACGCGGAAAGCCCTCGCCGCGCGTCACGCCTTCGGTGGCCCAGAGACGTCCGGAAGCAGGCGAAGCGGGGCGAAAGAAGCGGGCGCGCAGCTCACGCTGAGCAGGTCAGCCGCGGCGCTCACGACGGCCGGGCGAGCGACGGCACGTGAATCTGGGCGGCCTTATTCGCCACGTAGGCCAAATCGGCGAATGGTCGCGTATCGAAAAGATCGGTCGAGTAGTTCGCCTTGATCCGTCGCGCCATCCTCTCCACTTCTTTGTAGATGTTCAGAAGATGAACCAGCGTCGGTTGATTGCGTTCGCGCGCAAGTGCATTCATCAGAGCGCGCAAGACGCTCCCCGGAGATCGATCGTGGATGCGCGGGCGAATTCCGCCGAGGTCACTCAGCGCCTTGTCGAGCCGATAAGGCACGGTGTCGAAAACAAACCACTGGTGGTTTGTGCCAGGTGCCCGGCTGATCGCAACCGCCAGCCCGAGCTCGAACGTCATGTTCAGACGCGGCGTGCGAGGGACTTTCCGGTCGAGCGACATCCACGAGAGGTCATGAAATGAATACTGCGAGGACGCGATCAGATCGTAAATGCGATCGAGCTGGTAGCGGCTCGAAGGATCGCGGACAGCTGCTGTCGGCACGAGACCGTAGCCTGAAACACCGGCAATGAACGCGAGATAGACCTTCTCGTATCGCTTGGCGTAGGGAAGGTTGATGAATGCGAAGGGCTGGGTCGAGCGCGATGTGCCCACCCGTGCTGCCTACTTCTTCTTGGCTCGAGCTGCGGTCGACTTTCGTGCCGTTCGACGCGCCGCTGCACGGCGATGCTGCCCGTTCACGTCTGCTTCACGCATCTCAGCGATTTGCCGGTTCAGCTCGGCGACGCGCGACGAAGGAATGCGGAAATGTGACGCTACCTCGCTCGGTGTCGGAAAGTCCGTGGTGATCAGCGCCTTCGCCATGATGAACAGTGTAACCCGGACGTGTAGCCAGGCGTTCCAGCCGTCCTCCGCTTCTTCGAGGAGCGGGCGAGACGCCCGTTCTACGACGCCAGCGAGCGCACTTCGTTGATCCGGCTGCGCAGTTTCTCCGTCACCGAGATGCCCCGCAGGAGCGAGGCCGTCTTCTCGAACTCCACCACCATGTGGTCCACGGCCTGGTAGCCGTCGCCGTTCATGATGCCGTCGAGGGCGTGGAGGAAGTGCTTCTCGATGGTCTTGCGGGCGGAGTCGCCGATGAACTCCTCGGCCACGGCGCGGATGCGCGCGGCGAGGTCGACTAGCTCGCCGTTTTCGCGATCGGGGTCGCGCTCAAATTTTTTTTTTAAGTGAACGAGCTCGCCAGTGATCATTCCGTACAGGATCTTGGCCACGTCGAACGAGGACATGTTCAGCGTCCGGCCGATGTCGGCGATGGAGCGGTGGCCGTCGATCCTGGTGATGAGCATCCACTCCTGCGGGTTGAGGGTGACCTGCTCGTGGCGATTCTCGCGCGCGAGCAGCTCCGGCACGAGCTCCACCGAGGCGATCTTCTTCGAGAGCACGCGCCACTCGTCGAGGCGTCGCGCCGCCTCCATCAACAGATTCGTGTTCGACTTGGTGATGGTCTGGCGGTCCGGCTCCTCGGCGGGCGTGAACTGGAACTCGCCCTGGTTCCAGATCGCCAGCGCGTAGATCGCTTCCTCGCCGATGAGGTCCCCGACCGTGGCGTGCACCATCTGTCCGTTCTTGAGGTAGATGAACCCGCGGTCGGTATCGCGGGTGAGAGTGAATTTCCCGGTCTTGCCCGACACGCTGACGAGCTGGATGATGTCGGGAAGCGGCAGCTCTTTGAGCGATCCCTGAAAGGCCATGTCAGAGTTTGCCTAACCGACGGCAGCGGCCGCCGTTGAAAGTTCGAGCCGACTGGTCGCGGGTGCCTCGGAAGCGTAACCCAGCGATCTTGACAGGTCAAGAAGTGGTGACGAGAGCTCGATCGCGATGTTGCACCGCGCACAAAACCCACAATCCAAAGCACAAACCGGCGATGAGTCCCGTCGCCAGACGAAGCGGATTCGTGCTCTCCCGGAGCCCCGCCAGCTGCGTCAATCCGTCGATCGCCAGCGGCATCGCGGCGACGAAAAGTGTTACGCGCATGGCCCGCTCGGAGAGAAAACGCACCATCCCGAACGCGGCCAGCCCCACCAGCAGGCCGACATAGATGCCGACGCAGCGCGCGCAGATCGGCATCTCCGTTCCGAACAGCTCCAGCGACCGCTCCGGCCGGCCGTGACACATGATCCGGAAGAGCAGGCGCCAGCGCGGCGACGCGCCGCTGGCGATCGCCCACGTACAGAGCGCCGAGGCGGAGAGGATCAGCGCCGGGATCGCCGCCAGCACGGCGAAGACGATTCTCGTGTCGCGCTTCATTTGCGCGAGACCCGGTATACCTGCGCGTAGCCGTGGGTGGTGATGAGCATCGACCAGAAGCCGGTGAAGATCACGCCGATGCAGAGGAGGATGACCCCGAAGCCGGCCAGCGACCGGGCGATGAGGTAGACCACCAGCGCGAGCAGGTAGTTGCCGAGGTTGGCCTTGATCCACGGCCAGATCCGCGAGAACTCGAACCCGGCGTTGAAGCGCTGCTCGACCGCGACGAAGAGCAGCGAGGCGGGCATGAAGAACATCACCGCAAGCGAGAGGGGCACGAACAGACAGGCCACGCAGCCGGCCATGCCGCTGCCGAGGGCCCGGACGGCGTCGTTGCCGGAGGCGTCGGAGAGGATGGCCGGGACGATGAAGAAGCCGGCGAGCGCGACCATCGGGACGATGTACACCAGCACCACCCCGAACAGGCGCAGCCCCTCGTTGAAGTATTCGCCGAGCTCGTCCCACTCCGGCAGCGGGTTGGCAACGTTTGCCACGACGTTGCGGGCGAGCTTCGCGCAATAGCCGAGGATGAAGAACCAGCCGATGATGACGAAACCGGCCAGATAGAAGAGGCCGCCCATGAGAATCTTGTTCACCCACAGCGGATCCTCGAACACGAACGTGAACGGCTTGGCGAAGTCGAACTCGTTCGCCAGCCGGGGGGCGGCGGGAGGAGGAGTGGGCGGAGGGGGCGGCGGAGGCGGGGTCGGCGGCGTGTACGACAAGTCGCTCATGTTACGAGTTTAAGTCCACCCGAACTTGGAAGAAACGCCGGGCGTCAGACCTTGTAGCCTCGGGCTCGCGGCCAAGGATGCAGGAACGAATCGATCTCGTCTCCGTCGAGGAGGAGCAGAAACGCCAGGGCATCAGCCTCTCGGCGATGTTCTCGCTCGTCCTGCACGTGATCCTGGTGATCTGGTTCGTCCGCTCGTACAAGCCCTCGGCGCCGGCCACGGAGAACGTGCCCATCGCCCGGTACGTCGAGCTCATCAAGCAGAACCCGGACCGGGACTTCGTCGAGGCGCCCGGCCCGAAGCTCGACCGCGCCCCGCGCATGGACGCCCCGCTCTCGGACGCGAACCGCAAGGCCAGCATGCCCGAACCGACGGGCGAGATGCCCACCAACCGCCCGGGGGACGGGCGGGGGCAGTTCACGCCGCCGATGCGGCGCGGTGTGGAGCAGGCCTCTGGCCTGCCTTCGGCTCCCCCCGCCGTCGAAGGCCAGCCGGAGGCTCGCACCACACCCGTGGACAACAACCCCCTCACCTACCGCGAGCCGGTCCAGGCCTCCGCCGCGCCGCGAGGCATGGCCGACTGGGACAAAGCCTTCGACGACGTCAGCAAGGTCGCCTCCCTCGGCAGCGGCAACGGCCAGTTCGACGTGGGCAGCCTCGGCGGACAGCGCGGAAGGGCCGAGCAGGGGCCGCTCTCGTTCGAGACCACCTGGTTCGACTGGGGTCCCTACGCCCAGTCCATGGTCAGCAAGATCCGCGTGAACTGGTACTCGATCATGCCGGCCATCATCCGCACGGGCATGCAGGGCAACGTGGTCATCCGCTTCACCATCCAGCGCGACGGCAGCATCACCGACGTGACCATCCTCAAGACGTCGGGCGTTCCGCCGTACGACCACGCCGCCAAGCGGGCCATCGAGAACTCCTCGCCCCTCAACCCGCTGCCGAAGGACTTTCCCAATCCGAGCGAGCGCGTGATCGCGAGCTTCTACTACAACATGGAAGTGCCATCGCGTTAGCGCGTAAACTCGCCTTCGTGCCCCGCGAAGTCGTCATCCGCAAGCCGGTCACCCTCCTCTGCCTCGGCCTCACCACCCTCGCCATCGTCACCATCACCATCTGGATGGCGGGCAAGTCCTACAGCAGCCTCGATCCCTTTCCGTTCGACGATCTCCGCTATCTCTCCAAACGCCTCGCCGAGCGGCCGATCTCCACGCACATCCTGGCCGTGATCGTGGTACCGATGATCGCCAACGTCCTGCTCTTCGTCCCCTGGGGCTTCTTCACCTTCATCACCTTCTACACCGTCGAGCGGCCGACGCTGCAGACGTACGTGCTGACCGTCCTCCTCGGCCTCTCCTTCTCCCTGGCCATCGAGGCCTGGCAGTACTTCCTGCCCTCGCGCGTCGCCGACGCCGGCGACGTCATCTGGAACACCTCCGGCACCTTCCTCGGCGCCCTGCTCGGCCACGCCCGGCTGCGCGTCCGCTTCGAATTCGAGTAACCTGAAGGCGCCCAAAATCCCATGCTCCCCGAAATCAAGGCCATCGAGGCGCAGCTCAAACAGATCCTCTACGGCTGCGTCGAGCACGTACAGGCGACCAAGGCCGCGCTCTATCTCTCCGCCTCGCACGATCTGAACACCCGCAAGTACGAGCTGGTCACCAGCTACCAGTACAACCCCGCCGACCGGAAGGTGGTCACGGCGAACGACCAGCTGGTGGAGCGGCTGACGGTCAAGCGCAATCCGTTCTTCGTCAACGGCGTCGGCGCGGATCAGCGCCTCGCGGAGATGCTCTTCCGCCAAGGCAACGATCGCCTGCTCGCCGCACCGCTGTTCGGGCGCGGGCGCCTGGTCGGCTTCATCGACATGCGCGACAAGGCGGCGAAGAAGCCGTTCGACACGCCGGACATCGAGGCCGCGCGGCGCATCGGCGAGCAGATGCTCGAGGTCCTGGCCTCGAACAAGCTCTTCGGCCTCGGCGGCATAGCGCTCGTCGAGGAACCGATGCACCTGCGCCCTTCGGGCCCGCAGCAGGTCGTGCTGCCCTCCGGCCGCGTAGCCCCACCCAACGCCGCGATACAAGCGCCGGAGACGGGACAGGTCTTCTCCTCCGCCGCGCTGAAGGCCATCGAGGCGGCGAAACAGTACCTCTCCCGGCGGCAGCTCGCCGCGCAGAGCAGTAAGCGCGCGCTCACCGAGGGAGACCTCGACGTGATGCGGATGATCCTGCCGGCCGCGCTGGCCATTCCCCACGCGGCGGTGGCCAGCCTTTCCCTGGTCGGCCATTTCTCGAACCCGATCGCCACGGCGTCGAAGTCGACGCTGGCCGAGGATGCCATCCAGGTGCTGCAGACCCACGTGCAGAGCTGGCTCAAGCGGCTCAACCAGCCACACATGGCCTCGATCACCAACGTCGTCTACCCGTTCGGGGTGCTCTCCGAGTCGCTCGCCGCCGGGGCGATGACGCCGATCCTGAGCGCGCCGATCAATCCGCAGTCGCTCGAAGGGCTGGTCCTCACCGTGGCCTTCGAGCGGGCCAGCGACGAGCAGGCTCGCCAAGGCATGCAGACCTTCCTCCGCCAGCTCGAGCCGATCGTGGAGTCGGCGATCGTGGCCGCATCGGGGAGGAGCGACCGGCAGATGCTCGCCGAGCGCCTGCTCGAGCCCGACTTCGTGAAGTACCCCGACCTGGCCGACCACTGCCGCCAGGTGGCGATGATCGCCCAGCGCTTCGCACGTCTGCTCGGGCTGCCGGCGTCGCAGGTGGAGACCGTGCGCATCGCCGCGCTGGTGCACGACGTGGGGATGCGCCTCCTCGACTACGAGCGGATGTACACGAAGGTGGCTCTGACCGACGAGGAGACGCGCGGGCTGGCCGAGCACCCCGTGGTCGGCGCGGCCCTGGTCGAGCCGCTGCTCGGCCCGGAAGTCGCGCAGGCGGTGCTGCGGCATCACGAGCGCGTGGACGGCAAGGGCTACCCGAGCCGTCTCTCGGGAAACCAGATCCCGCTGGCCTCACGGATCATCCAGATCGCCGATGCCTGGACGGCCATGACCAACCGGCAGGCCTACCAGCCGGCCATCCCCCGCCAGCAGGCCACGACGCGCCTGCGCGAAGGCTCCGGGACGCAGTTCGATCCGGCTCTGCTCGACAGGTTTCTGACCAACCTGTCGAAGATCGTGGAGTAAAACCGCCTCTCCGCAACTTTTCTCCATTCACTTCGTTAAACCCCTGGATACGTACGTCCAAACAAGGAGAAATCATGCGTAAACGCACCCTCTTCACCCTGGCGGCAGCCCTGCTCTGCGTCTTCTCGCTGCAGGCGGCCGAGCTGACCGTCGACGAGATCCTGGCCAAGAACGCCGAGGCCAAGGGCGGGCTGGACAAGCTCAAGGCCATCCAGTCCATCAAGTTCAGCGGCAAGATGGCCATCGGCCCGGGCATGGAAGCGCCCTTCACCATGACCAAGAAGCGCCCGGAGAACCTCCGCGTGGAGTTCACCATCCAGGGCATGACCGGCACGCAGGCCTACGACGGCAGCACCGGCTGGGCGATCATGCCCTTCCTCGGCAAGACCGACGCCGAGCCGATGCCGGCCGACCAGCTGAAGATGGTCAAGGAGCAGGCCGACTTCGACGGCCCCTTCATCGACTACGCGAAGAAGGGCCACAAGGTCGAGCTCCTCGGCAAGGGTGACGCCGAGGGCACCGCGGCCTACAAGGTCAAGCTGACCACCAAGGACGGCGACGAGACCGTCGTGTACATCGACACCGACTCGTTCCTGGAGATCAAGGCCGAGACCAAGCGCAAGATCCAGGGCCAGGACGTCGAGGGCGAGGCCACGTTCGGCAACTACCAGGAGTTCGGCGGCCTGCTCTTCCCGATGCAGCTGGAGATGAAGCAGAAGGGCGCCCCGGCCGGCCAGACCATCACCTTCGACAAGGTCGAGCTGAACCCGACCGTCGCCGAGGACGCCTTCAAGATGCCGGCGAAGAAGGCCGCGGCGGAAGCGCCGAAGAAGTAAGCAACCACCTATGTCATCCCGAGCGTGAGCGAGGGACCTGGGCGGACGGGAGGCGCGCGTCGCGTGCCACCCGCCCACCCAGGTCCCTCGACTCCGCTCGGGATGACACACTTTTGAGGAGCACTTCATCTTGCGCAAGCACATCCTCGCTACCCTCATCCTCGCCCTTCCCCTCTTCGCGGCCGAAGAAGAAATCAAGCTCGACTCCTCCACCCTCGGCGGTCTGCGCGCGCGCGCCATCGGGCCGGCGGTCATGAGCGGCCGCATCGCCGCGATCGATGCGACCTCCGAGGCGCCGGTCACGGTGTACGTCGGCTCCGCGAGCGGCGGCCTGTGGAAGTCGACCGACGGCGGCACGACCTTCAAGCCGGTCTTCGACGAGTACTCGCAGTCGATCGGCGCGGTGACCATCGACCCGTCCAATCCGAAGACGGTCTGGGTCGGCACCGGCGAGTCCTGGGTCCGCAACAGCGTCTCCGTCGGCACGGGCGTCTACAAGACCACCGACAGCGGTTCGACCTGGAAGAACGTCGGCCTGGCCGACACCGAGCACATCGCCCGCATCGCCGTGCATCCGAAGAAGTCGGACACGGTCTACGTCTGCGCCGCCGGCCACGCCTGGGACGCGAACGAGGAGCGCGGCGTCTTCCGCACCACCGACGGCGGCGCGACCTGGAAAAAGGTCCTCTACGTCGACAAGGACACCGGCTGCGCCGACATCACCCAGGATCCGGGCGACCCGAACATCCTCTACGCCGGCATGTGGCAGTTCCGCCGCCAGCCGGACCTGTTCAGCTCCGGCGGCCCGGGCAGCGCGCTCTATCGCACCAAGGACGGCGGCGAGACCTGGGAGAAGCTCTCCAACGGTCTGCCGAAGGGACCGTACGGCCGCATCGCCGTGGCCGTGGCGCCGTCGCGCCCGAGCACGGTGTACGCCGTGGTCGAGGCCAAGAAGACCGCGCTCTATCGCTCGGACGACTTCGGCGAGCACTGGGCGGAGACGAACGACTCGTTCAACGTCCAGGTGCGTCCGTTCTACTTCGCCCACATCATCGTCGATCCCACCGATCACAACCGGGTCTACAAGCCGGGCCTGATGCTCACCTTCAGCCAGGACGGCGGCAAGACCTTCAGCGGCTCGATCATGGACGGCGGCAGCGTCCACGGCGACCATCACGCGCTGTGGGTGAATCCGAAGAACCCGCAGGAGATCTTCATCGGCACCGACGGCGGCGCGTATCACTCGCTCGACCGCGGCAGCCACTTCCGCCACATCAGCGTCCTGCCGGTCTCGCAGTTCTACCACGTCAACTTCGACATGGACCGCCCCTACAACGTCTACGGCGGCCTGCAGGACAACGGCACATGGATGGCGCCGTCGCAGTATCCGGGCGGCGTGACCAACCACCAGTGGCGGCCGCTCAACGGCGGCGACGGATTCGCCGCCACCGTGGACGCCAACGATCCCGACTACGTCTACGTCGAGTCGCAGGGCGGGCGTGTGGTGCGTTTCCGCCGCTCCACGGGCGAGATCAAGGAGATCTATCCGTACGCCGGCAAGGACGAGGGCAAGCTCCGCTTCAACTGGAACACGCCCATCTACGCCAGCCCGACCCAGAAGGGCACGATCTACATCGGCTCGCAGTTCCTCATGCGCTCGCGCGACCGCGGCGACTCGTGGGAGCGGGTCTCCCCCGACCTCACCACCAACGATCCGCGCAAGCGCGACCAGTTCTCCGGCGGCCTCACTCCCGACAACTCGAGCGCCGAGAACCACATGACCATCATCACGGTCTCGGAGTCGCCGAAGAACGCGAACGTGATCTGGGTCGGCACCGATGACGGCAATGTGCAGGTCACGCGCGACGGCGGCAAGAGCTGGACGAACGTGGTCGGCAACGTCAAGGGCGTGCCGGCGCGGACGTGGGTCTCGCGCGTCGAGGCCTCGCACTTCGACGAGAACACCGCCTACGTCGCCCTGGACGGGCACCGCACGGGAGACATGAAGCCGTACGTCTTCCGCACCCGCGATGCCGGCAAGACCTGGGAGGCGCTGTCGACCGCGGACGTGAAGGGTCACGCCCACGTCGTCCGCGAGGACATCGTCAACCCGAACCTGCTCTTCGTGGGTACGGAGATGGGTCTGTACATCTCCGTCGACGGCGGCAAGAGCTTCGCCCAGTTCAAGGAGAACTTCCCGCCCGTCCCGGTGTACGACGTGCAGCTCCACCCGCGCGACGGCGACGCCATCATCGGCACGCACGGCCGCGGCATCTGGATCATGGACGACATCACCCCGCTGCGCGCTCTGACCACCGAGGCGCTGGCGAAGGACGTGGTCATGCTCCCGTCGCGCGAGGCGCAGCTGCGCATCCCCGCGTTCGAAGGCCGCTCCGAGGGCGACACGCTCTACGTGGCCAACGAGCCGGGCGACGTGGCGTCGATCTCGTACTACCTCAAGAAGCGCCACATCGTCGGCGAGTCGAAGGTCGAGATCTACGACGCCGAGGGCAAGCTCCTTTCGACGCTTCCCGCCGGCAAGCGTCGCGGCATCAACCGCGTCGACTGGCCGATGCGCCTCAAGGCTCCGAAGATGCCCGCCGGCAGCTCCATCATCTTCTCCGGCGGCGCCTTCCAGGGCCCGCGCGCCGCGGCCGGCAAGTACACGGTGAAGTTCATCAAGGGCAAGGAGACGTACACGACCACGGTCGACCTCGTCCCCGACCCGCGCGCGACCTACACCGCCGAGGACCGCGCGTTGCAGCAGAAGACCGTGCGCCGTCTGTACGACATGCTCGCGGACTTCACGTTCCTCACCGAGCGCGTGCGGCTCCTCCGCGATGACGCGAACGCCCGCGCGGCGAAACTCTCCGGCGGCGACAAGACCAAGCTGACCACCTTCGCCAACAAGCTCGACGAGCAGTACAAGACGCTCGTGGCGACGAAGGAAGGCGGCTGGCTCTCCGGCGAAGAGCAGCTCCGCGAGCGCCTGGGCTCCGTCTACGGCGCCGTCAACACCTACGACGGCCGCCCGACCGAGTCCCAGCTCGCCGAGGCCGAGCTCCTGGCCAGCGAGCTGGCGAAAAAGTCCGCCTGGTTCGACGACGCCACCAAGCAGCTCGCCGACATCAACCGCAGCCTGACGTCCCGCAAGCTCGACACGCTCACCGTGCTCTCCCGCGAGGAGTGGGAGAAGAAGGAGAGCGGCGTCGTCGGCGCGACGTCGAAGGGGCAGTTCCGCGCCATGATGGCGCGCTATTTCGTCTGGTAGTGTTTTTAGGAGTGCGGTGGCGCAGCCACCGCTCTGGGATCGAAGAGCGGCGGCTGCCGCCGCCGCACTCCTAGAACGCTATCCCTGCGGATCCACGCGCTCCCCCCGTATCCCCGTCTGCGGCATCTCCGCGCCCGGCACGAGGCAGTTGCCGAATCCGTGAAAGAACGTCTCGTCCAGGGAGGCCGGATCGAACCAGGCGTCGCAGTACGGGCAGTGCTCCAGCTCGGGCATCAGTTCCGCGGCGCCTCCAGCCCGACTTCGCTCATCCAGTCGAACAGCTCCTGAGCCCTGGCCCGGATCTCGAGGACGCGCCGCCTGGCTTCGCGACGGTCGGCAGTGGGCGCCGCGTCGTCGAGCACGCGCAGCATGCGGGTGGTCTCGGCGGCGACCACGTCCAAGCTGGCCAGCAGTTCGGCGGTGGCGGTCACTTCGCCGCATCGTGCCTCGGGACGCCGCAGCGCCAGCGTTCACTATTGGACATGTCCGCGCGGGTGATAGCCTCGGCGGATGCAGCCCGCACCTGTGAAGCCGGCCATCCCCTTCTCCCTCTTCGAGCAGATCGACATCCGCGTCGGAACGATCGCGCGCGTGGAGGAGGTCGCGAAGTCGGACAAGCTCGTGCGCCTAGTGGTCGACTTCGGCGATCACACCCGGCGCATCCTCGCCGGCATCAAGAAGGAGCGCGAGCACCCGCAGGAGATCGAAGGCCGGCAGGCGCTGTTCGTGGTGAACCTCGAGCCGCGCAAGATGGCCGGCGAGGTCTCCGAGGGCATGCTCTTCGACCTCGGCTACGCGGACGGCGTCGCGCCCGCGCTGGCCGTGCCGGAGCGGCCGGTGCCGAATGGGACGCGCGCGGGATGAGGTGAGACGTTACGCGCGCTCGCTGAGGAGTTTTCGGAAGTCGCGCACCGCCTGCGTGAGCGTGTCGCGATCGAGCATGGATGTCAGGAGCTCGAGATCTAGGTCAGGAACGAGCCGGCTGCGCCGCACTTTCCTGAACTTCTCCTCGATGAGGACATAGACCTCGATGGCGCCCTTGCGCCAGAACCACACCTCTTCGACGCCGAGCTTTTCATAAATTGCCAGCTTGTCGATGCCGCCGTGCGTCCATTCGACCTCGATGGCAAGGTGTGGCCGGTCTCGCTCTTTCGTGCCGAAGATGTAGCACTCGTCGGCTTCCGCTCCGCGCCGTTTGCTTTTCTTTTTGAGGGTCCAGCTGCCGGCCGGCGTGAGCTCGATGCCGCGGTCTATGCACCACGCCTCGAGCAGGCGTCCGATATAGGACTTGATGATTTCATGATCCTTGGAAGGACTCATGATCTCGACCTCTCCCTCCAGGTAGCTGATCCGGGGAGCGGAATGATCACCTCGCATTGCGAGGAGGCGCTCGTAGTCGTCCCACGAGACGTCGTGGAGGACGACGATGTGGTCGGAGCTGGTCGTGCCGTCGTGTTCGCGAAGTGCAGCGGCTCTCGCCATGAGAAAAGCATATCGCTGTTACGATTCAACCCCAACCAACTCCATGTCATCCGTCCTCACCCATCTCCGCGCCATGCCCCGCACGGCATGGATCCTCTTCGCTGGCTCGTTCATCAATCGCTTCGGCTCGTTCGTGATGCCGTTCCTGGCGATCTACCTGACGCGCCAGGGTTTCACGGCCACGCGCGCGGGGCTGGCGGTGAGCTCGTACGGCGCGGGGCACATCGTCGCCTCCGCCCTCGGCGGGGAGATGGCGGACCGCATCGGCCGCCGGCACACGATCGCGCTGTCGATGTTCGGCTCAGCCGTGCTGCTCATCGCGCTCGCGTACAGCCGGGCGTGGCTGGCGATCCTCGCCCTCACCTTCCTCGTCGGCGCCTTCGCGGAGCTCTACCGCCCGGCCGCCACCGCCCTCCTCGGCGATCTGGTCACGCCTGAGCAGCGCGTCACCGCGTTCGGGATGTACCGCTTCGCCGTGAACCTCGGCTTCGCCGCCGGGCCGGCCATGGCCGGCTTCCTGGCCGATCGCAATTTCCGCTATCTCTTCTTCGGCGATGCTCTGACGTCGGTTGCCTATGGGGTGATCGCCCTGCTCTTTCTGCCGCACGGCTTCCGCGCGCCGGCGGACGAGGAGCAGCGCGAGTCGATCCGCGTGCCGCTGCGCGACCGCGCCCTCGTGCTCCTGCTCCTCGGCACGCTCTGCGCGACTTGCGTGGAGTTCCAGTTCCTGGCCACGCTGCCGCTGTACGTGCAGGGACTCGGCTTCTCGGCGACGACCTACGGCGCGCTCATCTCGCTCAATGGAGCCATGATCGTGCTCTTCGAGCTGGCGCTGATCTCGCTGACCCAGCGCCTCGCGGCGCGGCCGATCATCGCCCTCGGCTATGCCCTCGTCGGCATCGGCTACGCGCTGACCGGTCTGGCGCGGACGATCCCGATGCTCGCGGCGACGGTCGTGATCTGGACCATCGGAGAGATGATCTTCGCGCCCGTCGCGGCTGCATACGTGGCCGGACTGGCGCCGCCGGAGTACCGCGGCCGCTACATGGGCCTGCTCCATCTGATGTGGTCCCTCGGCCTGCTCATCGGACCGACGGCGGGCACGCAGCTGTACGCCCGGAGTCCGGCGATGCTCTGGATCGCCTGCGCCGTCCTGGGTCTCCTGGGCGCGACACTTGTCCTGTGGCGAACGAGAGCGACGCAGACCCGTAACGTCGCTGTTGCATCTGAATGAACGGCAGGCCATAGAGTGACGGCATGTCCGCAACCCGTCGCGATTTCCTCCGCATCACGGCCGTGAGCGGCACGGCGCTGCTCCTCGGCGTCGGCCAGGCCAGCGCGCAGGACGAGAAGAAGCCGTGGCAGCCGAATGCGTGGCTGCGCGTCGATCCCGACGGGCGGGTGACGATCTTCGTCGGCAAGCAGGAGATGGGACAGGGCGTGCGGACGTCGCTGCCCATGATCGTGGCCGAAGAGCTGGACGCGGACTGGTCGACCATCACCATCGTGCAGGCCGAGCCGGGGCCCGATTACCAGCGCCTCGGCACAGGCGGCAGCGGCAGCGTGTTCGGAGCCTGGCGCACGCTGCGTCCGGCGGCGGCGACCGCACGGGCGATGCTCGTGAGCGCCGCGGCGGCGGCATGGGGTGCCGATTACGCCGCGCTGCGGACGGAGAAGGGATTCGTCCTCCATGACGCGAGCGGGAAGCGCGCCAGCTACGGCGAGCTCGCCGCCTCGGCGTCGAAGCTCGAGGTGCCGAAGGACGTGGCCCTCAAGACCCCCAAAAACTTCCGCATCATCGGCAAGCGCGTAGCCCGTCTCGACGACCCGTCGATCGTCACCGGTGCGGCCAAGTACGGCTTCGACGTGCGCGTGCCGGGGATGAAGTACGCGAGCGTCCTGCGCTGCCCGGTCGTCGGCGGGAAGGTCGTGAAGTTCGACGCCTCGAAGGCCGCGGGCATCCGCGCCATCCCGATCTCCACCGGCCTCGCGCTGGTCGGCCCGACCACGTGGGCGGCGATGAGCGCGCGCGACAAGGTCGAAGTGGAGTGGGACCTCGGTCCGAACGCGACGTTCGACTCGCGCGAGTACCTCACCGCGGCGGCGGCGAAAGCCGCGTCGGAAGAAGGCGTGCCGACGCGGGCCGAAGGAGACGTGAAGGCGGCGCTGGCGACGACGGCGAAGACGCTCGATGCGACCTACGTCTACCCGTTCTACACCCACGCCGCGCTCGAGCCGCTGAACTGCGTCGCCCAGGTGAAGGGCGACAAGGCCGAGCTGTGGCTCTCCACGCAGGCCCCGAACTCCGTGCAGCGCGACGTGGCCAAGCTCCTCGGCGTCGACGCCGCGAACGTAACCGTGCACCCGACGCTCATCGGCGGCGGCTTCGGCCGGCGCCTGCGCGTCGAGTACGTCGTCGAGGCCGCGGAAGTCGCGAAGGCGCTCGGCGAGCCGGTGCAGGTGGTGTGGACGCGCCAGGAAGACTTCACCGACGGGCGGCTACAGCACGGGACGGCCGAGGGGATGCGCGGGACGCTCGATGCGAACGGGCGGATCGTCACCTGGATGCACAAAAAGGTGTGCAGCCCATTCATGACCGGCGTGGCGCCGACGCCGGAGATGCTCGCCGACCCGTCGGCGACCTACCGCGACTACTCGTGGGGCGTGTACGACGTGCCGTACGACGTCGCCAACATCGAGACGCGCTACGTGCGCCACGACTCGCCCGTCCGCTACGGCCCCTGGCGGGCGGTGTTCTCGCCCTCCAGCACATTCGCGCGCGAGTCGTTCTTCGACGAGCTCGCCCACGCCGCCGGCAAGGATCCGCTGCAGTTCCGCCTCGATCACCTCGGCGGCGCGGAGTCGGTCAAGGCCGGCGACCTCACCCTCGAGCGCCCGCGGCTGCGCCGCGTGCTGGAGACCGTGCGCGACAAGTCCGGCTGGGGCAAACCGCTCCCGAAGGGCCGCGCCCGCGGCGTGGCCTGCAACATCTACGACGGCGACACGCACGTGGCGTACGTCGCCGAGGTCACCGCGAAGGGGGCGTCGTGGAAGGTGGACCGCGTCGTCTGCGCCGTCGACTGCGGCGCGGTCGTGAACCCGATCGGCGTCGAGCAGCAGATCGAGGGCGGCATCGTCTGGGCCCTGGCCCAGCTCATGAGCGAGATCACGGTCAAGGAAGGCCGCGTCGAGCAGACCAGCTACGCCGACTACGCCCTCCCCCGCCTCCGCGACATGCCCAAGGTCGAGGTGCACATCCTCGGCAGCGAGACGCCCAACGCCTTCGGCATGGGCGAGCCGCCCGTCCCGCCGCTGGTGCCGGCGGTGCTGAACGCGTACTTTGCGGCGACGGGCAAGCGCGTGCGGCGGCTGCCCTTAGTGTCATAATGGAACCATGTCCCGGAAGCTCCTCGTCCTCTCTCTCCTCCTCCTCGCCTTCACCGCCAGCGCCTCGGTCAACGTCACCTTCGACCGCGAGAAGGCGCCGGCCACGATCAACGGCGTCGTCGACTCCGTCAGCGGGAACCTGATCCGGCTCGCGGACGGCCTGGTGACGATCGACGCCACCGGCGCGAAGATCATCGGCGAGGGCCGCGACGGCACGATCGCCGACGTCCAGCGCGGCATGATCCTCTTCGCCCAGCTCGCGACCAGCGACGTGCCGGCCAACGCGCCGATCCCGGCGCGGGTCATCACCGTCACCCGCTTCGCCGACGCGACGATCCTCGGCAAGGTGCAGAGCGTCGACTTCACGGCGAAGACGTTCACCCTCCTCGGCCGCACCATTCACGTCACGCCGGACACGCGCTTCGGCGGCCGCAAGGACGGCTCGGCGCCCGACCTCGACGACCTGCGCAGCGGCGACATCGTCCTCGTGCAGGCCGACGTGACCGGCGGCCGGCTCGTGGCCACGAGCGTGGTCACGGTCGTGCCGCAGCAGGTGACGCCGCCGAACGACATCCTCGTGCACATCAGCGGCAAGGTCGCCGCGATCGAAGGGGTCGACTGGACGGTCACGAAGAAAGACGGCGAGCCGGTGAAGTTCATCACCAACGACCGGACCAAGATCGACAAAGGCATCAAGGTCGGCGACGAGGTGGAAGTCGGCGCCATCCGTCAGGGCAACGGCACGCTGCTCGCGCTGGTGATCCTCAAGAAGCGCTGGTAATCCGCGGGACGATCCAGGTCCTGCCGCCGCTGGTCACCGTCTCGGCCTCGAAGCCGAAGAAGGAGCGCATGACCTCCGGCCGCATCACGTCGGCCGGAGGGGCGTCCAGCGCGAGCGCGCCGTTCTGCATCACCAGCATGCGATCGCTGCGCGCGGCGGCCCAGTTCAGGTCGTGCGCGGCGAAGAGGACCGTACAGCCGGTGCGGTCGACGACATCGCGGAGCAGCGACGAGAACTGCTGCACGTGGGAGAGGTCGAGCGCGGCCAGCGGCTCGTCGAGGAGGATGAGGCGCGGCGTGCCGGCCAGGACGCGGGCGAGGAAGACGCGCTTCCGCTCGCCGCCGCTCATCTCGTCGAGATAGCGGTCGGCGAGGTGCGCGGCGTCGCAGAGCGCGAGCGCCTTCGACGCCTCCTCCCAATCGCGCTCGCCCTCCCAGGCGAAGCGTCCGAGGTAGGGCGCGCGGCCGGAGACGACGACGTCGATGGCGCGCATGGGGAACGCGGGATCGGGATCCTGCGGCAGATAGCCGACCCGCTTCGCGTACTCCTTGGCCGGCCACTCCGCGAGCGGCTTGCCTTCGAAGCGAACCTCGCCGCGCTGCGGGGCGAAGATGCGGGCGATGAGCTTCAGCAGCGTCGACTTGCCTGAGCCGTTCGGGCCAGTGAGCGCGACGAGCTGTCCCTCGGCGATCTGCAGCGACACCTCGGCGACCGCGGGGGCGTCGGCGTAGGCGTAGGAGACGGCGCGGAGGGAGAGCATCATCGCGCCCTCCGCAACAGCGACAAAAAGAACGGCACGCCGAGGACCGCGGTGAACGCGCCGATGGGCAGCTCGGTCGTGGTCACGACCGTGCGCGAGATCAGGTCCGCGAGCACGACCAGCGCGGCGCCGCCGAGGGCGGTGAGCGGGAGGAGGAAGCGAAAGTCGCGGGCCCAGATCAGGCGGATGAGGTGCGGCACGAGCAGGCCGACGAAGCCGATGATGCCGCTCACGGCCACGGCGGCGCCGGTGATCACCGAGGCGACGCCGAAGCCGATCAACTTCACCCGCTCCACCTCCACGCCGCGCGACTTCGCGTCCTCTTCGCCGAAAGCGAGGAGGCGGAGGTCGTTGGCGGTGAAGGCGAGCACGATCAAGGCGACCATGAGGAGCGCAGCGACGAGAGCGACGTTCGTCCAGGTCGCACCGAAGAGGGTGCCCATCATCCAGCGCAGCGCGGCGGTGAGGTCGCTCTGCGCGGACAGGGCGAAGGAGATCAGGATGACCGCGGAGAAGAAGGCGTTGAGCACGAGGCCGGAGAGCAGGAGGCGCGCGGGATCGGTGTGATCGCGCCTGCGGGCGAGGACGAACACCGCGGCGGTCGCACCGATCGCGCCGGCGAAGGCGACCAGCGGCACGAGTCCGGGCACGCGATTGAGGCGCAGCGCCGTGGCCACGGCCGCACCGCACGCCGCTCCGCCGGAGACGCCGAGGATGAAGGGATCGGCGAGCGGGTTGCGGAGGAGAGTCTGGAACGTGAGGCCGGCCACGGCCAGCGTCGCGCCGATCGCCGCGGCGAGGAGGACCCGCGGCAGGCGGATGCCGAGGAGGATCACCCGGGCGGTGTCGTCCCGCCACGACGTCGAGGTCGCGCCGAAGGAGACGGCGAGCGCAATCGCGATCGCCAACAGAACGAATAGCAGGGCGATCGCGCGGATCAGGTCGCGGGACACGGGGTGAAGATAGACCAGTCGAAGGCCCTGAGCCACGGCTCGTCGGGCGGCTGAATGGTCTTGAACGTGAACGCGAACTGCGACGGCCCGTGCTCCTCGAGATGGGCCAGCCGCTTCTTGGCCTCGTCGATGCCCGGGATGTGACCGGCCGGCACCCACCACATGGCCAGGTACGCGCCGCTGAAATGCTCGAACCACTCCCGCCGCTGCTTGAGCAGTTCGGCGTGGGCGGTCTTGTAGACGTAGTGCTTCAAGGCCTCGACGCTCTCCCAGACGGACATGTTGATCAGGAGGCGTTCGTCCTCGTACGGACGGAGGTAGCTGCTGGGCATGCCATCGTCGGCCTTGAGGCGCCAGACGAAGCCGGGACTGCCCTCGGCCAGGGCGTTGATCTCGTCGAGACGGGCCACGAAGTTCGCGAGCTGCGGGCTGTCCAGGTCCGCGACCGCGCGGGCGATGTTGATCTGAGCGATGTGGAAGCTGCTCATTTCCGCTCCTTTTCGAATGCGTCGAGTATCGCATTCAGGGCCTTCGCGGCGTCGGCCACGCGCGGCCCGGGGCGTTGAAAAATGTCCTCATTCACCGGAACGACACGGGTTCGCAACCCCGGCGCGCGTTGCAGGAGGGCCGCGACCTGCTGCGGCGTCACCGCCCCGCGCGGGTAGAGCAGCAGATCCGGCGGCTCGGCGACGAGCGACTCCAGCGAGTACTGCGGCCACCCGCCCACCCGCACCGCGTTCTGCGCGCCGGTGAGCGTGTACAGGTCGTCGGTGAAGGTGTTGCGCCCGGCGACGTAGAGCGGATCGGTCCAGACCGCGAAGAGCACGCGCGGCGGACGCGCGCGCGTGCGCTGCTGCCGCTTCATGGCCTGGTCGAGCGTGGCGATGGCGCGGTTGGAGTTGACGTCCAGGATCCGCCCGAGGGTGTTCATCGAGGCCGTGATCTCCGGCAGCCGGTCGGTGCGGACCACGAACAGCGGCACCTTGATCGCCTTCAGCGCCGGCTCGAGGTTCGGGTGATTCCCCTCCGTCGAGGCGATCACGAGATCGGGCTTCAGCGCCGCGATCTTCTCCACGTTCGGCTGCATCCCGCCGACCTTGGCCGCCTTCTTCGCCGCGGCGGGATAGTTCGAGTAGTCGTCCGTGCCCACCACCCGCGCCCCCGCCCCGATGGCGAAGACGAGCTCCGTGACGTTCGGGGCGAGCGTGACGATGCGGGCGACGCTGCGGGGAACGGGGACGTCGCGGCCGAGGTCATCGCGGACGGAGGAGAGAGGACGTTCTCGGCAGGCGAGAGCGACGACGCAAACAAAAACCGCGGCCGTGAGGCCGCGGTCGAGCGAACCGGCGCGGGGACGGCTACGCTTCACCGCCCTCTTCATCGTCCATGTCGTTGGCGACGCCGAGGCGGTTGCAGGCGGCGGCGTACATCTGCTTCGAGGCGTTGATGGCGTTCTGCAGCTCGGCGATGCGGTCCTTGACCTTGGCCAGCTCTTCCTCGATCTGGTCCTTCAGGTCGTTGATCTCCTGCTTCGTCACCTGAAGCGTGGTCTCGTAGAACTTGCGCTGCTGATCGGTCAGGACAGGCATCTCACACCCTCCAAATCGTTTCGGCTGAAGCGCCGCGATTATAGTTCATAGCTTGAAGTCCACCGGGACGGTGATCCACGACTTCACGCGCACTCCGTCCTTCGTTCCGGCGGCGAACGTGGAGCGGCGCATGGTCTGGACGGCGGCCTCGTTCAGGCCGACCGGGCGGTTGATGCCGCGCAGCACGCGCACGTCCAGCACCGCGCCGGTCTCGGAGACGAGCACGCTGGTGAGCACCGTTCCCTCGACGCGCTGCATCTTCGCGATCGTCGGATAGGGCACCGAGCCGCGGCGGACGATGCGCGCCGGGCTCAGGCCTTCCGTTCCGGCGGGGACGAGATCGCCCTCCCGCGCGCGCTGCGGCGCCGGGGCCGGAGCGGGTGCGGCCGGCTGCGGCGCCGGCTCTTCGACGGCCGGCGTCGGCGCGACGGTCTGCGTCTGCACGGGCGGCGGCGGCGGGGCGGTGGTCTGGGTCTGCACCGGCTGGGCGACCTGCACCGGCGGCGGCGCGACCGGCCGCGTCGGCTCGACGGTCGCGGTCTGTGCCTGCTGGGCCTTGGTCTGGGCCTCGAGACGCGCGCGCTCGGCGGCCATGCGGCGCTGCACTTCCTCGGCAACGAGCGCGGGATCGATGGCGGTCGTCGTCGCCGTAGCGGTGGTGGTCGCCGTGGGAACGAGCGTTCCCGTGGCGGCCGGCGCGGTGGTGGTTCCGGCCGGGATCGCGGCGGCGGCCGTGGCGGTGGTGGTGGTCTGCGGCGTCGCGGACTTGTCCTTGCCGCGCGTCAGCCACCAGGCCACGCCGACGATGCCGAGGAGCACGATCGCGGCGACGGCGATGAGCGGGCCGGCGGACGACTTCTTGCGCACCGGCTGCTCCCACGGCTCGACGTGCGACGCCACAGGCACCGCAGCCACCGGCGCGGGCACCGAAGCCGCGGCTGCCGCCGGCACGACCGCCATCGGAGCCGAAACCCCGAGCGAAGGCGAGGGGGACGTTGGCGTGCGCGTGGGAGTCGGCGTCGGGATCGGAGTCGGCGCCACCGGCTCCGGCTCGGGCTCCGCCACCGGCACCAGCGCCTCGGCGCTGGACATGCGATGCATGTAGATGGCGAGGTCCGCGCTGGTCGGCGTCGGCTTGAAGCTGTAGAGGATGGCGTCGATGTCGCGGGCCATCTCGCCCGCGGTCTGGTAGCGGTCCTTGGGATCTTTCTGCAGGGCCTTGAGGACGATCCGGTCGATCTCTGGCGTGACTTCGTCGTTGGACTGCGAGGGCGGCGTCACCCGGGCCTCGCGCACCTGCTCGAGGATCGACAGCTCGTTGTCGCCGGTGAAGAGCTTCCGCCCGGTGAGCATCTCGAAGAGCACCGTGGCCAGGGCGAAGATGTCCGAGCGCTTGTCGATCGAGCGGCCCCAGGCCTGCTCGGGCGACATGTACTGGAGCTTGCCCTTGAGCGCGCCGGCCTGGGTGTGCGAGGCCTTCGACGCTGCCTTGGCGATGCCGAAGTCGCAGAGCTTGATGTCCCCTTCCTGGGAGATGAGCACGTTCTGCGGGGAGACGTCGCGATGCACCAAGGCGATCTCTTTGTCTTCCAGGTCGCGCTTGCGGTGCGCGTAGTCGAGCGCGGCGGCGATCTTCGAGGCGATGAAGAGCGCCAGCTCGACCTGCATCGGATGCCCGCGCTCCTCACCGCGGCGGAGGATGGTCTTCAGGTCGAAGCCATCGATGTACTCCATCGCGATGTAGTAGGAGTTCTGGATCTTGCCCAGGTCGTAGATGTGGATGATGTTGTTGTGGTTGAGCTGCGCGGCCAGCTTGGCCTCATCGACGAACATGTCGATGAAGTCCTGGTTGTCGGACAGGTGGGGAAGGATCTTCTTGATGGCGACGATCTTCTGGAATCCCTCCACGCCGCGCATGCGGGCCTTCCAGACCTCGGCCATCCCGCCGGTGGCGATCTTCTCGACGAGCACGTACTGGCCGAAGCGGACGCCGTCGGCCGGCTCCTCCTCGTCCACCCTCGCCGGCTCGGCCGCCTGCGGGAACACGGGCTGCGAGATCGGCACGCGGTCGGGCGTGAAGGCGGCCATCTTCTCGGTGTTGAAGCGGCCGGACGCCGAGGCCGGCTCGCTGGCCGCGGGCGGCGTGGCCGGACGCGGGACGCTGCCGGTGGAGGTGTTCTTGCGCGCGCTCTTCTCCAGACCGGAGAGCGTGTCCTCGACCAGCTTGCTCATGTCGCCCGTCGCGGTGCGCGGCTTCGCCTGCTGTGGCTGCGGCGGCGGCGCTGCCTGCGGCGGCGGCGCTGCCTGCGGCGGCGGCGCAGGAGTGGGAGTGGGCGTGTTCACCACCGTCGGTGGCGGAGCCGTCTTCTCCCGGCGCTGGGGCATGATCCCGCCGAGGGTGTCGGCGAGCAGTTTGTCGACGTCAGCGGCGGAGGTCGCGCCCGTGGAGGTTTTTTTCACCGGTTTCTCCGCCTCGGCCAAGACATCGCCGAAGATCTCGTTGGAAGTGAGCCCGCCGGGCATGGTCGGCGCGGACGGCCGGACGGTGAAGTCGGCGTCGAGCATCGGCCCGGCGGTGGGGAGGCCGAGCATCTGCTGGACCTTGCCGAGGAACTCCGTCTCCGAGTACGGCTTGGGAAGGATGTCCGAGGCCCCGACGCGCTGGGCGTCGGCCTTCGGACTCTTTCCGTTGTAACCGGAGACGGTGAGCAGGATCGGCGTGTCCTGCAGCGGCTTGCGCCCGCGGATCGCGCGGATCAGCTCCGTGGTGCTGATTTTCGGGACCACCGACGACAGGACGATCAGCCGCGGCGGCGGAGAGTCGAGGGCGCGCATGGCCTCTTCCCCATCCTTGGCGAACGTCGGTGTGAACGGCTGCCCCGAGAGCGCCTGCCGCACGCGGTCCGTGTAGCGGGGCTCGTACTCCACAACGAGAATGTTTTCAGACATGTACGTGGACTCGTGAATTAGGGGTTGAGGGGGGCAATTTTGGCACAAGTGTGTAGCGGGCGATAGGGGAAGTGCGTGTTACTACCGACTGTCATCCCGAGCGTGAGTGAGGGACCTGGGTGGGAGGGTGGCACGAGGCACGTGCATCGCGCCCCTCCCGCCCAGGTCCCTCGCTCCCGCTCGGGATGACACTCCGGTCGCACCCCGTGCCCCCGCTTGCATTTGCCCCCTCACTTCCGCATACTACGCCCCGCACCTCGCGCGACGATCTTGCGAAAGGGCCATCCAGCCGGGCGTTGAGACTTGCTCCTCCGCTCCGCGGTCGTCGAATCCAGGGAATCGCAGGTGACCAAACTCATCGGTGATTGATTGAGTTCAAATGACAACAGACGATCGCACTCCGCGTAAACGGCGTCGCCGCAGACGCCGCGGGGGCGCCGATGCCGGCGGGAACGGTAACGGCAACGGCCCCTCTCCAGGCAATGAAGCCATTCCCCCGGGCCAGGGCTACGGCGGGGGCGGCGGTGGACGCCGCCGGCGCCGTTCCCGGCGCGGCCGCAGCCGCGGCCCCGGCGACCGCCCGATGGCGCCGGACACGTCCATGCCGATCTCTCCGGCCGACGTCGTTCCCGGCGAGCTCGTCCCCGTGGGCGGCGTCCTCTTCGTCAAGCCGAACGGCACCGGCATCCTGGTCCAGCCCGAGAACAACTATTACCCCCAGCCCGGCGACCCGATCGTGCCCCGCTCGATCGTGGAGCGGCTGCACCTCCAGGCAGGACTGATGATCGGCGGCTCGGCCCGCCGCACCGGCAACGGCCTGGAGTTCATCGGCCTGGAGACCATCGAGGGCATGGCCCTCGAGGAGTACCGCGACTCGCGCCGCCCCTTCTCCGAGCTGATCTCGATCGATCCGAACGAGATGTTCAAGCTGGAGACGGAGTCGGAGCGCCTGACCACGCGCGTGCTCGATCTTCTCTCCCCCCTCGGCAAAGGCCAGCGCTGCCTCATCGTCGCCCCGCCGAAGGCCGGCAAGACGACGCTGCTCAAGGACATCGCCCACGGCGTCAACCAGAATCACCCCGACGTCATGCTCTTCGTGCTCCTCGTCGACGAGCGCCCCGAGGAAGTCACCGACTTCCGGCGCTCGGTGGAGAAGGGCGAGGTGGTGGCCTCCAGCTCGGACGAGACCGCGGAGAGCCACATTCACCTGGCCGAGCTCATCCTCGAGCGCGCCCGGCGCCTCGTGGAGATCAAGAAGGACGTGGTCATCCTCTGCGACTCCATCACCCGCATGTCGCGCGCGTACAACAACGAGCAGCGCGGCTCGGGGAAGATCCTCTCCGGCGGCATCGACGCGCGCACGATGGAGAAGCCGCGGCGCTTCTTCGGCGCGGCGCGCAACGCCGAGGACTGGGGCTCGCTGACCATCATCGCCACGGCACTCGTCGATACCGGCTCGCGCATGGACGAGGTGATCTTCCAGGAGTTCAAGGGCACCGGCAACACCGAGATCGTGCTCGACCGGGGTCTGTTCGAGCGGCGCATCTTCCCGGCCATGAACATCGCCCAGACCGGCACGCGCAAGGAGGAGAAGCTCCTCCCGCCGACGGTCCTGCCGAAGATCCACATCCTGCGCCGGGCCCTGGCGGGCACGGACCCGATGACGGCGATGAAGATGTTGCTCGAGAAGCTCCAGAAGTACCCGACCAACGAGTCGTTCCTGAAAAGCTTCTGAGTTGTCCGGTGGTCGGGCTCCCGGGCTGTCAGGCCCGACCCGACACCTGACGACCCGACAACCTGACACCCGTTCACCCGTTTTCGTGAATAATCACCCAGCTACAGCAACCCACAGGAGGATTCGCATGCAGAAACGCAGTCTCGTCATCGCGCTGCTGTGCGTGCTGGTCGCCACGTTCGCGTTCGCCCAGTCGGGCAACGTGACCACGGGAGCGATCGCCGGCCACATCACGGACAGCAGCGGCGGCGCCCTTCCCGGCGTCACCGTCACCGTCACCAACACCCAGACCGGCCTGACCCGCACCGCCGTCACCGAGAACGAGGGCCAGTACAACGCGCAGCTGCTGCCTCCGGGCACGTACCGCGTCTCGGCGGAGCTGGCCGGCCTGGGCACGGCCGAGCGGCCGAACGTCACCGTCCTCCTGGGCAACACCACCACCGTCGACCTCTCCATCAACCCGCAGCTCGCGGAGACGATCACCGTTTCCGCGGACGCCCCGGTGGTCGACGTCAAGCAGTCCGGTCTGGCCACCTCGGTCACCGAGGAGCAGATCGAGAACCTGCCCATCCTCGGCCGCGACTTCCGCGACCTGGCCCTGCTCACCCCCGGCGCGGTCACGACCTTCGGCGAGCGCGTGGCCTTCAACGGCGGCCGCGGCATCACCACCGACTACAACATCGACGGCGCCGACACGAACTCGGACTTCTTCGGCGAGCAGCGCGGCGGCACCCGCGCCCCGTTCACCTTCTCCCAGGCCGCCATCAAGGAGTTCCAGGTCATCCGCTCGGTCTTCTCGGCCGAGTACGCGAAGGGCTCCGGCGGCACCCTCAACGCCATCACCAAGAGCGGCACGAACGACTTCAACGGCGAGGTCTTCTACTACACCCGCCACGCGTCCTGGGCCGCCGACCGCCCGACCACGAACGACGGTCTGAACATCACCGACACCTTCCTGGCCAAGGACGTCGATCAGTACGGCGCCTCCCTCGGCGGTCCGATCCTGAGGGACCGCCTGTTCTTCTTCGTCAACACCGACTGGCAGGACTTCTCCCGCGGCGTGGTGGCCTTCGACTTCCGGACCGACCCGGACTTCATCGCCCTCTCGCCGGAGAACAAGGCCGCCTTCATCTCCCGCGTGGAGACGCTCCTCGGCACCTCCGTCGACGACGAGTTCCAGTTCCAGACCACCGACGACCAGCGCGTCTACCTGGCCAAGCTCGACGCCAACGTCGGCTCGGCCCATCACCTCTCCTTCCGGGACAACTTCTCGAACTACGAGAACCTCGGCAGCGAGGGCACGACCCCGTTCTCGAACAACGGCATCTTCGAGAACAACTTCAACACCGCCGTGCTGAGCGCGGAGTCGGTGTTCTCCCAGTCCATCTTCAACCAGGCCATCGTGCAGTTCAGCTCCGAGGAGCGCCCGCGCACGCCGACCAACACCCGCGTGCCCTCCACGCAGATCCAGGACATCGCCTACACCTTCGGCCAGTCCGACTTCCTCCCCAGCGACCTGGTCGAGGACAAGCTGCAGCTGAAGGACAACGTCTCCTTCCTCTTCGGCCAGCACAACATCAAGGTCGGCGCCGAGTACGTGAACTCGGAGATGGACAACCTCTTCCCGCGCGAGTTCGCCGGCCGCTACCGCTTCTCCAACGTGGCCGCCTTCCTCGCCGGCACGCCGAACCTCTTCGCCCAGGGCATGGGCCCGGTCGGCAATGAGCAGGGCGCGAACCAGTTCGACTACCAGACCTGGGGCATCTTCGTCCACGACACCTGGACGCTGAACAAGCTGACCCTCGACCTCGGCGTGCGCTACGACACCCAGTCGATGCCCACGCCGGTGACCAACGTCGCCCCGACCCACCCGGAGTTCGTCGACGACTTCAACGAGGACACCGACAACATCGCCCCGCGCCTCGGCTTCGCCTGGGACATCCGCGGCAACGGCCGCCAGGTCGTCCGCGGCGGCGTGGGCCGCTATTACAACTTCCTGCCCTCGATCCTGCTGGCCAACCCGCTGGCCCAGATCGGCGGCCTCTTCACCCGCATCAGCGTCACCTGCAGCGCCACCAACCCCTGCCCGACCTACCCGAACATCTTCAGCCGCGCGGAGTTCGAGGCCCGGGCCCGCCTGGCCTCGGACATCACCCTGGTCTCGCCGGACCTGGAGGCCCAGGAGAACAACCGGGCCGTGCTCGGGTTCGAGCAGCAGCTCGGCACGTCGTACAGCGTGGGCATCGAGGGGACGTACTCGCGATTCGACAAGCAGCAGCGCCTGGTCAACATCAACGCCACCCCGACCGGCCGCACCTTCGGCGACCTGATCGAGTACCGCACCAACGATCCGAACCGCCGCTACCCCGACTTCAACAACGTGCTCATGCACGTCAGCGACGCCGAGGCCAACTACCGCTCGATCAGCCTCGTGACCAAGAAGCTCCCCGTGGGCGACAGCAAGTTCACCTGGCTCGCCCACTACACCTGGGCCCGGGCCATCGACCAGGACTCCAACGAGCGCTCCACCTCCGCCCAGTTCTCGATCGATCCGTTCGACCCCGAGCTGAACGAGGGCTACGCCGACTACGACGTGCGCCACAAGTTCGTCGCCTCCGGCACCTACGAGGCCCCGTTCGGGATCATGCTCTCGGGCATCTTCAACTACCGCACCGGCGCGCCCTGGACCCCGTCCATCAGCGGCCTGACCAACGGCCTGTCCACCACCAACTTCACCCCGATCTTCCTCGACTCCAACGGCGAGGTAATCGACCTGGCGGCGCAGTTCCCGAACGCCGGCGGCGCGGGCACGCTCGACGAGATCGCCGCGTACCTCAACGGCCGCGGCGCGCGGCTCCAGGGACGGAATGAAGAGCGCCAGCCGAACTACTACAACCTCGACCTCCGCGTGGCCAAGGAGTTCCGGGTGTGGCGCGACTTCTCCGTGGAAGTCCTCGCCGAGGTCTTCAACGCCCTGAACGTCAAGAACTACAACGTCCCGGGCCCGAACCGCACCCTCTTCACGCGCAGCCAGGTCTCCGGACAGCAGCGGTTCTTCTTCACCCGCAACGCCAACTTCGCCAAGGAAAACCAGTACGACGCCACCAGCGAGCCGCGCCAGCTCCAGCTCGCCGTCAAGCTCCGCTTCTAGTTCCCCCGCCTCACGTGATAAAGGAGAAGGCCGCGCGGCAACGCGCGGCCTTTTTACTGATGAGAAAACTCGCGATCGCACTGCTCCTCTTCGCCGCCGCCTGCGCCCACACCACCACGCTCCCGCCTGTTGTCGCTTCGGCACCACCTACCACCACCCCACCCTGCAATCCCGGCCACGCCATCGTGAACGCCGCGCTGTGGGTCCAGACCGCCGCCGAGTACCGCGCCGCGGCCCTGCAGACCTACGCCACGGCCAAACGCATGCTCGACGCCGCGCTCGCCGATCCGAACTGGGTCGGCGCGGCCGAGGAGACCGCGAACGATCCCGCGCAGCCGCCGGCCGTCATCCTCGACGCCGACGAAACGGCCATCGCCAACAACGCCTTCGAGAGCCGCGTGATCCGCGCCGGCAAGACCTATGACGGCGACATCTGGACCCAGTGGGTCAGCGAGTCCGCCGCGGGAGCCGTCCCCGGCGCGGCCGACTTCCTCGCCTACGCGAAGAGCAAAGGCGTGACCCCGTTCTTCATCACCAACCGCGACGCCGACGAAGAGCCGGGTACCCGCCGCAACCTCGAGAAGCTCGGCTATCCCCTCGACCCGAGCAACGACACCCTCCTCCTCCGCGGCGAGCGCGAGGAGTGGAAGACGAGCGACAAGAGCATCCGCCGCGCCTTCGTGGCCTCCAAGTACCGCGTCCTCCTCGTCCTCGGCGACGACCTCAACGACTTCGCCAACGCCCGCGACAAGTCCGTCGCCGAGCGCGACGCCATCATCGACCGCACCGCCAGCTGGTGGGGCACGCGCTGGTTCATGATCCCCAACCCGATGTACGGCTCCTGGGAGCGCGCGGTCCAGGGGAGCGGGACGCCGTGCGAGCAGTTGGAGAGGAAGGTGGAGGCGCTGAAGCCGTAGGGAGGGAAGGCAGAAGGCAGAAGGCAGAAGGCAGAAGAATGAAGAGGTTCGAGTGAAGAATGAAGAGGGAAGAAACCCGCCCGCCCCGTGATCGCGGCGGCGGGGCGTACTTCTCCATTTTTCCCTCTTCCCTCGAACCTCTTCATTCCGGTCCCGGACGCCTTAGCTCACCACCTCCAAAGTGTCATCCCGAGCGGGAGCGAGGGACCTGGGCGGGTGGGAGGCACGAGACGCGCGCCCCACCCACCCAGGTCCCTCGCTACGCTCGGGATGACACGCGGTCGCCCACCATCCTCTCCACCGCCCGCTCCACGTGAACGCGCGTCGTATCGACCAGCAGGATGCCCAGCGCCCCGGCGTCGCGTAGGATCAGCGGCAGCTCCGTTCCGCCGAGGATCAGGCCTTCGATGGCGTGGCGACGCTTCATCCGGGCGGCGATCTCGAGCAGCCGTGCGCGCGTCTTCGGGCGGAACACGGCGTTCACCAGCTCGCCCATGTACTTCTCGTGGATCCAACGCTGCTCTTCCTCCTCGGGCGCGACGATCTCGATGTCCGCTTGGGCAAAGCTGTCGCGGTAGAACGACGCCTGCATGGTGAAGCGCGTGCCGAAGAGACCGACGCGCCTGAGGCCGAGCGCTTTCGCCTCGTCTCGCGCGGCGTCGACGATGCTGACGAGGGGCAACGGCGAGCGCGCCGCCACCTCGGCGAAGACGATGTGCGGCGTGTTCGAGGCGAAGAGGGCCAGTTCCGCGCCCGCCCGGGCCAGCTTCTCGATCTCGGCGAGGAAAAAGTCCGTCAGCTCCGCGAACTGCCCGGCCCCGACCAGCGCGATCATGGCGTCGAGGTCGATGCTGTTGATGATCACGCGCGGGTAGTGCCCGGTCCGCTCCCGATGCCGGGCCACGACGAGCCGGTAGTACTCGATCGTCGACTCCGGGGCGATGCCGCCGATGATGCCGAGGGTCGCCATCATTGCGCGGGCCTCGGCCGCGAGCTCCCGTTGTCGATGTCCGCGGCGATCAACCACCGTCCCTTCACCCGCCGCAGGGCGAGGATGAACTTGCCGATGTCGGGCGCGTCCTTCGCCGAGGCGTACGCGCCGATGATGTAGCCGGTGTTGCCGCTGGTCTCGTACGCGAGCGCGCGCAGCGCGAGCGGGCCTCCGGCGCCGGCGTACGCCTCGCGGATGGCGGCGCGTCCCCGCACCGGCGGCTTGCCCGAAGCGAGGACGAAGCCGTCTTCGATGAAGAGCTCGGCCAGCTTGGCCGGGTCGCGCGGATGCCAGGCGCTCTCGTAGTCGCGGAGGACGCGCGCCAGCTCGGGCGGGAGGTTGACGGAGGGAAGTGGCTGCCCGAAGGCGCCGGTGGCGAAGAGGAAAAGGAACGCGGCGGCGAATGCGAATCGCATTCACCCAGTCTAGGCCACGACCGCTCCCACCACGTCATACGGATGCGCGTCCGTGATCTCCACGCGCGCGAAGGCCGGCAGCTCCTTCGGCAACAGGTCGATGCCGTCGTTGACCAGCAGCCGCCCGTCGATCTCCGGGGCCTGGCCGATGAGGCGTCCTTCCAGCAGATGCTCGGTCTCCTCGCAGACGCCGGTGATCAGGGCGTCGAACGTCCGGCCCACCTTCAGTTCGTTGCGGGAGAGGGCGATCTTCTGCTGCAGCTCCATCAGTTTGGCCCGGCGGCGCTCGGCGGTCTTGCGCGTGGGGACGTCGGTCATGCGCGCGGCCAGGGTGGAGTCTTCCTGCGAGTAGACGAACGCGCCCATGTTGTCGAACTGCGCCCATTCGACGAACTCGTACAGCTCGCCGAAGTCCTTCGGGGTCTCGCCCGGGTGGCCGGTGATGAAGGTCGTGCGCAGGGTCATGTCCGGCACGAGCTCGCGCATGCGGGTGATCATCTCCCGGTACTCCTTCGGCGAGCCGGGACGGCGCATGCGGCCGAGGACGTTGGCGGAGACGTGCTGGAGGGGGATGTCGCAGTAGGACGCGAAGCGCGGCTCGCGGCCCATGAGCTCGAAGAGGCTCCAGTCGAGCGAGCCGGGATAGGCATAGAGGAAGCGGATCCAGCGGAAGTCGGTCTCGCGCAGCAGGTTCTCGACGAGCTTGGTCAGGCCGTTGGCGATGCCGATGTCTTCGCCGTAGCGAGTGGTGTCTTGGGCGACGAGGTTCAGCTCCCGAACCCCCGCCTCCTGCAGCGCGTGGGCCTCGCGCAGGAGCGACTCGATGCCGCGCGAGCGGAACTTGCCGCGCATCTGCGGGATCGCGCAGAAGGTGCACGGGTTCGAGCAGCCCTCGGAGACCTTGAGGTACGCGTGCGCGGTGCCCTGGGTGAGCACGCGCGGGAGATCCTCGTACAGCCGCACGGACATCTTCCGCCGCTCCGGCGCCAGGTCGTCGGCCGCCACCCCCGTCACCGCCTCGGTGATCTGCTCGAGGTGATCGAGTCCCACGAAGGCATCGATCTCCGGGATCGACTGCTGCAGCTCGGTCCGGTACTTCTGGACCATGCAGCCGGTGACGATCAGCCGCCCCACGCCCCGGCCCTTCTTCTCCGCCACCTCCAGGATCGTGTCGATCGACTCCTGCTTGGCCGCGTCGATGAACCCGCACGTGTTGACGATGACCACGTCGGCCTCTTCGAGGTCGCTCGTGATCACCACGTGCTCGGCATCGGCCTTCAGCTGCCCGAGCATGATCTCGGCGTCGACGAGATTCTTCGGGCAGCCGAGGGAGATCATGCCCACGCGGCGGACGGATTCTGAGGGTGCGACAGTCATTTGGAAAGCGGCAGCAGGGCTGCCGCACTCCAAACTAGGCGACCGGTCAGGCTATTTCAAGACCGCACTAGCCCGTTCATCCGCAAGGATTTGCGCAAACGCCTTGTTCAGCTCCGGCAGCCTCTCCCGGTCCACGAACCAGGTGTCCAGGGCGTACTGTCGCTGATACCGGAGAACGCCGGCCTCGAACTTGGACTGGCTGGAGTACCGGAGCATGGGCGTGGACAGCTTGACCGCCTCGGGGAGCTCGTCCACGCCGACTCCGGGCGGGAGGGCGATCTGGATGTCATCGGTCTGTACGGACGGGCCCGTCGTGACGTAGCCGTATTTGCGCTTGCCGAGGTCGAGGATGGACTCCGGCTTCTGCCCGAGGACGCGGGGGCGGACCAGGGTCATGTCGGCGACGTGACTGGCGTAGCTCGGCGCGACGATGGAGTACTTGATGACCAGCTCGGACTCCACGTCCTCGAGGTTCTCGAAGGCCACGCCGCTGGTGGTGTAGTTCGAGAGGTGATAGCCGAGGGTCGACTCCAGATAGCGGACGCGTTCTTGTGCCGTCAAGGGGTGCAGCGAGCCGCGCATCTCCGCCGCCAGCCATCCCGTCCGCACCTCGGTGACATCGCCGGCGAGGCGTCCGGTGGCATCGAGGGCGAGCTTGGCGGAGCGGCGGAGCTGGTTCGCCTCCGGCGCGTGCTTCGGCAGCTCGATCAGATCGCCGCCGTCGGGCGTAACCAGGAGCCCGCGGCTCTCCTGCAGGTACGACGGCAGATAGCCGAACGGCGTGAGCGTGCTGGTCGGATCGAAGAGCACCAGCGCGCCGAGCTTCGGATGCTGCACGATCGCGTGCACGTCCTTGGTCTTCGACGGCGCGGCCACGGCGAGGATGACGTGGTTGAAGCTGTGGATGGACGGGAACTGCGGATCGACCACGCCGCGGGTCGTGTGCACGAGCACGTAATACGACTCGATGCCCAGCTCGCGGAGCATGGTCTTGAGCAGCGTCGCCTTGTCCTTGCAGTCGCCGTAGCGGTTGCGGAACACGTCCGCCGCGGCGTGCGGCTGGTAGCCGCCGATGCCGATCTCCACGGCCACGTAGCGGACGTCGCGCTGGGAGAACTTCGCCAGCGCGCGCACGGGATCGGCGGCGCCGGACGTGAGCTCCTTCGCCTTCGCCTGGACCTCCGGCGTCGCGGCGAGGCGCGTCGCGGCCAGCCCGGCGTACCACCTGGCGACGTCGGCCCAGGTGCGGTGCACCGCCGACGGCGAGGGCGGGATGAAGTGGATGCCGACCCGCCCGGCGATGGCCCGCGAGGACGGCCGCCCCGGCTCGGAGACGATCTCCGGGACGTCGCGCAGCTCCCAGAGGAGACCGCTGCCGTCCCTCACCACCGTGCCCTTCTCGGTTCCGGACCAGCGCGCGTCATGCGTCCAGCCCTGAGGGATGGTCACCGTGAGCCGCGCCGTCACCACCGGCAGGTCTTCCTGGTACTGCCAGGTCGTGTGCAGCACCCACGGGCGCTCGCGCTTCTCGTACTCGTACGCGACCACGCTTCCGATGTCGGACGCGGGGATGCGCAACACCTTCGAGCGCGCGTCGGAGTAGAGCTCGAAGTCGAACGGGCTCATCTCCACCGCGTCGCGCTCCTTGACTTCGTACTTTTGTCCCTTGGCGTCGATGCTCCAGGCCCGGAACGACTTGAGCTTGGAGGCGTTGTCGAAGGCGACGGCGACGTAGCCGTAGTCGCGGCCGGCGGCGGTGAGGATCTTCACCACCCGCCGGTAGCGGGTCACGATCTCGTCCGCGGAGCGGACTTCCATCTGCGTCTCGTCGAGCAGCACCGCCCCCGGGGCCTCGGTTTTCGGGATCGGCGACTGCGCCGCGGCCGTCACCCAGTCGGGCACGTTCGGGCCGGCGAATGCGGGCACGGTGAGAAGAAGCGCGAGAGCGAGCCGGCGCATCACTGGGCCTTCTCCAGCACGAGCGGCCGGGTGTCGGCGGTGCTCATGGCGCTGAAGAACTTCCGCAGCGCGCCGTAGTACTTGGCATCGACGAAGAGCGTGTCCAGGACCATCGAGCGCGTGAACACGATCTGCCTGCCGTCCAGCTTCGTCTCGTTGCGGTACGTGACCGAGCCGGCGTTCGCCGTCACCGGCGCCGGGAGGGCGGATGGGGCCAGGCCGTCGGGAAGGGTGAGCTTCACCTCGTCCTCCTCGCCGCGGGCGTAGGGGAAGACGATCGAATGCGTGCGCGTGGTCGGGGCGAAGGGATTCTTCGCCTTCGCGGCGAAGATCGAGATCGGCACGACCACGCGGCTGCCGGCGCGCGAGACGGCATTCGGCAGGGCGACGTCGAAGGTCGCCTTCATCGTGTCGTCGAACGACTTGTGGCCGACCACTTCCTTGAGCGTCGCCGTCGCGCCGTCGGGGAACCAGCCCTTGACCTCGTCTTCCAGGGCCTTCTTCCGCGCGGCCTCGTCGTCATTGAGCCCGCGCAGGCGCCGGGTGAGCGCCTCCTGCCCGCTCCAGACCACGCTCACCGTTCCCTCGAGCGTGTCGCCATTGAGGCGCAGATCGGCGTTGCGCCTGGCCACGGTCTGGCCGGGCGTGCCGCCGGGAACCGTGATCCACGACGGCCCCGCCTTCTTCGACATGCGGATGCCGGGCGTGCTGGTCTTCTCCCACGACACGTGGCCGAACGGCGCGCCGGGCGTGCCCGGGTCGAGATAGAGCGGCTGGCCGCCCACGGTTACCAGGGCGATCTCGGTCGACATCTGATCGGCGTCGGGGATCTTGTTGGAGAAGAAGCGCTCGTCGCGCGGAGCGACGCGGACCACGTCGGCCTCGAACTTCGCGGCCCGGGCCAGCGACACGAACGCGCGGGTGAGGTCGTCGCGGTAGCCGTAGCCCTTCTTGACCACGTCCGGCGCGTTCTTGGCGTCGCGGATCTTCTCGCGATTGAGCTCCTGCTCGCTCTTCTCCTCCTCGAAGGAGAGATTGCGCAGCCCCTGCACTTGGGCGTAGATCTTCCGGAGCTCCTCGCGCTGCTGCTCCGCCGGCGCCGCGTGTGGAGCCGACGGCGGGGCGGTGCTCACGAACTTCTCGATCTCCTTGTTCCACTCGCCCGGCTGGATGTTCCAGAACTCCTCGGGGCGGATGCGGCTGCTCGTGTAATAGAAGTTGACGCGCGCGGTCAGCTCCCCCTCCGGCGGCGCGTAGTCCTCGCGCAAGAGCGCGGGCATGTTGTCCAGCTCCAGCTCGTAGACGTCGCGCACCTTCACCGGCAGCTTGCCCGCGGGCAAGCCCTGGTAGGTGAAGAAGCTCCCGAACTCGCCGCCCGAGTCGTAGGGCTTGAGGGTCAGCTTCGCGTGCAAGAGGGGGATGTCGCGCTGCACCGCCCAGTGCGTGTTGGTGAGCATGTTGATCGACCAGCGCCGGTTGAAGCGGTACTCGATGATGCTCCCCGGCTGCACGTCTGGCAGGCTGAACGTCTTCGCCCGCAGCGTCAGCCCGCCGCCCTTGAAGACCACCTTGTCGTAGATCTTCCCGTCGAACGGAACCACCGTGCCGTCCGGACGGATCGTCCGGCCCTGCACGTCCGTGACGCGCTCGCGATACGGCCAGTTCGGAAAGTACGCGACCTCGATGTCGCCGTACTTTTTCCCCTCCTCGCTGAAGACCTTGATGCGCACGTACTCGGCGGAGATCGACTCCTTGTCGTCGTCGACGCGCACCCAGTCGAGGATGGCCGCGGACGCGCCGGGCGCCGACGGCGCGCTCTTCATGGCCAGCTCCTCGGCGGTCGCCGGCCGGAAATCCTGAGTTTTGGAATAGCCCGCGTGGAGCTGCGTCGCGAGCGCGAGCAGAGCAAGAGTGAGGAGACGTTTCATCGCCTGGGGACCTCGGTTGATTTTGGACGGGGATATGGTACCAGTTCGGCGGGCTAAAGCCCGCCGCTCCACGCATCCGATCACCGCGACTGCTGCGACACGCCGTAATACTCCCGCCCGCCGTGGATCTCGTCGGACGGATCGGGCATGTAGATCCGCACGAGGTAGTCCAGGGCCAGGGCCAGGCCGGTGCGCTGGCGGAGCGTGCCGAGGATGGGGACGGCCATGGCCACGAAGAACCCGGCGATGGCCAGCCAGGTGTCGGGGCGAAAGCCGAAGTAGACCGCGACGATGCCGAAGAGGATCGGCACGCGGTCAGTGAGGATGAGGAACATCCAGGTATCACCGTGATTGCGCTGGAAGAGCAGCCGGCAGGCAGAGCAGCGCTCGTGCACGGTGATCCAGCGGCGGAAAAGCGGCCCCTCGCCGCAGCGCGGGCAGCGGCAGCGCCAGCCGCGGCGGAGGAGGGTGGTGAGGGAAGGGCGTGGGGGCATGTGGCGATGGATTCAACCGCGCGAAGGACAGGAAAATTCGAAGGATGAAGGATGAAGGATGAAAAGCGAATGAAGAGGTTCGAGTGAAGAATTAAGAAGGAAGAAGCCCACCCGCCCGGCCATCCCTCGGGGGGCGTGCTTCTTCATTCTTCCCTCTTCCCTCGAACCTCTTCATTCCGGTCTTGGGCACATTCATCCTTCATCCTTCCTCCCCCAGAAAATATTGACCCTATCTCTCCGCACCTCCGTCAGCAATGATGACGTCCGCTCCCGCGGACGGAAAAAGAGAGTCGGCTTGAAAGGAGTCGGCTTATGACCTGACCCGGCCCCCCTCACTGTCCGAAATCCCGATCGGGAGGAGATCATGTCCATCTCGTGTAGATATAGAAGCTTTCTGTTCGTCCTCGCGTTCGCCGCAACCGCCCTCCTTTTCGCTCCCGCCGCTTCCGCTTACGAATGCAACCAGTGCGATCCCTGGCAGTCCTACTGCGGAGAGTCGTGCGAGGTCTGCACGATGTTCGGGATGGACGGCTGCATCCAGTGGGACTACAGCACCTGCGGCGACGAGTGGAATGCCTGTCTCGACGACTACTGCACTCCGAACTGGGTCGAGACAGGGCGTCGCACGGACGGCACGTATGACGGGCGCTCGCTCTGGCACTGCAATCACCACGTGGTGCAGTTCGTGACGGTCACGGATTACAACGAGTGCAACATCAACCCGTACTTCTATTCGCGCTCGTACTGCGACGACGTCATCGACGACTACAAGAACGGCTGCTGCTACCCCTCCTGCTGCGAGGGAGTCGGCGAGCTGCAAACGCAACTGGAGTGCGACGGCGACCATTCCTGCGACTGATCGCCGCACGCGGAGGGCGGCGCCGGCCCGGGCCGGCGTCGCCGTCACTGGGAAGCGAAAGGAGACCACGGATGAAAACCATGCTTTCGATGATGCTCGTGCTGTTCGTTGCCGTACCGCTCGTCGCAGGGGAAGCGAGGAAAACCGCCCAGCCCGCGGCCACCATCGGATCGGTCGCGGTCACGGTGGAGGACCTCGACCGCGCGGTCGGGGCGAAGCTCACCCGCGTCCTCACCGATCAGTACAACATCCGCCGCGGCGTGCTCGACGAGCTGATCGCCACGCGCCTGTTCGAGGCCGAGGCGGCGCGGCGGAAGATCACCGTCGAGGAGCTGATCGCCCAGGAGGTGACCGCCAAGATCGCCGAGCCCGATCCGTCGGAGATCGAGCCGGTCTACGAGGGAGTGGCCGAGCGCTTTCCGGGCATGAGCAAGGAGCAGGCGCTCGCGGAGATCGCGGCCTCGATGCGCCGGACGCGCACCATTGCGCGCCGGACGGAATTCCTCAAAGAGCTGCGCAGCGCCGCCGGCGTGCGGGTCTACCTGCAGCCGCCGCGCGTCGACGTGAAGGCCGAGGGTCCGTCGCGCGGCAGCGCCGACGCGCCGATCACCATCGTCGCCTTCTCCGACTACGAGTGCCCGTTCTGCGGCCGGGCCGTGGACACGCTCAAGAAGGTCGAGCAGAAGTACGGCGAGAAGGTGCGCATCGTCTTCCGCGACTACCCGCTGCCGTCCCACCGCACCGCCAAGCGCGCCGCCGAGGCGGCGTACTGCGCCGACGAGCAGGGCAAGTTCTGGGACATGCACGACCAGCTCTTCTCCAAGGGCGGCCCGATCGGCGAGCCCGACATCCAGCGCTTCGCCGCCCAGATCGGCGCCGACCGCCAGCAGTTCGCCACCTGCCTCGCCTCCGGCAAGTTCAAGGAGGCCTGGAAGCCGGGGCTGGAGGAAGGTCTGCGCGTGGGCGTGCAGAGCACCCCGACGTTCTTCATCAACGGACGGCTGCTGGTAGGCGCTGGCAGCGTGGAAGCGTTTGCCCGGATCATCGACGATGAGCTGTCGGGCATCCAGACGAAGGTGGCCGGGAAGTAAGGAGAGAGCGGGGCGCCCGGCACCGGAATGAAGAATTTCGAGGGAAGAGGGAAGAATGAGAAAGCCCACCCCCGGCTCTATCGGGGTGGGTGGATTCTTCCCTCTTAATTCTTCACTCGAACCTCTTCATTCATCATCCTTCTGCCTTCTGCCTTCTGCCTTCATCCTTTCCCCCCTGGGTCACTCCCCCACCCATGCTCAACCCATGACCCGCCGTTTCTCCCCTTCCGGGTCAGGAAAGCGACCAAAAAAGCCAAAAAGCCCCGAAATCGGTGCCTTTTCTTACGGCACCAATCTTGATCTAGCTCGGCAGTTTCTCGGTCCAGACACACCGAAGATCAGGAAGGGGATGTTCTTGAAGAAACTCTGTACTCTCTCTGTAGTCGTGCTCCTCGTGGCGACGTTCGCGAGCGCCGCACCACCCCCGGGTAAGGGAAAGTTCCCCAGTCTCGATGAGCAGCTCAAGGCGGCCAAGGCCAGACCCGGCAGCGCCCTCGACAAGCTCATCCGCGCGAACCAGGACTTCAGCAAGCTCAAAGATCGCGATGCGACGGATCCCGTCGTTCCGCCCTGGCTGAAGGTCTGGTGGCGCAAAGGGCATCCCGAAGTCAACTACGACAACCTCGACGATGCCACCGGCGGGTACCCGCACGTCCTCAAGGAGATCCTGGAGTGGATGATGACCCACCAGGACTTCAAGCCGGGACCGCCGAACGCGACCATGTCGCCGGGATACGAGTTCGGCGACCGCGACGAGGAGGAAGAGGAAGAGCGCGGCGGGCTGCGCCTGATCACCCAGGCCGCCAGCGCCGGCACGAACGTCCGCACCTCGGGCGCGCAGACCGCCGCCCGCAGCGAGTCCGACATCCGCGTCAACTACTGGGACCCGAACAAGATCATCGCCGGCTCGAACAACATCGGCGGCTCCGGCCAGCAGGGGATGTACTGGTCCACCGACGGCGGCGTGACCTGGGGGCAGACCAACCTCCCGCTCACCGGCACGGACTCCTTCCACTCCGACCCGACCGTCGACTGGAGCTCGGACGGCACGGCCTGGTCCACCACCATGGGCATCAACGGCAACGTCCTGAAAGTCCAGTCCTACCGCTCTTCCAACGGCGGCGCGACCTGGATCTTCGACGGCACCGTCTCCGGCAGCCAGACCAACACCGACAAGCAGATGCAGTGGATCGACCACAGCGCATCCTCGCCGTACAAGGACCAGAACTACGTCATCTGGCACAACGGCGCGCCGGCCTACATGAACCGCCGGACCTCCTCGGGCTGGGGCACACCGATCAAGGTCAGCCTCACCGAGACCACCGGAACGGCCATCGGCTCCGACGTGAAGACCAACTCCTCCGGCGACGTGTTCGGCTTCTGGCCCGACACCGGCTCGCGCGGGATCTACGTCGTCAAGTCGACCAACGGCGGCGCGAGCTACTCCACGCCGACGCGGATCGTCACCACCTACGACTCCTACGACATCGGCGTGCCGTCGTTCAACAACCGGCGCATCCTGGTCTACGTCTCCGGCGGCGCCTACCGCAACGGCACCACCAACAACGTCTACGCCCTCTGGACCGACCTCTCCGGCGACACGGGCTGCACCGCGGCCTCCAGCGAGCCGGGCTCGAACGTCAGCTCGACCTGCAAGACGCGGGTCTGGTTCTCGCGCTCGACCGACGGCGGCACCACCTGGAGCGCCCGGGTGAAGATCAACAACCAGAGCGGCCTCAACGACCAGTTCAACCCCTTCCTGGCCGTGGATGAGACCAACGGCAACCTGGGCGCGATGTACTACGACACCGTCGACGACGCGGGCCGGAAGAAGACCAACGTCTACTACCAGCTCTCGACCAACGGCGGCGTGTCGTGGGAGGCTCCGGTCAAGGTCACCACGGCCATGACCGATGAGACCATCACCGGCGCCGACTCCGGCAACCAGTACGGCGACTACAACAGCCTCTCCGGCTACGGCAACGCCTTTTTCCCCTCCTGGACCGACCGCCGCAACAACGGCAAGGAAGAGATCTGGACGGCGAAGATCACCACCTCCACCGCGGCCACGTACTCGATCTCCGGCAGCGCCGGGACGTCGGGCGCCACCGTCACCGCCGGCTCCTCCTCGGCCACCAGCGACGGCTCGAACAACTACACGATCTCGAGCCTGGCTCCGGGCACGTACACCGTGACGCCGAGCAAGACCAACTGCACGTTCTCGCCGAGCTCGAGCTCCGTCACCATCACCGCGGCCAACGTCACCGGCGTCAACTTCACCGCCTCGTGCACCACCCCGACGTTCTCCATCAGCGGCAACGCCGGCACGTCGGGCGCCACGGTCACCGCGGGCTCGTCTTCGACCACCAGCGACGCCTCCGGCAACTACTCGATGTCGGGCTTCGCCGCCGGCACGTACACCGTCACGCCGAGCAAGTCGGGCTGCACCTTCACGCCCGCCTCCAGCTCCGTGACCATCACGTCGGCGAACGTCACGGCGAACTTCTCCGCCTCCTGCGGCACCGGCGACATCCAGCTCACCAGCGGCGTGCCGCTCACCGGCCAGAGCGTGGCCCTGAACGCCTGGAAGTACTACTACATCACCGTTCCCGCGGGCGCGACGAACGTGACCTTCACGACCAGCAGCGCCACGGCCGACATCGACATCTACACGCAGTTCAACGTCAAGCCGACGACCGGCTCCTGGATCTGCCGCCCGTTCAGCTCGTCCGGCAATGAGACCTGCTCGGCGACCAATCCGTCCGCCGGCACCTGGTGGGTGGGCGTGCACGGCTACGCCGCGGCCAGCTACACCATCACCGGCACGGTGACCACCGGCGGCGGCGGCGGAACGACGCTCTTCTCGAACGGCTTCGAGAGCAGCACCGGCTGGGCCGTGGTCGACGTCTCCGGCACCGCCGGCAACTGGACCTTCGTCACCTCGGGCACGCTTCCCACGTCCAGCCCGCACGGCGGCAGCTACATGGCGAAGTTCAACTCCTACGACGCCGCGTCCGGCTCCCAGACCCGGATCTACCAGACCACCGGCTTCGCCATCCCGGGCACAGCCACCACGGCCACGCTCAAGTTCTGGATGTACCACGACACCGGCTACTCGACGTATGCGGACCGGGTGCAGGTGCAGGTCTCGACCGGCGCCGGCTGGGCCAACGTCGGAACGGCCGTCAACCGCTACGACGGCTCGACCGGCTGGAAGCAGCACACGATCGACCTGACCGCCTACAAGGGCAGCACCGTCCAGCTCGGGTTCCTCGGCATCAGCGCCTTCGGCAACAACGAGTTCATCGACGACGTGATCGTAACCACCCCGTAATTGCCTCTCCCCAATGCCGCCGGGCGTCCTCGCCCGGCGGCATTGCTATTTTCAGCACTCGAGGTGCTGGCGAAGCCGCAAGTGTGCTTCGTGGAGCCTCCAGCGTGCTTCATGAAGCAGCAACGACGCTCGTGCGGCAGCAAGCATGCTTCGTGGAGCCTCGAGCATGCTTCGTGGAGCCCGAGCATGCTTCGTGGAGCCCGAGCATGCTTCGTGAAGCCTCGAGCGTGCTCCGTGAAGCGGCAACGGCGCTCGTGCAGCACTAACCCGCTCCGAAAACCATCGGTGTCGCTTCGCGAAGCGGCGAGCGCGCTTCTCTATACTGACCGCATGATCCGTAAGCGCGTGGCCCTGCTCCTCCTAGCCGCTCTCCCGCTCCTCGCCCAGGACCCGAAGCCGCCGGAGAAGCCGGCCGAGAAGCCGCCGGAGCCGAAGAAGTTCGTCCGGCAGCACCGGGTGAAGCTCGGCGGCGAGGACCTCGCCTACACCACCACCGCCGAGGAGATCTTCCTCAGGGACGCGGCCGGGAAGCCGACGGCCAGCTTCTTCACCATCTCCTACACCCGGGACGGCGCGCGGGCCGAGGATCGGCCGATCGCGTTCGTCTTCAACGGCGGCCCGGGCTCGGCCTCCATCTGGCTGCACTTCGGGATGGTCGGCCCGAAGGTCATCGACATCCCCAGCGACGCCCAGGATCCCGGCGCGCCTCCGTACAAGCTGCGGGACAACCCGACCACGATCTTCCGGGCCACGGACCTGGTCTTCGTCGACCCCATCGGCACCGGGTACAGCCGGGCCCTGGGCGAGAAGAAGGACGAGGACTTCTGGGGCTACGACGAGGACGCCGACTCCGTCGCCGACTTCATCCGCGCCTTCCTCACCCAGCACAACCGCTGGAACTCCCCCAAGTACATCCTCGGCGAGAGCTACGGCGGCATCCGTTCGGCCATGCTCGTCCCCCGCCTGCAGGCCGACCTGGGCGTCGGCCTCAACGGCGTCATCCTCATCTCTCCCGCGCTGAACATGGGGACGCTGCCGTTCATCACCGCCGGCAACGACCTGACCTTCGCCACCCACCTCCCCGCCCTCGCGGCCACGGCCTGGTACCACAAGAAGCTGCCGGACCAGTGGAAGGACCGGCCCACCCTCCTGCGCGAGGTCGAGAAGTTCGCCGGCTCGGACTACCTCGTCGCCCTCTTCCAGGGCGACCGTCTGCCGCGCGCGGAACAGGAGCGCGTCGCCGAGCAGATGCACCGCTACACCGGCCTCTCCAAGCAGTACATCCTGCGCAGCAACCTGCGCATCAACGCCATCCGCTTCATCAAGGAGCTCCTGCGCGAGGAAGGCAAGTCCGTCGGCCTCCTCGACGGCCGCTACGTCCAGGACGAGCTCGACGACGTCGCCGAGTATCCCGACGGCGACCCTTTCAGCGCCAAGACCGGCCCGATCTACATCTCCCTCTTCCAGACCTACCTACGCAACGACCTCGGCGTGGACATGGAGAACCGGCGCTACCTCCCCCAGAACGGCGACGCCAACGGCAAGTGGAAGCGCCCCGCCAACCGCCGCGGCGCCTTCGCCGGCTTCGTCGACGTCACCGGCGCCCTGGCCCAGGGCACGAAAGACAACGAGGCCCTGCGCATCTTCTCCGCCGCCGGCTACGACGACCTGACCACGTCCTATTTCGCCACCCGCTACATGCTCGAGCACAGCGGCATCGACTCCGCGCGCATGACCATCAAGGACTACCACGGCGGGCACATGATGTATCTGTATCGGCCGTCGCTCGATGCGTTGTCGGAGGACATCGTGGCGTTCATCCGGCAGGGGAAGTGAAGGCGAAGGATGAAGGATGAGGCGCCCGGGACCGGGAATGAAGAATTTCGAATGAAGGCCCCACCGGCGGCTGACGACCACCGTTGACCAAACGGGGGTTGTGAGGGCGGGTCAGCCTGCGCTATCTCTGGCGTTGCTTGAAGACGCGTAGAGATCGTTGCTTCTGTGGAGGTTTGAACCCCGCAATGAAGGCTGACCC
>JBIOTX010000087.1:0-11822 GCA_044866315.1 Thermoanaerobaculia bacterium | reverse complement strand
GCTGCTCTACGCCGGCACCGAGCGCGGGATGTACGTGTCGTTCGACGACGGCGGGTCGTGGCAGTCGCTGCAGCTCAACCTGCCCATCGTGCCGATCACCGACCTCACCCTGCGCGACGACGATCTCATCGCAGCCACCCAGGGCCGCGCCTTCTGGGTGCTCGACGACCTCACGCCGCTGCAGCAGTGGCCGTCCGCCGCCGCGCCGCGCGTGCACCTCTTCAATCCCCGCCAGACCTGGCGCATGGCCGGCTTCACCTCCGAGCGCCCGCGGCCGGGCGAGGGCAAGAATGCGCCGCAGGGCGTCATCGTCAGCTACTGGATCGACAAGGACGTCAAGCCGGGAACGAAGGTGAAGCTGGCCTTCCTTCAGCCCGACGGCTCGGTCATCCGCGAGCTCGAGGGCGAGCTCAAGTCGGAGGAGGAGCAGGCCAAGGCCCAGAAGGCGGCCGACGAGAAGAAGGCCGCGGCGGCGAAAGAGCCGCCCGAGGATCCGGCGAAGAAGGTCGGGGTGAAGAGCGAGGGTGGGGAGAAGGAGTCCGCCGCGCCTCCCGCGGAAGCGGAGGAGAAGGACCCCGAGGTGGAGAAAGAGAAGGAGCGCAACAAGCTCCCGGACTCGAAGCACGGCCTCAATCGCTACGCCTGGAACCTGCGCTACCCCGAGGCGAAGACGTTCGAGGGATTGATCCTGTGGGGCGGCGGCACGGACGGCCCGCGCGTCGCGCCGGGCACGTACACCGTGCGCCTCACCGTCGGCGAGGAGACCCGCACCGCCACCGCGCAGCTGAAGCAGGACCCGCGCACCGCGGCGACGCAGGCGGATCTGCAGGCGCAGCTCGACTTCGTCCTCGCCGCGAACCGCAAGCTCTCCGAGATCCACACGCAGATCGAGCGCATCCGCAAGGTGCGCGCGCAGCTCGGCGACCTCAGGAAGCGCATCGGCAAGGACGAGAAGGGCAAGCCGATCGTCGAGGCGGCCAAGGCGCTGGACAAGAAGATGACCGCGGCCGAGGAGGCGCTGTACCAGACCAAGAACCGCAGCCCCCAGGACCCGCTGAACTTCCCCATCCGCCTCAACGACAAGCTGGCCGGCGTCGCCGACTCCGCGGCCACGGGCGACTACGCCCCGACCGCGCAGCAGCGCGCCGTCTACGCCCAGCTCGTGGAGAAGATCGACGCCGAGCTGGCCAGGCTCAAGGAGGTCTGGGAGAAGGACCTGCCCGCGCTCAACGCCATGGTCAAGGCCTCGGAGGTGCCGGCGATCCAGTGATGCGTGTCGGTCTCTGCGGCTTCACCATCGCGGCAGCCGAGTACTTCGAGACCTTCGACACGCTGGAAGTGCAGCAGACGTTCTACGAGCCGCCGGCGCGCGAGACCCTCGCGCGCTGGCGCGACCAGGCCCCGCCCGGCTTCGTCTTCACCATGAAGGCCTGGCAGGTCATCACCCACCGCGGCACGAGCCGGACCTATCGCCGCCTGCGCAGTGCCGTCAATCTCGAGGAAGCCGGGGCGTTCCGGCTCAACGACACCGTCCTCGGGGCATGGAAGACCACGCGCGACTGCGCGCGCGTCCTCCGCGCGATGGCGATTCTCTTCCAGTGCCCGGCCAGCTTCCGTCCGACCGAGGAGAACGTCGAGAACATGCGCCGCTTCTTCGGCCGCATCGAGCGGCTGGAGAACGTGCGCTACCTCTGGGAGCCGCGCGGCGACTGGCCCGACGAGCTGCTGATCGGGATCTGCCGCGAGCTCGACCTCGTGCACGTCGTCGATCCCTTCCTCCGCGACACCGTGTCGCGCGACCTCACCTACTGGCGGCTCCACGGCATCGGCAGCCACTACCGGCCGTACACGGACGACGAGCTGCGCAGCCTCGCCGCGCGCGTACCGCCGGCGGGCGAGACGTTCGTGATGTTCAACAACATCCCGCGCGTGAGAGACGCGCAGCGGTTCTTGTCGCTGCCACGAGGGTAGCGATTCCCAGCAACGAGGCCGCGATCCCGATCAGCCCCGCCTCCGGCCCGTAGGCGCCGCCGGTGACGACGTCCGGACCGAGCTGACGGATGGCGATGAGGCTTGCGGCCTCGGAATCGCCGCTGACGGCGAAGCCGAACACCGTGCCCTCGAACAGGTTCCAGGCGATGTGCAGGCCGATCGCGGCGGAGAGGCGGCCGGTCGCCAGCACGGCCACGGCGAAGAGCACGCCGTTCACGAACAGGCCGGTGGTGCTCATCACGCTGGCGTGGTCGGTGAAGGCGTGCAGCAGCGCGAAGACGGCCGAGGTGATGGCTACCGCGGCGGGCACGTTCGAGGCGTCGATGAGATTGCGGAGCTGATAGCCGCGCGAGACCAGCTCCTCGTACGTCCCGACGCAGAGCGCCTTCACGACCGAGTATGCCAGCGCGAGCGGGGCGAGGTTCGTGCCGCGGATCTCCACCCACCCGGCCGCGTACTCGACGGCGAAGACGAGCGTCATCACCAGCGCGCCGGTGGCGAAGCCGAGGGCGAGGCTCCTCCACCAGGCCCGGTCGACCACGAGCGCGAAGTCGCGCAGCGGCCGCTTGTCGAGCCAGCGCGCGGCGATGGCGATGCTTCCCAGCACCGCCAGCACCAAGAGCGGCCCGATGAGGATGTTGACCGCGCGGTCGTAGTCGTCGTGGCCGTAGCCGGCGAGGAACAGCCCGCGTTTGTGCAGCCATGTCAGCGGCTCGGCGACGAGCAGCACCGGCAGCGCGCCGAGGACGATCATCAGCAGGGCCTGGGCGGCGATGCGGAGGAGAGCGCGAAGCACTGAGGGGTATTACGCCGGAGGACGCACGGGGTGTACGCTTCTGGCCATGAAAAAGCTCTTCCTGTTCCTTCTCGTCGTCGCCGTGGCCGCGGGCTCCTACAAGGTCGGCTACGACCGCGGGGAGCGCCACGCAGCCGAGCACATGGTTCTCATCGACTCGCTGTCGAAGATCAGCCTCATCACCACCCATCTGAGCCTGGTCGACCAGAACCGCGGAGCGCAGGCCAAGAAGGAGCTCGAGCGGCAGCTCGCCTCCGCGCTGGAGAGCGCGGAGCGCTATGGCGACACGAAGATCAAGGAAGCGATGCCCAACCTCGTCGACAGCCTCCGCCGGGGAAAGAACTACGCGGAGCGCGTCGGGAACGGCGAACTGTCGAAGCGCTTCGACAAGCTGCACGCCAAGCTCAAGGCGATGCAGGAGAAGTACGTGAAGTGACCGCCCCCTCGAACACCGCCCTCGCCGGCTTCCCCGTCCGCGCGCTTTCCTCGAGGGCGCGGTACATCTGCTCGTTCTGGATGAGCCACGCGCCGCCGAAGGCCTTGGCCTTGCGGATGAGGGCGAAGGCCCCGGCGTAGTCGCCTTCGGCGTAGGCCAGGCGGCCGCGGAGCATGATCGTGCGGCCGTCCGGCTTCCAGCGCTCGGCGCGGTCGAGGGCCTTGCGGGCCTCGGCCAGCCGGCCCTCGCGGGTCAGGGTGTAGGCGAGGCCGCAGTAGACGTCGCGCTCGACCTCGGGGTCGCCCAGGCCCTCGGTCTTCGCCAGCGCGGCATCGTTGTAGCGCCGCGCGGCGCCGAGGTTGCCGAGCTTCGTGTAGGCCGTGGCCAGGTTGGAGAGGATCAGGGCCTCGACGTGGCGGTTGCCCACCTTGGCCGCCACCCGCGCCGCTTCTTCGGTGTACTGCACCGCCTCGTCCTCTTTGCCCTGGGCCCAGAGCCACAGGCCGAGGTTCACCAGGGGGAAGATCTCGTTTCCGGTGTCGCCGAGCTCGCGGGTGAGGGCGAGCTGTCGCCGCGTGAGCGTCTCGGCCCGGGCGAGGTCGCCCGTGTCGCCGTAGGTGTTGGCCAGGTTGCCGATGACCGTGGCGGCGACGGTCTTGTCGTTGATGCGGTCGGCGATGGCGAGGGCGCGCTCCCAGTAATGCCGCGCCTCCACGGGGCGTTCGTGCGAGTCGGCGATGAGGCCGACGTTGTTCAGCATCCTGGCCTGACTGCTGGCGTCGCCGCGCGCGGTGTAGATGCGCAACGCCTCCTCGAAGGAGGCCTTGGCGCGATCGAGGTCGCCGCGCCGCCACTGGGCCTCGCCGGCCGCGCGCAGCGTGCCGGCGACGAGCTCCTCGTCGCCCATCGCCCGGGCGAGCGCCAGCGCCTCGGCGCTCGCGCGCTCGGCGGCCGGGTAGTCGCCGTCGTCGACGGCCCAGTTGGTGCGGAGGATCAATCCCTGCACAACCATCTCCCTGTCGCCGCGGGCGCGGGCGCGAGCCAGGGCCTCGGCGTGCAGCTGCGCGGCGCGCGCGTTCTCGGCCGTCTGCTTCAGACAGTCGGCGAGCTGCATCTTCGCCGCAACGAAGTCGGGATCGCGGTCGAGGCAGACGGTGAAGTAATGCGAGGCCACGCGCGGCCCGCGCGTGCGCAGCTCCTGGATGCCCATCGCATAGAGCGTGTTCGCCGTGGCGTCGAGCGAGTAGCGCGCGCGCACGGAAGCGCCGGCCGCGGGATCGATGCGCTCGGCGAGCTGCGTGCTCATCTGCCGCGCCGCCTCCACCAGCACGGTCGACGTGGCCTCGCGCGGACTCTCCGCGCTCTCCGGCGTGAGCGCCGCGTAGCGGATCGTGTACTTGCCTTCGTCGGAGACGACCGTCGGGACGATGGCGACGTCCGCGCCGAGGGCGGCCAGGAGCGCGCGGCGCTGCGTGGGGCTGGGATCGGTGTCCGCGCGCAGCCCGAGGTTGCGCATGGCCCGGGCCACGTCCTCACCGGGAACGACGGTCACGCCCTTCACCCGGCCGAGGCCTTCGGCGACGAGGCTGGGCAAACCGAGCTCGATCCACTGCAGCGACGCGTCGCCGGTGGCGTTGCGGAAGGGGAGGATGGCCAGCTTGCCGCGCGCGTTCTTGGCGAACAGCCGGCGCGTCGAGCCGAGGCGCTGCGAGAGCACGAACGCGCCGGCGATGGTGAGGACGATCGCCAGCGCGGCCAGCGTCGCGATCGCCCGGCGGCGCACGCGCGCCGGACGCCCCAGGATCGACTCCAGCTCGCGCGCCACATCCTCCGCCCGCGGGCGATCCGCGGGATGGAGCGAGAGCGTGCGCCTCACCAGGGCGTTGAGGGCGCGGTCGCGGAAGTCGAACGGCTGGACGTCGGCGCTGCGCACGTCCACCAGCAGCGTGTTCACCGTCGTCATCGGTCGGTAGGCGGTGCGCTCGCCGGTGAGCATCTCGTGCATGAGGATGCCCAGCGAGTAGATGTCACTGGCCTCGGTGAGCGGCAGCCCGCTGGCCTGCTCGGGCGACATGTAGTGCAGTGTGCCCACCAGACTTCCAGCGACCGTATGCGTGGCGTCGGGCAGGGTGCTCGATGCCGGGCGGCCGAGGACCGCGGTCTTCTCGAAGTCGATCCCGTCGAGGGGATCGACGGCCAGTGCCTGCCGGCGCTCGCCCTCCAGGACGCCGCGGGCGAGGCCGAAGTCGAGCACCTTCACCTGTCCCGACGGCGTGAGCATCACGTTGTCCGGTTTGAGATCGCGATGCACGACGCCGCGCCCATGGGTCACGGCGAGGACGCGCGCGATCTGCAGGGCGATGCCGAGGGCTTCCTTGCGCGCGAGCGGTTGCTCCAGGCGGTCGCGCAGCGTCACGCCCTCGACGTACTCGAGGACGAGGTAGTCGCCGTCGTCGCGCTCTAGGACGTCGTAGATCCGGCAGATGTTCGGGTGATCGAGCTTGGAGAGCACGCGCGCCTCGCGGAGGAAGCGGTTGCGCATGGCCGCGCTGAGGCGCTTGTCCGAGTGGATGACCTTCAGCGCCACCGTCCGCTCGAGCTTCTCGTCGAAACCGCGGTAGACCTCGCCCATCCCGCCCGCGCCCAGGAGCGCATCGATGCGGATGCGTCCGAGGCGGGTTCCGGGCGGGAGGGGCATGACGGAATTGTAGGGCGGCCGTTCCGCCCGGAGCGCCGGGAGACCGGCGAGAAATAACGACTGAGATGTCGGATAAGGAGAGGAGTAGCGAACCGAGTTGGCCCGAGTCATGGGTAGAAAGCTGCGAGGCAGAAACCAAGCGCTGACAGGGGGTGCAGGCTGCGTGATAAAGCCGCGAAAAGACGCCGACGTTCCGGTTGCCGACGCCGTCGGGCGAGTCGCGGAAGGCCACACCGACCAGAGCGATAACGCGAGTTCTGGCAGGAGCCGGCGCGGTCAAAGAACGGAGCATGCAGACGAAAAACTTCTCGCGCTGGAACCGGGAGATCTCACGTCGCACCAACGTTCTGCACCAAGCGCTGCCTAAGAGTTCGTCGACTCATTCCGCCTCTGGCAACCGGCTTAACCGCCGAACCGCCGTTACGGACCGTACGCACGGTGATGTGGGAGCAGAGCCGTGAGGCTACCCTCCCGAGCGGGACGCTCGCCTACCTTTGCTCGCAGGGCGGCCTGGACACATCCACCACCTCGACAAGTCCACGTCGAAGTCCGCGCCGGCGCCTCACCTCGTTTCGAGCTCCTTTGTCGTTCATCAGCAGGTCGTGTATTCTCGAACCTCACACACAAAATGACTCGCGCGGAACTCCGATGCCGTCGCGAATGATTGGCAGCAGCTCCTGACGGGTGACAACGATGTCATCGGATATCAGCGAATGCACTCTTCGACGCCGTTTCCCACATCCCATCGCCGCGGCGTGGCATCGTGCATCACACCTGGCGGAGAATTCCGAGCAACGCATCACCTATCTGATCGCCTGCAACGAAATCTTCCTGCGCTGGCTCTCGGCAATGCTTCTTCCCGACTACTTGCGCGGAGAACCATCTCCGGTGGTGGAGACAGTGTTGAACCGGTTCGGCCAGTATCCGCCCACCGACGGCGTCTGGCTGAGACTCGTGCGTGAGCTGATCCGTGCTGTCGGCCAGCGACAGCAGCCGGCCCCGTTCATGCCGGAGATCTACTCCTGGTTTTTCAATGCGAACGGCACGGAGACGCGTTCCGCGAAGCTGCTCGCGGATTTCATCGATCTTCGCAACCGCGTCATCCATCCTACGAGCCTCACACCGGACCTCACTCGCGAGCACGTGTTTCAGCTTCAGGAGAAGCTTCTCGCCGCACTGATGAACATGGGCTGGCTGATGGGGTATCGGCCGTTCCGTGTGGCGTCGGTCGAGACGACGCGGAGCGGCACGTTTCGCGGCAAAGTGCAATTTCTCGTCGGACGGGAAGAGCACAACGACTTCGTGCACGGAGAATGGGCTCCGCACCTGGTCAAGCAGGCCGTGTACCTCACCAACCCGAGCGGAACGGCGCTTCTGGATCTCGCCCCATTCGTCGAGCACCATCAGGACCATCTGTATCTGTTCAAGACGATTCCGGAATTGCGCGCACTGGTCCTGGTGAACGACATGTCCGGCCTGGAGATGCGAAAACTGGTCGAGAGCGGAGAGCACGAGATCGAGTTCAAGGTCTGGCTGAGGCAACGAGACAAACACAACCCTCACTTCAGCATCGGCACGAACAGCAGTGTCTTCCGCCTCGGAACGCAGGAGACCGCGGATACGCAAGTCGACCTTGGGCCGCGTTTCGAGAAGCGCGAGGTGCTCGGCCGCGGTGGGATGGCAGTTGTGTTCCGCGTCTTCGATCGCCATACGAACGAGGAGCGCGCACTGAAGGTGCTCAAGAGAGACCTCGCAGAGGACGACACGGCCTGCAAGCGTTTCTGGCGCGAAGCTCAGAACATGGACCGCGTCCGGCACGACCGGATCATGAGAAGGATCGAGATCGGCAAGCTACCGAATGGCCAGCCATTCCTGATGATGCCGGTCATGCCGAAAGGCAATCTGCAGGATCACATCCTCGCCGGCTCACCACGTCCCGAGCCACTGGTCCGGCGGTGGGCGCAGGATGGCCTCGAGGCATTGGAGTGTATCCACCAATCCGAAATTGTTCACCGTGACATCAAACCGAGCAACTTCCTGGTCGACGAAAACGACCATGTGATGCTCACGGACTTTGGAATCGCCCTGGCACCGAGCGACGAGCACTGGACGGAGACCATCGGTCGGATGGTCACGGCCGCCTACATGGCACCGGAACAGGCCAGGAGCCGTGACGTTTCGGTCAAAGCCGACATCTACAGTCTGGCCATTGTGCTGCACGAGCTGCTCACGGGCTCGCGACCCAAGGACCTTCCCGGGAAAGGAATCCGCGGGCGCTTCGGAGACCTCATCCGAAAAATGGGATCGCTGGACCCCGAGGATCGGCCGACGGCAACGCGGGCATTGATCGAGCTCACGAGCCTTCCACCGGTCAGGAATCCCACCCGTGTCAGCAAAGCAGCAGGCACGCGCGTTCCGAATACGAGCGGCGCGCATCCGGTAGCGGAAAAGAGCGATGCCCCCCTTGCCGTGGTAGCGCCTGCGGCGGCGGAAGCAGAGACTCACCGCATTGCCGAAGAGCAGGAGGTGATCCGCCGCGAGGCGGAGGCAGGTGCCGCCGAGGAAGCGGAACGGCAAAGGGCCGAGCAAGAAGCGCAGCAGCGCACGATGCAGCAAGCGACGCTTGCCCGTCGACAGCGGTGGCAGGCGGTGGCAATTTTCGCGCTGCTCTTCGCGGTGAACTGGCTGGAGACCCGAATCGAGACCTCCCTGCGCGATCGTCGACCGGTTGGACTGCAGCCGGCCGAGGTCGACTTGGCGGAGGCGGCAATGTGGCTCGAGCGCGGTCTCAGCTTCGAGCATTATGAGAGCGCGGGAACCGTCGCGAGCTGGAGTTTCACGATCGTATATTTCGGGATCTTCCCGGTGCTGTTGATCACCACCGCGGTGATCTTTGTCCGCCGGCGTGACCCCCGGCACTTTCTGCTCCTGGCCATGTCTGCCGCCGTGGATTACGCGCTCACTCTGCCCTTCTATCTCTTCCTCCCGGTGCCGGAGCGATGGTCCTATCCGGACGCGAATGCGATTCTTCTCTCCGATAACGTCGACGAGCGCCTGATCGAAGTCGTCCGTCCGTTCAGCGGATTGAATAATTGTTTCCCGAGCTTTCATGTCTCCCTGACGGTCATCGCACTGATTTGCCTTTATCGCGCGAAAGCCCCATTCCGCAGGACCGCCGTCCTCCTCGGTGCGGCCGTCATCCTGTCGACGTTCGCCATCGGGGTTCACTGGCTGTCGGACATCGTCGCCGGGCTGGCTTTGGGGATCTTCAGTGCATGGACCGCCGCGCGCGTTCTCTCCTACTCGGCCGGATTTGGACCCCGTCGCATTCGGGTCCATTCGTAAATGGCCACCGCCGCCGCCGCGACCATCAGCAGGGCCAGCGCAATGGTGAGCTTGCTGAACAGCGCCCGTTCCCGTTCGGGAAGGACGATCACGACGCGATAGGCCTCATTGGACATCGGATCGGGATCGGACCCAGAGGCCATTGGATTTTCGCGCACGAATTCGACCAAACCACCGGCGGGCTGACGTGGATCGCTCACCGTCAGTTTGTATTCCTTGCCAGTCGGTTCGAATTGATTCTTCGCCGGATCAGTCCAGGTGATGTGTTGCACTCGTAGCACCGTTTCTGCAGGAAGTGGGAATCCGGTCATGAGGCCGGCAGGACGGTGCGGCGGAATATAGCGGATGCGATTGAGTCGAGTACGGATGAGAGTCTCGATCCGTTTCGGCAGGTCTTCCTCCACATTGATGAAACTGATGCGCATGGATTGTGGTCGTACGCCGTCGGCCCGGTTGATGTAGCTGTGGAGAACGATCGTGTCATCGTGAACGGGCTCGATCTTCCATTCGAAGTCTGGAACCTGCTTGCCGATCTCGTCCTCCTGCAATTTGAGCTCCGTGTCCGCAAGCTGGATCGCACGCTTCGCTGCCGCGACATACCCGTGATCGGGTCCGCGGCCTTCCATCAGGGATACCTTCACGCTCACCGGCGCGGGCGCAATGGCCTGGCGCCGCAGCTCGGCCAATGCTTCCGATGCGTCGGTTACCTCGTGGATGTCCGTCCAGCACGCCACTTCAACGCCGAATTCGGCTGATTCTGCGGGCAGGCATTCTTCTTCCCGCCGCTGAATGCTGCTCTCATCTCCTTCTTCCCGGCCGGTGCCAGCTTTTTCGAGCAGACGAGCAAATCATTCGGCAATGGCGTGGGAAGCTGGATGAAACGCAGCTTTTTCGCCTCCTCCTTCTCTAACGATTTGATCGTGAGATCCCAGACGGCGGCGATGTCGGCGTGTCCCGCGGCAACCATCGTTATGAGTTCGGAGGCCTGACCGCCTGTCAGTTCCCGGACCGTAATCGGAATGAGACTTTCGTTATCGCTCTCGGACATGTGGAAGATGCCTTTCGAACGGAAAAACATCGATGGGACGAAGTAACTGGATGTGCTGAATTTGTCGTGAAAAACGAACGTCCGGGGAGCGGACGCGTTCTGGCTGAGATAGTTGGTCACGTCACGCAGTGTCGGTTGCGCAGAGAATGTCGGGTATGCCTCGGCTCGTACGACGAAGTAGGAGTGGTACGTGTCGGCGTTTGTGGTTCTGCTGATGTACGTCGCGAGGACTTCGAGCTCCGCGCCTTGCAGCTCTGCAGCGATATAGGCATATGGCGTCAGGCGCGCCACGAACGGCGTGCCGTTCTTGCTGTACGTGAGCACGTCCTTGATGGCCTCGTCATACTTGTAGCGGCGACTATCCTCGAGCTTTATCCGGGGCGGCATTTTTCCCTGCAGGTAATTCATCAGTGTTTCGTCGGGACTCGTGTCCTCGCCACGCTTTGCCGCATAGATGAATTTGACCTGCTCCACTCCCTGCGCGAATGCGCTTCCGACGATTGCGAGCATGCCCAGGATGGCGGCCGCCCGCAGGATCGATCTCACGTTCGCTCGCCTACGCAGATCATTGCCGGAGATCCGCTCGATCACGCCCGGCCGGCTTTGGTTCCCGACGTTGACATAGGCATGACCTCGCCGTGGCTCGACGAATGATCCGACTCGGAGAAAGTCGTACTCAACGCGCACCAGCGCCTCCTCTGGCTCCGGAACGGCAAAATCTGCGGAGATTTAAGACATCAAAATACCAGAACTAAAGGTGGCAGCAGGTGAACAGCCCTGTACATTCCGCAGAAACACGAAAGACACCGAAGTGGCGGCTCATCAAGTGCTTACCTTGGCGGGGGCCCACCGGACCGAACCTGTAACCTCCGGTGTGACAGGCCGGAGGTCGAAGGGCCGCCAAGGCGGCGGTCCCGGCCGGACCACCGGCCCTACATCCGAAACCATCGGTGCGCTCTGCCGTCCCATCTGCAGCGCTCCGGAGCGCGAGTGAACAAGCCAGGAGGCTTCACCCTTTGCGATGGACTCGCGCTGTGCTCATCCTCTTTTCCGCTGTCTCCCTTTCCGCCCAGACCTTCGAGCAGCTCACGAACATTCGTGAGAACGAGTCGCCGATGAGCGTCCGCTCCGCGGCCATGGGCGGCGCATCCGACGCCGCATCGCCCGAGCTGACGCAGATGGACGCCAACCCGGCCGCGCTCGCCGGCACGTCCCGTCTCGGCTTCTCCCTCGGCGCCGCGCACGTCACCGCGCGCATCGGCGAGCTGGAGGTCATCGACAACATCGTCTACAGCACCCGGCGCGACCTCGACGCGATGGCGTTTTCGCACGTCGCCCTGGCGCTGCCGCTGGGCCGCGGCGCGGTCGGCTTCTACTTCCGCAACCAGCCGGCCGTCTCCGATCTCCGCTCGCGCGTCGCCACCGGCGCGACCGATCCGTACGTCTTCGACTGCGAGGGCTGCTTCTACGTCTTCGGCGCGCGGCCGGTGGCGTTCGAGAGCCGCGA
>JBIOTX010000086.1:0-23875 GCA_044866315.1 Thermoanaerobaculia bacterium | reverse complement strand
GCAGCTGCGCTGCCGCTTTCAAAGCGGCGGCTCTGCCGCCGCACTCCGAAAGCCGCCTCCCTACGTCTTCGACGGCTTCGCCGCCTCCACGAATTTCGCCGAGGCTTCGACGACCTGCGGCACGGCCTCGAAGATCTTGCCGACACCGGCTTTGATGCCCTCCTCTTTGAGATGCTCGAAGGCGGAGCCGAAGTCGTCGGTCCAGCGGAAGGCTCTCATCAGGAGATCGGGCTCGACCTCGCCGTTGCGCAGGTAGACGAAGAGGCGGCCGAAGCGAAGGGCGTGGCGGCGCGCCAGGAGCACGCTGCCTTCGTGGAAGAACGCTTTTGCCAGCGCGGCGAGAAAGTAGGCGGCGCCGGCGACGAAGCCGCCCACGGACACGGACTGAAGGATCAGGAGGGTGAGCAGGTATCCGGTTCCGGCGGGGTAGGCTTCGCCGGGCGCGTGGGTGCCCAGACGCTTGCCCATGTCGATGTGGCGCACGTAGTCGGCCGCGACGAGCAGCAGGGCCAGTGCGGCGGCGGCGGCAAAGGCTCCGGCGATATTCAGCCAGATCGCCCGCCGGGTCAGTCGGTGCTGCGCCTTCTCGACGAAGGCGTCTGTCGCGGCGAGGCGAAAGCGCACCGGATGGTGAATGCCATATCCCGCCAGGCGGTCATAGGCTGCGGCGAGCAGCTCGCTTCGTCCGGCGACTTCGTTATTGATCGCGCGCCAGGCGCCGCCCAGCTTTCCGGGATTGCCTTCCACGCGCGGGCCGTCGTTTTCCGGAGGGGGAGGCGGAGGTGGAGACGTGGCGGCGGCAGCCGACGGATCGTTGGACATAGGTTTCCTGTCTGTGGACCTGATTTTGGTGTGGACCGGGAGCCAGTATGGCATGACGTCCCGAATTGCCTCAAGCTCGCTCCGCCTGAGTAAGATACGGAGCACATGAAACCACTCCCTCTGATCGCCGTCTGCCTGTTCGCCGTCCATGCCTGGGCCCAGGACGCCGTGCCCACGCGCTCGTACCCCGTGCCCGACCGCGGAGCGCTCAAGCTCTCCGTGCCGGCCGGCTGGACCGAGCAGGTGCGCGCCCAGCAGGGGATGCCGCCGACGATCATGCTCACGGCCCCCGACGGCAGCGCATTGCTGCAGATCACCGCGCTCTGGTCGCCGCGTAATGAGGCCGGCTACAACGCGCCGGAGAAGATCCGCCCGGGGATCGAAAAGGCCGCGGCGCTGGCACAGCCGAGCGCCGTGGAGAAAGAGCTGCCGCTGCAGCCGATCGCGACTTCGAGCGGCGGCGGCTACTACTTCTCGGCCACCGACCGCGCGCCGGGGGAGGGCGAGTACAAGTTCATGGCCAATGGCGCCGTGCCCGCGGGAACGCTGCTCCTCAGCTTCACCGTGCTCTCCCACGTCGAGCCGCCGCGCGGAATCGAGGCGGCGCTGGCGATCGTCCGGTCGGCGGCTCACGCTCCGTGAGAGCCGCGGTCAATTGACCGATCGAGTCATCTCGTACCACTTCGTGCCGTTGTAGACCAGGGTCAAGGTGTCGTTCGGGGTGGTCGCGAACGACCCCGCCCCCTGCAGATCGATATTGCCAGACTCGGTCACGGTCAAGGCGCTGTCGAAGACGAGGATCAGCGGTCCCTGCCAGCCCGATCCCGCCGGGATTGCGATCGTGTTGATGCTGGTGGTGCCGGTCACGCGGTAGATGCTGATCGCGCGGTTGATGGTGATGGCGCCCGCGCTGGCGATCGTCCCGCTCACGAATCCGGCAGGATGAAGGGCCGGAGGCGCGGCTCCGCCATCGGGACCGGGGGCGAAGATGTTCCAGCCGACGACGGCACCGGGAACGCTGAGGTGGTAATTGGCATCCAGCGCACCGAGATTGTTGCCGGCCAGATAGCAGCTCAGGGGATTGGCGGCGGAGGCCTCGGCGTAGACGGCGCCGACTCCGCTCGAGCTGCCCTTGACGGCATTGCCGATGAACGTCAACGCGTCGGCGCCGGTCTTCATCCGCACGGCGGCCTGGGCATTGAGGGTGAAGGTATTGGAGGTCACGGAGAGGTCGCGGGCGCCGTCGGTCATGAAAATGGGCGCATATCCGGGAGTGGTGGTGTTGTCGAAGGTGTTGCCGGTGACAGTCCAGTGCCGCACGCTGTTGACCAGCACGATCCCGTAATAGCCCGAAAAGAAGTTGCCGACCACGTCGACGTTGTTCGCATGACGAGTCTCGCCGCCGACGTTCGTCGTGCTCTGACCGGTGATCGCCTGGACGCAGTTTCTGAACGTGTTCCCGGTGATGGTGACGTTGCCGAAATAGAGGTTGATGCAGTAGCTCTTGTCACGGAAATCGTTTCCGCTGATGACGGCGCGGTATTTGTCATTGTTGTAAGGCGTGAGAACGACGCCCGTGCAATTGCGGAAGCGGTTGTTGGAAACGATGATCGGCCCGCTCTCGTCGTTCGTGCCTCCGTTGTTGGTGAGGCCATGGCCCATGTTCTCGAAGGTGTTGTTGTGCACCACGAGCTTGCGCACGGGCATGGCGATGTAGAGAGCCGGGCGCTCGGTGGGTATGGTCGGCAGTGGGCCGATGTCGTGAAAGTAGTTGTTCTCGATGGTGATGATGTTTCCTGTTACGCCGGTTCCTGCCTGAACGCCGAGGTAGGCCTGAGCCTTGATATTTCCGAACTCGGAGTTCCGAATGGCGATCTCCATCCCATCCCCGGCATCGGTCTTGAGGCCTTCGTACACGTACGTCATCCGGACGGACTCGTAGGTGAACCGCCCCGAGGTGCCGGCGTGGCGGGTGGCGCGGAAGATGGGATTCAAGGGATCGGGGATTCCCTCCAGTTCCAGGTCGCGGATCGTGGCCGACTTTCCGGCGGAGACCACGAACACTTCCACCACCGCCGCGGGGGTGCCGTCGTAGAAGATCTTCGTCACGTCGCGGCCGGCGCCGCGAATGACGATGTTCTGGTCGAGCGGGAAGAGCGTGCCGGTGTGCGTATTGGCGATTCTGTAGCGGCCCGCGGGGATGCACACCTCGCTCTCCGGGATGAGCGTCGCGTCGTCGACGGCATTCCGGATGGACTGGTATGAGTCGGCGACGCCGGTCGGGTCGGCTCCATAGTGGCTGACCACGTTGTAGCAGTAGCCTTGTCCGAACGCGGGCAGGGTGGCCAGGACGGCAGCGAGGACGAGCGAGGAGATCCGAAGGGCTTTCACAGGTCTTTCCTTCCGCCTTTAATGTGGGCCGCGGCGGCGCACGGCGATAGCGACAAAATCGTCCTGGCATCGAGGCCAAGCAGGAGGCGACGCGCGCAAAGCGCCTTGCTCAAGCCATCGAGTGGATGGCCGAGGGAAAGCCGCGGCACTGGAAGTACATGAAGTAGCCACTGGCTACTGGCAACCGGCTACTGTCCACTCACGGGTAATACCCCCGAATCGTCTTCGCCTTCCCCTCGGCCACCTGCACGGTCACCTCGCGCCACCGCCCGCCCGGCTTGACCTCGGCGGCGTCGGGATAGAAGCCGAGGACGTACTGGGAGCGGAGCTCGTTCTGGATGTCGGCGTAGATCCTGTTCAGGTCCGCCGCCTCGTCGATGTAATAGGACGAGCCGCCGGTCTCGCTGCAGAACTTGTTCAGCTTGGAGCGGACGTCGACGTCGAGGCCGCGGATGCCGATGCCGATGGCGTAGATGGGCACCGCCGCGCGCTGGGCGTATTCGAGGGCCTGCTCGAACGTGAACTTGGAGACGGTGTCCTTGCCGTCGGTGAGGAGGATCAGGGCCTTCTGGCCTTTCACGCCCTGGAAGTTGTAGAGCGAGTAGACCACGGCATCATAGAGCGCGGTCGACTCCTCGGCGCGCAGCTTGGCCAGGCCGCTGTTGATCTCGGTCATGTCGCTCGACCACTTCTGGACCACGTGCGGCTGGGCGTCGAAGGCGACGAGGAAGGCCTTGTCGCCCTTCCGAAGCACGTTCTGGAAGAAGGACGAGGCGGTGTTGCGGGCCTGGACCATCTTGTCTTCCATGGAGCCGGAGGCGTCGACGGCCATGCCCAGGGAGAGGGGAAGGTCGTCGACCTGCTCGAACTTGGCGAGCTTGACCGGCTTGCCGTCGTCGAAGACCTTGAACGCTTTTTCGGTGAGGTTCGGCACGGGCTTGCCGTCGCGGAGCACGGTCGTCGGCAGCTCGACCAGGTGGACGTCGATGGTCTCCATGAAGTCGGGGGTGTTGACCAGGACCACGTCCTCGACCGGGTCGGCGTCGGACTCCTTGAGGCGCGCGACGGCGCGCAAGTAGCCCACCCCCTCGGATGAGGGGATGTGCACGGTCTGCACGAACGGCGGGTCGAACATCGTGGCCACGCGCTGCTCGTTCCAATAGAGCTCGATACCGTCGAGGATCTTGCCCTCGGGAACCTTGACCTCGACTTCCACGCGCGTGGGGCCGCTGACCTTCGGGGCCACGCGCGGCGAGGCGATGCGCACGCGGAAGGGATCGGTGCCGGTGTTGACGATGATCTCGTCGCCGGTGATGGCCTGGCCATGAGAGTCGAGGGCCACCGCGCGCACCTTGCGCGAGCGGGGCATGGTGCCGAAGTCGAGGTCGAGGGTGTAGGGCGGCGCGCGGCGGGTGGCGACCTTCTTCCCGTCGAGCCAGAACTCGACGGCCTTGATCCCGGCGCCGCTGACGATGGTGTGGATGGTCTGCAGGCCGCTGGTCACGCCCTCGGCCAGGGGCACGATGCGCAGCTTCGCCCGCGTGGAGTGGATGTCGTCCTGGAGGGTCTTCAGCGTCGCCGACTCCACGGTCTCCTTGGGCTTGACCTCGGGGACGTTCAGGTCGGTCTCCAGGATGATCTGCGCGCCGGAGGAGGCGTCGGTGAGCTTGACCCGCGACTTGTAGGCCGCCGGGCGAAGCATGCGGTCGAGAACGATGGGCAAATTCTCGTCCTGCATCGTCCCGGGAAAGTCGAAGCGGTAGCGGTACTTCTCCCACATCCGGTCGTCGCGCAGGACTTCGCCCACGACGTCGATGGAGTAGACCGAGACTCCGGAGACGGCGGTGGTCTTGAGCTGGGCGCGCGGCACGAGGATGGTCAGCCGGGTGTCGGTCTTGTTCCCCTCGGCGTCCGGATAATCGACCGTGACCGAGGCGTTGAGCTTCGGCGCGTTCGGATCGGTGATGACCGCGGAGCGCAGGGAGCGGTGGATGTCCTCGTCGTTGACCTTGGGGGCGACGAAGACCTTGTGCAGGCGGTCGACGTTGAGGCGCATCTGGCCGATGGCCTTGACCAGCTCCTCGCCATGCTTGCAGTCGAGCATGTAGTTGCCGCCCATGGTGCCCGTGCCACGGGCCATGATGTCGCCGCTGGCCAGGTCCTTCATGGCCTCCTCGAAGAGGAGCGGATTCCAGAGCCGGTAGTCGCGGTGGCCGCGGGGGATGTAGAAGAGGAGGCGGACGTCGTGGCCAAAGCCCTCGATGTACTGGTAGAACCAGATCTGCAGGGGCTGGAAGTAACGGTCGCAGTCGATGTCCAGGATCGCCGCCGGCTCGCCCTGGATGAGGAAGATCTTCCCGCGGTCGGACGAGGCTTGGCCGAAGTGCTCCTTCACGTACTCCAGCCGCTCGTAGTACTGCTTCCTCGCCGTCTGGTTCGTCGTCCCCTGCATCATGTCCCGTCGGCGCCAGAAGTCATCCATGAACGAGTCGCGCTGCGGGTCGGTCTCCAGGCGCAGAAACGCGTCGCGCTCACTCGGCTGGATGATGGGTTCCACATCCATCAGGAACTGCCGGTGCCGATCGGCGAGCTTGGCGATGCGGTCCTTTTGCTCGCGGCGAGTGAGGGGCTTTTCCTCCGCGGCGAAGGATGGCGACGCCAGAGTGAGCGTGAGAACTACGAGCAGCGCGTATCGCATGTGTTTGCTCATTGGGTTGCTAGAGGGATGCCGGGCGAATGAAGGCAGAAGGCAGAAGGCAAAAGGCAGAAGGCAAAAGGCAGAACCGAGCCCGGGTCGTCTCTGGGTTCTGCCTTCTGCCTTCAGCCTTCTGCCTTCTGCCTTCATCTCTCTCACGGGTAGTACCCCTTCACCGTCTTCGCCTTTCCCTCATTCACCTGCACCGTCACTTCCCGCCACTTGCTTCCGGCCTTGATGTCGGCCGCGGGGTAGAAGCCGAGGATGTACTGGGAGCGGAGCTCGGACTGGATGTTGTCGTAGACCTTCTGCAGGTCCTGGGCGGTCTCGATGTAGTACACGGTGCCGCCGGTCTCGCCGGCGAGCTTGCCGAGCTTGTAGCGCACGTCGACCTCGGTGGCGCGCAGGCCGATGGCGATGGCGTAGATGGGGACGGCGCTGCGGCGGGCGTACTCGAGGCACTGCTCGAAGGTGAACTTGGACTTGGTGTCCATGCCGTCGCTGATGATCACCAGCGCCTTCTGCCCGCGGATGCCGTGGAAGTTGTAGAGGGAGAACACGATCGCGTCGTAGAGGGCGGTCATGTCGTCGGCGCGCAGCTTGGCCAGCCCGGCGTGGAGGTCGGCCAGCTTCGGCGACCACTTCTGCACCAGCTGGGGCTCCTCGCTGAAAGCGACCATGAAGGCCTTGTCGCCCTTCTTCATGATGTTCTCGAGGAACTGCGCCCCCGCCTTCTGGGCCTCGGCCATGCGCGGCTGCATCGACCCGGAGGTGTCGACGGCCATGCCGATGGAGAGGGGCAGGTTCTTCACGTACTCGAACTTGGCGATGGAGACCGGTTGTCCCTCGTCGAGGATCTTGAACGCGTTCTCCGTGAGATGGCTGGCCGGCTTGCCGCCGACGAGGACCGTGGTCGGCAGCTCAATGAGGTGGACGTTCAGCTCCTCCATGTGCGCGGGGGAGTTGATGACCACCACATCCTCGACCGGCGGGACGGAGGGGTCCTTGAGCTTCGCCACCGCGCGCAGGTAGCCCACGCCCTCGGTGGACGGGAGGTTCACGGTCTGCACGAACGGCGGGTCGTAGAGCGTGGCCATCCGGGTCTCGTTCCAGTAGAGCTCCAGCGCTTCCAGCTCTTCGCCCTCGGGGATGCGGGCGTCGATCTCTACGCGCGTTGGACCCACTGCGCGTGGAGCGATGCGCGGGGAGGTGATGCGCACGCGGAAGGGATCGGTGCCCGTGTTGACGAAGAGGTCGTCGCCGGTGACGGCCTTGCCCTTGGCGTCGAGGCCGACGGCGCGGATGCGGCGCATGCGCGGCACCTCGCCGAAGTCGATGTCCAGGGCGAAGGGCTCGGAGCGGCGCACGGCGATCTTCCGGCTGTCGAGCCAGAATTCCACGGCCTTGATGGCGTCGCCGGTGATCAGGGTCTCCACCTTCTCGATGCCGCTGACGATCTCCTCCGGCGGCGGGACGATGCGCAGCTTCGGCTCGACGGGGGCGGCGGTCGCTGTGGTGCTCGGTGTGGTGCTCGGTGTGGTGTACGCCTCCGGCGTGCCTCCCGAGGCGACCTGAGGGGCGGGGGCAGGCGTGGACGCCTGTTCCACACCGAACACCTCCGGCACGTTCAGGTCCTTCTCCACGATGGCCTCGGCGCCGGTGCTCACGTCGATCACCTTGATGCGCGAGGTGTACTCGGCGGGCCTCAAGAACCGGTCGATGACGATCGGAAAGTGCTCGCCCTCGAAGTTGCCGGCGAAGTCGAAGCGGTAGCGGTACTTCTCCCACAGCCGGCCGTCCCTTAGCACCTCGCCGGTGACGTCGATGACGTAGACCTCGGAGCCGCCGACGTCGGCCGGCGAGACCTGGGCCTTCGGCACGAGCAGCATCATCTGCACGTCGGTGCGGCTGCCGTCCTTGCCGGGGTAGCGGACGCTGAAGTCGGCGCTCAGCTTCGGAGCGTTCGGATTGGCGATGACGACCGAGCGCAGCATCTTCTGCGCTTCTTCACTGCCGAGGGGTGGGGGCTCGAGGAGCTTGAGCAGGTCGACGCGGGACTGCACCATCTGGGTGATGGCGCGCAGCACCTCGTCGCCGTCGCGGCACTCGATCTGGATGCGCGAGATATAGGCGTACGGGCTGGAGGAATCGGTGATGGCCCGGCGCGCCGCGGACTCCTCGGCGGTGCTGCCGCCGAGGGTCTCCGTGGCCACGAGATCCTGGAGGGCGATCGAGCCGCCCACCGGATTCCACAGACGGTAGTCGCCGTGGCCGCGCGGCCTGTAGAAGAGGAAGCGGATGTTCTGCCCAAGGGCGGGGACGGCGGCGTAGGACCAGACCTCTACCGGCTGGAGAATGCGCGGGCACTCGGTGCGGACCACGCGGGCGGGCGGGCCGTGGAGGAGGAACATCTTGGCCCGGTCCGAGCCGATCTTGCGGAACTGCTCCCTGGCCACCTCCAGGCGGGCGTAGTACTGGTCCCGGAAGGCCAGGCCGCTCGCGCCCATCATGGCGTCGCGGCGGCGCCAGAAGTCGTCGATGAACGACTCCCGCTGGGCGTCGCTCTCGAGGGAGAGGAAAGCGTCGAGCTCCGAGCTGTTGAGGATCGGCTCGACGTCGGCGACGAAGTCCTGGAAGCGGGTCTCCAGCTTCGCCGTCCGCTCCTTGCGCTCGCGCTTGGAGAGCTTGCGGAGGATCTCCTGTTTCGGGTCCTCTTTGAGACCCTCTTTGGGCGCGGGGGGATTGCCTGCGTATGCGAGAGTGGTTATGGCGAGGGCGAGTACGGCCGTGAGTGCTCGCTTCATGGCATGCGGATCTATCTGGACAACAACGCGACGACTGCGCTCGACCCGGACGTGCTCCGCGTGCTGGAGACCACGCTGCGCGACGTCTACGGGAACGCGTCTTCGATTCATAAAGAAGGCCAGTCGGCGCGGCGGGTGATCGAGGACGCGAGAGAGTCGGTCGCGCGGCTGCTGAACGCGACCGCCCGCGAGATCGTCTTCACCAGCGGCGGTACCGAGTCTAACAATGCTGCCATTTTCGGCGCGTTTTTACCCGGGGGTCGTTTCCACATCGTGACAACAGCCGTCGAGCATCCCTCTGTGGCTGAGGCCGTTCGGGCGCTGGAGGCGCGCGGCTGCGAGGTCACGCGCGTGGCGCCCTCGCGCAGCGGCGTCGTGGCCGTCGAGGACGTCCTCAGGGCGATGCGGCCGGAGACGCGGCTGGTCACGGTGATGATGGCCAACAACGAGACCGGCGTGGTGCAGCCGGTCGAGGAGATCGGCCGGGCCTGCCGCGAGCGGGGGGTGCACTTTCACTGCGACGCCGTGCAGGCGGCGGGGAAGATCGACGTCGACGTGAACGCCATCCAGTGCGACACCCTGGCCCTCTCCGCGCACAAGACGCACGCTCCGAAGGGCATCGGCGCGCTCTACGTGCGGCGCGGCGTGGCCATGTCCGCGCATCTGGTGGGTGGGGCGCAGGAGCGGAGGCGGCGGGCGGGGACGGAGAACGTGCCCCTGGCGGCGGCCTTCGGCGCGGCGGCGGCGATGGCTGCGGATCCGGCGCCGCGGGCGCGCGTGGCCGCGCTGCGCGACCGGCTCGAGGCGCGTCTGGGCGACGCCCTGGACGTCACCATCAACGGCGCCGGCGTGCGTCGCGTCCCGAACACGAGCAACGTCACCTTCCACGGCGCCGACGGCGAGGGCATCGTCATCGCCCTCGACCTCTCCGGCGTTGCCGTCTCCACGGGCTCCGCCTGCTCGTCCGGCCGGGTCGAGCCGAGCCCCGTGCTGCTGGCCATGGGCCTGTCCCCGGAAGACGCGCGGGCGACGGTGCGGTTCTCCCTGAGCCGGTTCACCACGGAAGAAGAAGTGGATGCGGCGGCGGAGCTCGTGGTGAGGCTCGTGCCGCGTTGCAGCCACGTGTAGACTTTGGTTCGAATTTTGGGTCCCATGCCTTCTGAAAAGCCGATTCTCCAGGGTGATCTGAAGAAGATCCAGCTCCCGGACGTGCTCAGCTTCGTCTCGCTGATTCGCGAGAGCGGGAAGCTCGTGGTCCGCCGCGAGGGGCTGGAGCGGACCATTCTCTGGAAGGACGGGGAGATCGTCTTCGCCAGCTCGAGCTCCCCCGAGCACTCCCTCGGGCAGTTCCTGCTCCGCAACGGCAAGATCACGGTCCAGCAGTACGAGGAGTCGCGGCGCAAGGTCACCCCCCAGCTCCGGCACGGCAAGATCCTGGTGCAGATGGGGGCGATCTCGCCGAAGGACCTCTGGTGGGGCGTCAAGAACCAGGTTCTGGAGATCATCTACTCGCTCTTCGGCTGGAAGGAGGGGGAGTTCGCGTTCCACGACTCCGTCGACGAGCTGGCCCAGGAGCGGATCGTCATGCAGCTCTCGACGGCCAGCGTGATCATGGAGGGCATCCGCCGGCTCGACGAGACGGCGCGCATCCGCGAGAAGATCCCCGACCTCGACGTCGTCTTCACCAAGGTCGCGGGCGCCGCGCCGGACTTCCATCGCCTGGACATGAGCGGCTCGGAGATGGAGATCTACAACAACATCGACGGCCGGCTGACCGTGCGCGAGCTGACCGGACGCTCCGAGCTCACCGAGTTCGAGGTCACGCGCATCCTCTTCCAGCTCCTCTCCGCACGCCTGATCGAGCCCGTGCAGGACGCCAAGGGCTTCCGCCCGGTCTTCTTCGACGTCGAGGACTCCCCCGAGCTGCTCAAGGTCATCTCCACCTACAACGACATGTTCGGGCGCCTCTTCGAGGCCCTGGAGAAGAGGGTGGGCGAGGACCAGGCCCGGGACATCTTCATGACCATCCTCCAGAACGCCGAGACCGACGAGCTCTGGTCGGGCGTCTTCTTCGACCAGTACGGCCGCTTCGACGAGAACATGCTCATCGCCAACATCTCCGAGCTGCCCTTCGAGCAGCGCAAGACCGTGCTCGACGAGGGCCTGAACACCCTCCTCTCGGTGCAGCTCTTCGAGGTCTCCCAGCACCTCGACCAGGCCGGGAAGGTGGACGTGTTCCGGTTCATCTCCGATCAGAAGGCGAGTCTGGAGAAGGCAGTGGTATAGAACCGCCCGCTGATTCAGGCGAATGGCCGATCCGGTTCACTACTACCGTCTTCAATCGCGCGCGGACAACGAACTCGTCGCGTCGACAGGCAAGCTCGCCGGGCGTGCGCCTCGTAACATCAATCAGAGCATGTTTCCGAAGGTGAAGGCCTTCATCGGTGAGCTCGGCGACCGCACGGGGATCGAGTTCACGACGACGGTCGAACCTGACCCGGGCTGTCCACCGGGGCGCGCCTACTGGTCGGAAGGACAGCCTGGAGTAGAGGTGCTGGAACGGAACGAGCTGGTCGCGATTCCGGTTACGATCGTGGCAAGGAACGACTGATATGCGAATTGCGTCAGCGAATGCAACACGCGTCGTCCCCGAACTGGTCGCGATTCTGCGCGTTCCCGCATCGCGTCTTCGCGAGGCCGTTCCTGTTCCCTTGCAGCCGCTCGACCCCTTCGCGGAAGCCGAACCCTCGATTGGCGCAACGATTCAATTGGAGAATGACCGGCATGTGGTCGTCATTTACGGCTTGGAGACGCAGCAATTACTTCTTCACGCGGAACCGGCCGTAGCCCGACAGGCCATCGACGACTTCCTGGCCGAAAGCGGATTGAATGAAACGGCGATCGAGTGGATTCGCACCGACTTCCATCTTGCTGACGTCAACGATCGTCCCGAGCTGCTGAAAGTGATCTCCACCTACAACGACATGTTCGGACGCCTCTTCGAGGCCCTGAAGAACGAAGTGGGCGAGGACCAAGCCCGGGACATTTTCATGACCACCCTCCAGAACGCGAAGACCGACGAGCTCTGGACGGGCGTCTTCTTTGACCAGCACGGCCGCTTCGACGAGAACGTGCTCATCGCCAACATTTCCGAGCTGCCCTTCGAGCAGCGCAAGACCGTGCTCGACATAGGACTGAATACCCTGCTGTCACTGCAGCTCTTCGAGGTCTCCCAGCACCTCGATCAGGCGGGGAAGGTGAATGTGTTCCGGTTCATCTCCGATCAAAAGGCGAGTCTCGAGAAAGCCGCCGTCTAGGGCTCCTGCGCCTGCGCCCCTGCCCCCTGATATCCTCCGCGCCGCATGTGGCCCACGCTCGTCAAGATCGGCAACTTCGAGATCACCACCTTCGGGCTGATGATGTTTCTGGCGTTCGTCGTCGGCGGATGGGTGCTGGCGCGACAGTTCCGCCGCTACGGCCTCGATGAGGAGCTGGCCTCATCGATGGTCGTCGCCGGCGCCCTCGGCGGCATCATCGGCGCGAAGGTCTATTACGCGATCCTCTTCCGCGACTGGCGCCTCCTGTTCGACCGGGCGGGCCTGGTCTGGTACGGAGGCCTCATCGGCGGCTTCCTGGCCGGCGCCTGGCTGGTCTGGCGCCGGCGCGTCGACTTCCTCACCACCGCCGACGCCGCCGCGCCGGCGCTCTCCATCGGCTACGCCTTAGGCCGCATCGGCTGCTTCCTCGTCGGCGACGACTACGGCCGCCCGACGAACGCCTGGTTCGGCGTGGCCTTCCCGAAGGGCGCGCCGCCCACGACGGCGGACGCGCTGCGCGACTTCGGCGTGGCGGTCGACCCGGCGGTCCCGGGCTGGCAGGTGCTCAAGGTGCACCCGACGCAGTTGTACGAGACGGGTGCGGCGCTGGCCATGTTCGGAGTGCTCATGTGGCTCAATCGCCGGCCGCACCGGCGCGGGCTCGCGTGGGGGCTGTTCCTGATCATGCTGGGGATCGAGCGGTTCCTGGTGGAGATCGTGCGGGCGAAGGATGACCGGTTCTTCGGAGCGTTCACGGTGGCGCAGGTGATCTCGGTGCTGCTGGTGATCGCGGGATCTGTGTGGGCTTTTCGGGCCCGGCCTGCAAAGCAATGAACTTCACCACTGCCGGCGAATCCCATGGCCCACAACTGACGATCATCGTCACCGGGATCCCGGCCGGCCTGAAACTCGATCGCTCCCGCATCAATGAAGATCTTCGGCGTCGCCAACACGGCTACGGCCGCGGCGGCCGCATGAAGATCGAGTCCGACGAAGTCGAAGTCACCGCAGGCGTGCGCGGCGGCGAGACCCTCGGCTCCCCGATCGCGATGACGATCCGCAATCGCGACTTCGAGAACTGGCAGCCGGCCATGGACCCGTGGCAACTCGACGCCGCCGAGGCCCACAAGCGCCGCGTGCACGCCCCCCGCCCGGGCCACGTCGATCTCGCCGGCGGGATGAAGTACGGCCGCCACGATCTGCGCGACATCCTCGAGCGCGCCTCGGCGCGCGAGACGGCGTCGCGCGTCGCGGCGGGCGCGATCGCCAAGGAGCTGCTGCGCGCCTTCGGGATCGAGATCCGGTCGGGAGTGGTCTCGGTGGGCGCGGCCGGCGATCCGGAGGGCTCGCCGTCGTGGGAGGAGCTGTGCGCGGTGGACGACGAGTCGCCGCTGCGCGCCGTCAGCCGCGAGCACGAGCCGGCGATGATGGCCGAGGTGGACAAGGCGCGGGAGGCGGGGGAGACCCTCGGCGGGACGATCGTCGCCGCGGCGCACGGCGTTCCCGTCGGCCTCGGGTCGTACGTGCAGTGGTCGGAGAAGCTGGACGGGCGGCTGGCGCAGGCGATCCTCTCGATCCACGCGGTGAAGGCGGTGGCGATCGGGGACGGAGTGGCGGCGTCGCGGCGGATCGGGTCGGAGGTGCACGACGCGATTTATCGCGACGACGCCCGCGGCTACTACCGCACGACCAATCGCGCGGGCGGGCTGGAGGGAGGCGTGACGAACGGACAGGACGTGGTGGTCCGCGCGTTCATGAAGCCGATCTCGACGCTGCGGCGCGGTCTCCCCTCCGTGGATATTGACACCCGCGAGCCGCACCGCTCGCAGTGGGAGCGCAGCGACGTGACGGCCGTGCCGGCCTGCGGCGTGGTGTGCGAGGCCATGCTGGCGATCGTTCTCGCTGCAGCCATGCGCGAGAAGTTCGGGGGAGACTCGCTCTCGGAGATGCGTCGGAATTACGATGCGTATCTCGATGAGCTCCGACGCTTTTAAAGATCTCTTCCCCGTCACCCGCAACCTCGTCTACTTCAATCACGCCGCGGTCGGCCCGCTCTCCGTGCCCGCGGCGGAGGCGATGGAGCGCTACGTGCGCGACCAGCGCGAGTTCGGCGCGCTGCACTGGCGGACGTGGTACGCGGAGTACGACCGGCTGCGGGAGAGCGGGGCGCGCCTCATCGGGGCGGACCCGCGGGAGATCGCCATCCTCAAGAACACCTCCGAGGGGCTGTCGTTCGTGGCCGAGGGGATGGCCTGGCACGAGCGGGACAACGTGGTCACGACGGCGATGGAGTTCCCGTCGAACTTCGCGCCGTGGAAGCGGCTGGAGCGGCGCGGGGTGGAGTGCCGCGTCGCTGCCGAGGCGACAGTGCAGGCCATCGAGCCGTTCATCGACAAGCGCACGCGCCTCGTCAGCGTCTCCTCGGTGGCGTTCCACAACGGATTCACCGCCGATCTCGAAGCCATCGGCGCGCTCTGCTTCCAGCGGGAGGTGCGCTTCTGCGTCGACGCGATCCAGAGCGTGGGCGTGCTGCCGATCGACGTGCGCCGCGCGCGCATCGACTTCCTGGCCGCGGACGGGCACAAGTGGATGTGCGCGTCGGAGGGGGCGGCGCTGTTCTACGTCGCCGCGGAGCGGCGCGACGAGCTGGACGTGATCGAGAACGGCTGGAACAACATCGCCCACGGCGCCCGCTTTCTCGATTGCCCGCTCGATCTGCTCCCCGACGCGCGGCGCTACGAGGCCGGCTCGATCAACACGGCGGGCGTGTTCGGCCTGCGCGCGGCGATCGATCTGCTCCACGAGATCGGGATCGAGGTCATTCGCGAGCGCGCGCTGGCGGTGGCGAGCGCGCTCGCGGACGGCTTGGAGTCGATCGGCTGGAAGGTCGCTTCCCCGCGCCCGCTGCGCTCTCCGATCATTGGAGCGACTCCACCAGTTGTAGAGAAGGCCGTCCGCTGGTACCACGGGAAGCTGGAGGAGCAGGGGATCGTCTGCGCGCCGCGGGAGGGGATGCTGCGGTTCTCGCCGCACTTTTACAACGACGCGGACGAGGTGGAGCGGGTGATCGCGGTGCTGCGCACGCTGCAATGAAAAAAGCCCCCGCCCGGATGGGCGGGGGCTTTGTGGAATCGCGAGGTCTTGCCGTTACGGATACGCGACCACGGCCACCGAGCCTGTCTGCACCGTGCCGCTGCCGACGGGGAAGGTGGTGACGAGATCGATGGTGTTCGAGCCCGCCGGCACCGCGAAGGTCGTGGCGATCGGCACGGTCACGTACTCGTTGGTGCCCACGCCGGCGATCGAGACACTTCCCTGAGAGACGCCGTTGAGGCGGACCGTGACCGTCACCGTGGTCGGATTCGAGCTGGTTCTGACGGTGACGGCGCCCGTGACTACGACACTCTGACCGCTGACCGTGGTGACGACGGCGGTCGGCGTGGTGCCGGTGCCCGCGCCGGCGGTGACGTTCGTCGTGCCGGTCGCTCCCGTGGCACCCGTAGCGCCGGTGGCACCCGTAGCGCCGGTTGCACCTGTAGCGCCGGTGGCTCCGGTAGCTCCAGTGTCCCCGGTAGCGCCCGTTGCTCCAGTTGCGCCGGTCGCACCGGTCGCGCCTGTAGCACCTGTGGCTCCGGTATCCCCAGTGGCGCCGGTCGCGCCAGTGGCTCCCGTCGCACCCGTGGCTCCCGTCGCGCCCGTAGCTCCTGTTGCACCCGTGTCACCGGTTGCGCCGGTCGCACCCGTAGCACCGGTCGCTCCTGTGTCGCCGGTGGCTCCCGTCGCGCCTGTAGCTCCCGTTGCGCCGGTCGCACCTGTTGCGCCTGTGGCTCCAGTCGCTCCGGTATCGCCGGTTGCGCCGGTCGCACCAGTCGCGCCCGTGGCACCGGTTGCACCGGTGTCGCCTGTGGCTCCTGTCGCGCCGGTGGCCCCGGTCGCGCCGGTGGCTCCCGTATCGCCGGTCGCGCCCGTGGCACCGGTTGCCCCCGTGGCTCCGGTTGCACCAGTGTCGCCGGTTGCGCCCGTGGCACCAGTTGCCCCCGTGGCTCCGGTTGCACCGGTGTCGCCTGTTGCTCCCGTGGCACCGGTTGCCCCTGTGGCACCGGTTGCACCGGTATCGCCTGTTGCTCCGGTCGCGCCGGTGGCACCGGTTGCGCCCGTGGCTCCCGTATCGCCGGTCGCACCCGTAGCACCGGTGGCCCCTGTGGCTCCGGTGTCACCGGTTGCACCGGTGGCGCCTGTCGCGCCAGTGGCACCCGTCGCGCCGGTGGCGCCAGTCGCACCCGTGTCGCCCGTGACACCGGTCGCGCCCGTGGCCCCCGTCGCGCCGGTATCGCCGGTCGCACCCGTGGCACCGGTCGCACCCGTGGCGCCTGTCGCACCCGTGGCGCCGGTGTCGCCTGTCGCGCCCGTGGCACCCGTAGCCCCCGTCGCTCCGGTTGCACCCGTGGCGCCGGTATCTCCCGTGGCCCCCGTCGCACCGGTTGCTCCGGTGGCACCAGTAGCGCCCGTCGCGCCCGTGGCACCGGTCGGTCCGGTAGCACCGGTAGCACCGGTGGCACCGGTGTCTCCCGTGGCCCCCGTCGCACCGGCCTCGCCTTCCGGTCCCTGCGGACCCTGGCTGCCGGTCGGTCCGGTCGGTCCGGTCGGTCCCGGAGGCCCCGGAGTGCCGTCGGCCGAGATGACCAGTCCGTTCTCGACCGGAGTAATGGTGATGCCGCTGCCGGCAATCAGCTGGAGCACGCCGGTCAGGCCGTTCAGCGACTGCACGCCCGAGTTGCCGCCCAGGAGCTTCGGATCGAAGCTCATCTCGAAGCCGGTGGAGTTGCCGTTGCCGTTGGCCACGAGCGAGCCGGCGACGATGATGCCGTTGCCGGCGTCGACGCGCGCCTTGAGCGTCCCGCCGTGGATCTCGAGGTCCGGGACGATGTCGCGCAGGCCGATCAGGAGCTGCTCGAACGCGGCCATCGGATAGCTCTTGCTGGCCAGCTCCGCGCCGCTCGGGTCGAAGACCTGGAGGCGCAGCACCGACGGCACGCCGGCCACTTCGATAGCGAAGACGTTGTAGCGGAAGTCGCTGTTCTGATTGATGCCCTGGAGGGTGCCGTCCTCGTTATGGCCGATGGCGAAGCTGCTCGGCACGGCGCCGTAGAACAGGCCCTGCGAGTGCGACGGCGGCGTGCCGTGATGAATGCGCGCCGAGGCCAGGAGCTGATCGGAGCCCTTCAGCCGGATGGCGCCGAGGACGTTGGTGAGACCGAAGACGGTCTCGGCGACGTTCTCGTAAGTCTTGGCCTGCCCCGGCGCGAGCGTGTCCGTGATCGTCGGCGGATTCGGATTCGACTGACCGGCCTTGAGGAACTGCATCTGGAAGTCGATCGGCGCCGCCGTGGGATTGCTGACCCAGAGCGTGGTGAAGAACTCCTCGCCTCCCGCGCCGATGACGCGTCCCGCCGCGGGAATGATGACTTCTTTCGCCGGAAAGCCGGCAAACAGCGGCGGTGTGGGTACACCACACAACAACGCCACCAACAATAAACTGAGTGCACGACGCGCGGTGAGCGGCGGCATATCTTCCCCCTGTCCTGGACCAGGGGAATGGTACACCCGCTGGGCTCGGATTCCCCTATCATCGTGGCATGACAATCACGACGGTGGCTGTGTGGGTGGTCGCGCTCGCTTCGGGTGCGGTCGTGGGATGGCTGATCGCCCAGCGGGCGATCGCGGAGCGCGATCTGGCGCGCGCGGAGCGGGAGCGAAGCGAAGCTGCCCGGGCGGAGATGCAGCGGCGGCTCGAGGCTGCGCAGCAGGCGCGCGTGGCCGCGGAGACGCTGCTCAAGAATCACAAGCAGCTCGAAGACACGTTCGCGGCGATGGCCCAGCGCGCGTTCAAGGACGTGAGCGAGTCGCTCGTCGCCTCGAGCCGCACCCAGGTCGGCGGAACGATGGAGAGTCTGCTCACGCCGCTCAAAGAGATGCTCGACCGCTACCGCGGCGAGGTGCAGAAGAGCGAGCAGGAGCGCAACGCCAGCTACGGCGGGCTGCAGGAGCAGATCCGCACGCTGCTCATGACGCAGGAGGCGGCGCAGCGCGAGGCGGCGCGGCTCGCCAACGCCCTGCAGTCGCCGACCGTGCAGGGCTCGTGGGGGGAGATGTCGCTCAAGCGCTGCATCGAGCTGGCGGGGATGAGCGAGTACTGCCGCGACTTCGAAGCGCAGCACACGTTTTTCAGCGAGGAAGGACGCCGCCTCCGCCCCGACGTGGTGGTGAACCTGCCCAATCAGCGCGTGATCGCCATCGACGCCAAGGCGCCGCTGAGCGAGTACATCGCCGCCTGCAACGAGACCGACGAAGTGCGCAAGCGCGCCCTCCTCGAGCAGCACGCCAAGAACCTGCGCCGGCACGTCGACGCCCTCTCGCGGCGCGACTACCAGGCCAGCGTCGGCGAGAGCCTCGACTTCGCGGTGATGTTCATCCCCGGCGAGCACTTCCTCGCCGCCGCTTTGGCCACGGACCTGACGCTCCTCGAGTACGCCGCCGACCGCAAGATCTTCCTGGCCTCGCCGACCGTGCTCCTCCCGCTCCTGCGCGCCGTGGCCGCGAGCTGGAAGGCGGAGAAAACCGAGGAGAACGCCAAGAAGATGCACGACGCGGCGGTGGAGCTGTTCAATCGCTTCGTCCGGATCATGGATCTCATCGCCGAGCTCGGCGGCCGCCTCGGCAAGACCGTCGAGAAGTACAACGAGACCGTGCGCTCGATCGACACGCGCCTGTGGCCGAAAGGCGAAGAGCTCCAGCGCATGGCCGGCAGCGGCAAGGAGCTGGCCGCCCCCGATCAGATCGAGGCCGTGCCGCTGGAGTCGTCGAAGCTGCGGCTGACGATGCAGGGGGAGGAGCCGGGGGTGGTGGTGCCTTTGAACGGTGGCTAGCTCGTTCCTCAGTCTATCCTTGCGGCGCGAAGCGCCGCGAGGATCTCCGGTTATCCCGCGCTGCTCTACGCCAACGTCGCCGACCAGTGCACCCGCGGAGTGAGATCGAGCCAGTTCGGATTCTTCTCCTGAATCAACGCGACCTTCCGCGCCCGCGGCCAATGCTTGATTTGCTTCTCACGCTTCAGTGCAGCTTCTTCGCCGTCAACAACTTCGAACCAGACTAGGCGATCGAAGTTGTAGCGGGCGGTGAAGGCATTCGGGTAGGACTTCGTCTTGTGCTGGTGCACTCGCGTGAGCAGGTCTGTGGTCCAGCCGACGTATAAGCGGTGGCTCTTGTTGGAGACGATGTAGACGTACGCGTTGCGCATGTGGGCCACTGCAGCGCGGGATAACCGGAGATCCTCGCGGCGCTGAAGCGCCGCAAGGATAGAGTTTTCTGCTACCATCCTCCCATGACCACCCACTCCACCGAGGAGCACGAGCCGCTGCCAAGCCACAGAGCCGGCTCGTTGCTTTGGCTCGTCTAGAGCCGCGATCGTCGTCGTCGACAACTACGACTCCTTCACCTACAACTTGGTCCAGCAGATCGAGCGCCTCGCGGGCGAGCGTGTGCGCGTGGTGCGCAATGACGCGTTCGTCCCCGAGGAACTGCTCGCCGAGGGGCCGCGGGCGATCGTCATCTCGCCGGGGCCGGGGACGCCCGCGCGGGCGGGGCGCTGCATCGAGCTGATTCGCGCGAACACGCGCATCCCGCTCCTCGGCGTGTGTCTCGGGCATCAGGCCATCGCCGAGGCGTTCGGGGCGCGGGTGGTGCGGGGGGAGGTGCCGGTGCATGGAAAGGTGAGCCAGGTGCACCACCGCGGCGAGCGGCTGTTCGCCGGCTGTCCGGATCCGATGCACACGGCGCGGTATCACTCGCTCGTCATTCAGCGGGACACGCTGCCGGAGTCTCTGCGCGTGGACGCGGAGACGGACGACGCTGCGATCATGGCCGTCTCGCATCGCCAGCGTCCCATCTATGGAATCCAGTTCCACCCCGAGTCGTACGGCACGACCGGGGGCGACCAGTTGATCCGCAACTTTCTCGGAGGCCTCTCATGATCGGCAACGCGATCAAGCGCGCCGTCGACGGCCAGCACCTCGGCCGCGACGAGATGCACGCCGTCTTCGGCGACGTGATGGACGGCAGGACCAGCGACGTGCAGAAGAGCGCGCTGCTCATCGCCCTGCGGATGAAGGGCGAGACCGCCGACGAGATCACCGGCGCGGCCCTGGCCATGCGCGAGCGGGTGACGCCGCTCGACGTCGACCGCGAGAACCTCATTGACACCTGCGGCACGGGCGGCGACGGGCGGGGAACATTCAACATCTCCACCATCGCGGCGATCGTGGCCGCGGGGGCGGGGGCGAACGTGGCCAAGCACGGCAATCGCGCCGTGTCGTCGTCGTGCGGGAGCGCGGACGTGCTGTCCGCCCTCGGCGTGCACATCGATCTGGACGCGCCGCGGATGTCGGACGTGCTCCGCCGCGCGGGCATCGCCTTCCTCTTCGCGCCGATGCTGCATCCGGCGATGAGCGCGGTGGCGGGCGTGCGCAAGGAGCTCGGCGTGCGCACCATCTTCAACGTCCTCGGGCCGCTGACGAATCCCGCCTTCGCCCGGCGGCAGGTGCTCGGCGTCTTCGCCGATCGGCTGGTGGAGACAGTGGCGCACGTGCTCGCGGCCCTCGGCGCGGAGCATGCGCTGGTGGTGCACAGCCGCGACGGTCTGGACGAGATCTCGGTCTCCGCGCCGACGCGCGTGTGCGAGGTGCGCGGCGGCGAGGTGCGCTCGTACGAGCTGACGCCGGAGGAGATCGGCGTCGGCCGGCATCCGATCGAGCGCCTGGCCGGCGGCGACGCGCGGGAGAACGCCGCGATCGCGCGCGCGGTGCTGGCGGGGGAGAACGGCGCGCGGCACGATGTGGTCGTGGCCAACGCCGGTGCTGCGCTGTATGTGGCGGGGCTCGCTCCGTCGGTGCGCGACGGCGTGGCCCTGGCGAAGGAGTCGATCGCCAGCGGCGCGGCGCGGGAGCGGCTGGAGCAGTTGATTGCGATCAGCAACGAGGTGGGGCGATGACGGTGCTCGAGCAGATCGTGGAGCGGACGCGCGAGCGGCTGCGCGGGGAGGCGAAGCCGGACCGCAAGGCAGCGGAGGAGATCGCGGGACGGCGGAAGGCGTTCGCGTTCCGGGAGGCCATCAGCCGCGACGGCGTGAACGTCATCGCCGAGATCAAGTCGGCCTCGCCCTCGGCGGGATCGATCGTGGACGACCCGGACGTGGAGTCGATCGCCCGCGACTACGCCCGCGGCGGGGCGGCGGCGATGTCGATCGTGACCGAGCCGGAGTTCTTTCGCGGGTCGCGGGACTGGATCGCGCGGGGCAAGAACGCGGGCGGGCTGCCGGTGGTGATGAAGGACTTCGTGGTCGAGCCGTCGCAGCTGGTGCGCGGGATCGCCGCCGGCGCGGACGCGGTGCTGCTGCTGGCGTCGCTCCTGGACACGGCCCAGATCCGCGACTTCGTGGCCGTGCTCGAGGCCTACGGCTGCGACGCGCTGGTGGAGGTGCACGACGAGGCGGAGCTGGAGCGGGCGGTGGAGGGAGGGGCGCGCCTCATCGGGGTGAACAACCGCGACCTGCGCGACTTCCGCGTGGACCTGGGCACGTCCGAGCGCCTCGGCGCGCTCATGCCCGCGGAGGCGATCCGCGTTGCCGAGAGCGGCATTCGCACGCGCGCGGACGTCGAGCGTCTGCAGGCGGCGGGGTTCCACGCCTTCCTGGTCGGGGAGTCGCTGCTGCGGCAGGAGGACCGCGCGGCCGCGGTGCGCGCGCTGGTGCAGGGATGACCAAGATCAAGATCTGCGGGATCACGACGGTCGAGGACGCGCGGTTTTGCGCGGAGCGCGGCGTCGATTTTCTCGGATTCGTCTTCGTGCTCGAGTCGCTGCGATTCATCCCCCCGGAATGGGCAGCCGACATCACGACGCAGGTGCAGGGTGTGAAATTCGTCGGCGTCTTCCGCAACGAGTCCGCCGCGACGATGAACGAGATCGCCGAGGAGATCGGACTGGACTACATCCAATTGCATGGCGACGAGCCATCGGACATCACCCTCCATCGGCCGACGATCAAGGCGTTCCGGGTGACGGACGCGCTGCCGGACACGAATTGCTCGTCGGAGTGGCTCCTCTTCGACAGCGGCGGCGGCACGGGCAAGACGTTCGACTGGTCGCTGCTGGAGGCCCATCCGCGCACGAAGCCGTTTTTTCTCGCGGGAGGCATCACGCCGGAGAACGTCGCCGAGGCAATCCGGCGCGTGCGACCGGACGCGATCGACGTCTCCAGCGGCGTGGAGTTGGCGCCGGGAATCAAGGATCACGACAAAGTGCGCGCGCTGTTCGAGCAGGTGAAACGATGAGTCTTCCCGATCGTCAGGGCTACTTCGGCACGTTCGGCGGCAGGTTCGTCCCGGAGACGCTGATGGCGGCGCTGGACGAGTTCGAGTCCGCCTACAAGCGCGTGAAGCGCGACCGCGCGTTCCGGCGCGAGCTGGACGACGTGCTCGCCGAGTTCGTCGGCCGCCCGACGCCGCTCACCGAGACCCGCCGCTTCGCGGAGCTGTGCGGCGGCTTCAGGCTCTTCCTCAAGCGCGAGGACCTCAACCACACCGGCGCGCACAAGATCAACAACGCCGTCGGCCAGGCCCTGATCGCCAAGCGGATGGGCAAGCAGCGCATCATCGCCGAGACCGGCGCGGGGCAGCACGGCGTCGCCACCGCCACCGCCTGCGCGCTCCTCGGCCTCCGGTGCGTCGTCTACATGGGCGAAGTGGATATGGCCCGCCAGGAGCTGAATGTCTTCCGGATGCGCCTCCTCGGCGCCGAGGTCGTGCCGGTCTCCAGCGGCAGCCGCACCCTCAAGGACGCCATCAACGAGGCCATCCGCGACTGGGTGACCAACGTCCGCACCACCCACTACATCATCGGCTCCGTCCTCGGGCCGCATCCGTATCCGTTGATCGTGCGCGACTTTCAGTCGGTCATCGGCCGCGAGGCGCTCGCGCAGTTGCGCAAGCGGACGGGCGGCTTGCCCGACGTCGCCGTCGCCTGCGTCGGCGGCGGCTCGAATGCGATCGGCCTCTTCTACGAGATGCTCAAACACCCCTCGATCCGGATGATCGGCGTCGAGGCGGGCGGACGCGGACCGGGGCTCGGCGAGCACGCCGCGCGCTTCTCCGGCGGCGCCCTCGGCGTCCTGCACGGCACGCGCTCGATGGTTCTGCAGGACGAGTTCGGCCAGATCGCCGAGACCCACTCCATCTCCGCGGGCCTCGATTACCCGTCCATCGGCCCCGAGCACGCGTACCTCCAGGAGATCGGCCGCGTCGAGTACCACGACTGCAGCGACGCCCTGGCGCTGGAGGCGTTCCACAAGCTCAGCGAGAGCGAGGGGATCATCCCCGCGCTGGAGTCGTCGCACGCCCTCGGCTGGCTGCTGCGCCACGGCGCGTCGACGATCGCGCGCGACAAAGTGGTGGTCGTGAATCTCTCCGGGCGCGGCGACAAGGATGTGCCGCAGGTGGCTGCGCTGTGAACCGCGTCGACGCGCTGTTCAAGCGTCTCCGCAAGGAGAAGCGCTGCGGCCTCATCGCCTACGTCACCTGCGGCGACGGCGACACCGTGCGCATCGTCGAGGCGCTCGTGAACGCCGGCACCGACGCGATCGAGCTCGGCATCCCGTTCTCCGATCCCATCGCCGACGGGCCGGTGATCCAGGCCGCCGCGCAGCGCGCGCTGGCGAAGGGAACGACCACGCGCGACGTCTTCGCCATCGCGAGCGAGCTGCGCCAGCGGATCGACGCGCCGCTCATCGCCTTCTC
>JBIOTX010000085.1:0-15868 GCA_044866315.1 Thermoanaerobaculia bacterium | reverse complement strand
GGTCCCTCGCTCACGCTCGGGATGACACTTGAATAACTACTTCCCGATCTTGGCCAGCTCCGGCTTCCCCACCCACCGCCCCCAGGAGAAGCAGCGCGTGCAGGTGAAGGTGTAGTCGGTCACGCCCGTCTCGCGGTTCTCCTTCGCCTCCACCTCGATCCGGGCCTGGCAGCGGTAGCAGAGGATGGCGTCGCCGCGCTGGATGTTCTCCACCATCCCCTCGACCGCCTGGTCGTAAAACTCCATCTGCTTGGGCCGCTGGGGGATGGTGAACGTCTCCTTCCCCCGCGAGCAGGTAAGGAAGATGTGGTCGGCGAAGGTGGTCTGGACGAAGCTGCCGGCGAGCGTGGCTCCCGGGTGCTTCGGACAGCTCATCGGCTTGCCCGCCCAGTAGGCGCGGGCGAGATCGCGGTTGATTTCGACTTCGGTCGGCATGCGGAGGGGATTTTAGCGGCGCTCGACCACTTCGAACACCCTCATGAAGTTCCCTCCCAACACCTTCTCCACCTCCCCCTCGTGCATCCCGCGCTCGAGGAGGCGCGCGGTCAGGTCGGGGAGCATGGATGCCGAGGTGAGGCCGTTGGGGAGGGCGGGGACGCCGTCGAAGTCGCTGCCGATGCCGACGTGGTCGATGCCCGCCACGTCCGCGGCGTGGAAGACGTGATCCGCGACCTGGTCGAGGGTCGCGGCAGGAGAGCCGAGACTGCGGAACCACTGCAGGAACTCATTCCAGTCCGTGCGGTCGTCAGGCATCTCCTCGGTGCCGCCGGTGCCGTTGCCGAGCGTGGGCGGCCGCTCCTTCTTGTCGCGCTTCGAGGCGTGCATGGTCACCACGGCCACCTCGTCGCTGATGAAGGCGGAGAAGAAGTTGATCATGCACACGCCGCCGTTGCGCGCCAGGGTGCGCAGCATCTCGTCGGTCATGTTGCGCGGGTGGCGGCAGAGGGCGCGGCAGGAGGAGTGGGAGGCGATGACCGGCACGCGGGTGGTGTCGATCACGTGGAAGAAGGCCTTGTCGGAGATGTGGGAGACGTCGACGAGCATCCCCAGGTCGTTCATGGTCCGGACGACGTCGCGGCCGAAGGGGGTGAGGCCGCCGTGGCGCTCCGCGTCGCCGGACGAGTCGCACCAGTTGTTGGTATTCACGTGAGTGAGGGTGAGGTAGCGCGCGCCGCGGTCATAGAGGTCGCGCAACGTGTCCAGCGAGTCCTCGATGGCGTGGCCGCCCTCGACGCCGATCATGAGTGCGAGCTTGCCCTCGCGCTTGGCCGCGCGGATGCCCGCGCTGTCCGTGCACAGCGTGCACGCGTCCGGCCGCCGCTCCGCCTCGGCGTGAATGATCTGGATCAGCCGCCGCGCGAACGCGGCCGCGCCGCGATTGGCGTACGGCGGCGGCACGTACGCGGCGAAGAACGAGGCGGTGACGCCGCCCTCCTGCAGCGTGCGCAGGTCGGCCTGGGCCTCGGGGTCGTGCTCGTCGACATGGAGGTTGTGCCGGAAGAGGCGGTACGGCGTGTCGCAATGCCCGTCGACGATGATCGCGCGGCGGTGGACGTCAGTCGCGGAAATACTCATCGATGCGGTTCAGCTCCTTGGCCATGCCCACGACGTCCTCGAACAGGAGCTCCGCCTTCGCCAGCAGCTCGCGCGAGAAGCCGCCGCTGAGCACCGCCACGATCGGGACCGGGATGCGGTGCGCGGCCAGGACGTCGTACGGCGTGTCGCCGACCGCGAACGTGAATTCGGGGTCGCTGCCGACCTGGTCCAGCGCGGCCTGGAAGATCTCCGGCGACGGCTTCGACATCCTGGCGTCTTCTTTCGAGGTGGAGCCTGCGAGAAGGTCCTGGGCCTTCAAAAGCTCGACATAGTACTCGACCTCGTCCGGGTTCGAGGACGAGGCGAAGGCCAGGCGGACCCCGCGCCCGTGGATCGCCTCCAGCGCCTCGCGCACGCCGGGAAAGGGCTCGACGGTCTCCATGTAGCGGCGCTTCCAGAGCTCGCCCCGGTACTCCTTGACCTGCTCGCCGAAGGCGCGCATCTCCCGCGCGTTCAGCGTGTCCGGCACGAGCAGATCGCCGCCCTTGCCGATCTGCCGGCGGACCACGTCCCAGTCCACCTTCTTGCCGAAGTGGGCGAAGGCCTCGATCCAGCAGTCGGCGTGTTTGTCGTTGGAGTCGACGAGCGTGCCGTCGATGTCGACGAGCAGGGCCTGGAGGAGCACGCGCTAGCGGGTAGCAAAGGGGAGGCCCACATACACCGCATGCCCCGGCGGCAGCCTCCGCGAGCCGTACGACCGGCGCACGCGCACGCGAAACCCGCTGGCGCGGAGCGCGGCCACGATCTCCGCCCGCTCGTACAGCTCGAGCGTGTGCACCTCCTCGGAGCGCCGCACCTCGCAGTCGACCTCGCGGAAGGTCAGCACGCGACGGGTGAGGCGCGCGCCGTCGCTGTCCTTGACCGCGATCACCGCCCAGTCCTCGCCGTCGACGCGGCGCTCGTCGTGCGCGGGATAGGAGCCGCGCTCGGCGATGTCGAAGACGAGCAGGCCGCCGGGGCGGATCGCCCGGGAAGCATTGGCGAAGAACGCTCGCACGCCATCGAGCGTCCCGTAGTTCAGCACCTCGCCCATGGCCACGATCGCGTCGCACGGCGGGAGCGCGGCCTCGGCGAACGACGCGACCTCGAACCGCGCCGCGGGGGCCGTGGCCCGGGCCAGCTCGATCATCGACGGCGAGACGTCGATGCCGTGGACGGAGAAGCCGGCGCGGGTCAGCTCGCGGGCCAGGACGCCGCTGCCGCAGCCCGCTTCGACCACCAGCCCGTCGGTGATGCCGTGACGCCAGAGAATCTCCAGCAGCCCCGTGCTCGCGTCTTCCGCGAACTCGGTGAAGCCGCGATGATGGATGTAGGCGAGGTCGTCGTCGTAGGCGCTCAATGCCGGACCGTGCGCCGGCGAGCGTAGCGCAGCTGCGCGGCCACGCTCGCGCCGCGGCCGGCGATGACCGAGCGGACCTGCGCCACCGCGCCGTCGAAGTCGTTCGGCCGGCGCTTGGTGTCCTCCAGCACGGAGTCGCGGATGAGGGCCACCATGGCGTCGATGCGCGGCGTCATCCATTCCGGGTGGACGTACTCGTTCACGATCGACTCCAGCGTGTTGCGATAGAACGCCCGCATGGTCGGATCCATCAGCAGCCGCTGGATGAGCCGGTTGCGCTCCGCGCCGAACTGGATGGAGTGCTCGGCCCCGACGAAGTTGAAGTCGTGGTCCCAGGGGATGAACAGGAAGCGCTGCGTCCCTTCGAGCTGGTACAGATAGAAGTTGTTCACGCCGGCAATGCTGGTCAGCCCGTCCACCTCGGCCGTCGCGACCTCGACCGCGTAGTAGGTGAGCAGCTCCTCGATGTCGACGAATTCCGAGATCTTCTCCACGAACGTGGAGTCCGGCTCGTCGCTGATGGTGCGCAGGAAGGCCAGGAGCCCCGTGCCGTCGAGGTCGTCCTCGTTCGTCTTCGGCTCGAAGGGCTCGGGGACGTAGTCGTCAATCGACGTCCCGCGGCTGAGCGAGAAGTCCCACGCCGGCAGCTCGGCGACGGCAGGGACGTTGTACTCGAACAGGTTCCCGCCGCCCGCGTCGACGTGGGTCTTCACGAAGATCTGGTCGATCGGCTCGACGATCGCGTACAGGCCCCAGTACTCGCCGTTGACCGTGAGGCGGGCGAAGGACTCGCGCGGCACGCGGACGCCCACCTCCTCGAAGAGCTGAAAGGCAAGCTGCTCGCGGAGGAGCGAGGGATCGTTGTACATGTTGTCGAGGACCAGGATCTTGAAGCCGTGGAACGTCTGCGTCTTGATCTTCCGGGCAAAGTCGACGCGCAGGCCGGGCTTAATGCCGTTGCGCGTGCCGCTCCCTCGCGAGCGGATGGTGCAGTTGGCGATGGTCTCGCCGTCGAAGCTGAGCGTGGCGTCGTAGTTCGTGTTCAGCTCGAAGTTCTGCCGCAGCGTGGCCCAGTCCGACGCGGACATGGTAATGCGTACGTCGTGCAGGCGGGTGCGGTCGAAGAGCGCGTCGACCGCCGGATCGGCGAGCGCGGAAGAGGTGAGAAGAAGCGCGAGAAGCGAGGCGAACAGCGTTTTCAACGTTGGCCTCCGTGAGCGACGAATGTACGTGCGCTCACAGAGGCCGGTCGTTGCAAATCGCCGAACTTGTCAGGGTGTGATGCGCGTGAGGTACGGATTCCCCTGCCCGCTCCCGTCCGGGATGTAGATGTACGCCGTGAACCAGGTGCCGTACCACTCCCAGATGTCGTGGTACTCGCCGAGGTAGCGGCGCGGCGGGACGAACGCGTTGTCGGCCGTGTATGCCGCCGGGTTCGAGGCGACCGCGGCGGAGTGGATGAGCGTGTCGTTCGCCTCGAGCCGGTTGCCCTGCGCGTCAACCTTTGTTGCGTACATCTTGTAGCGCAGATCGGACGGATCGTCGCGCTTGTCGTTCCAGATGATCATGTACTCCCCGGCGGCGTTCGGGTCCAGCGCGGGATTCCACTGATCGCCGGTAGTGACGGCATTGATGCGTCGGGCGGTGCGCCACGTCTGGTCGGTCAGTGAGAACGAGTTGAACCAGATGTCCGTGTTCACCTGCGAGATGGGCGCCGTGTTCGTCTCGCGGCGGTGCCAGACCACGCCGATGCTGTCGTCCGCGGCGTTTGGTCGGGCCATGATGACCGAAGTGGCCTTGATGCAGTTCGCGTTTGCGGAGTCGCAGATCACTCCGTATTGGCCGCTGCCGTACAGCGGCGACTCGGACGAGGTGCCGGATGAGGACGTCACCGTAGTCGGAAACGTCCCGCCGAAGTCCTGCGAACGCGAGATGTGGATGTACCGTTTGATGGTCGTGGTTTCGTTCCAGACGATGTAGACGTTGCCGGTGTCGGCGTCCACCGTCACGATCGGCGAGATGGGGTATCCCGCGAGAGCAGAATTGACCAGAGAGAAGCTGCCATTCGACGCGTTCTTTAGAAACACATAGATGTTCCCGGCCCCACTGATCAAGGATTTGCGGGTAATGGCGACGTACACGTAACCGCGCGAGACTGTGTGCCACGACACCCACGTCGACGGTTTGTCGTACATCGTGCTCGTGCTCACCAGCGTGTCCAGAACCATCGCCGTCCACGGCGTTCCGTTGCCGGGGTTGTCGTGCCACCAGACCACGGGCGAGCTGGTGATGGTGTCGGCGTTGGGATCGGGATTGTCGACGATGTGGTAGCAGACCGCGGAGAGATACACGCGCTTCGGGTTCTGGCCCGAGCTCACGTACGGATTCTGACTGAACATCGAATCGGCGCAGCGCGTATAGCCGGCCGGTACCGGCAGCGGCGCCGCCGGCGTGAAGTTCACCCAGTCCGTGGTCGTCGTCCAGTAGAGGCTCGGGACGAACGTGTTCGGGCTCGGATACTTGATGTAGGCGATGATGGCCCGGTCGATCCCGCTATAGCGGTTCACGATGATCGCCGGCTCGATGTCCTCGTTCGCATCGGCGACCGTCGCCGCGGTCGAGGTCACGGCCGTCTGGACTCCGATGCGGAGTGGCGGGCGCGCACTTGCCCGTTCGGGCTCTGCCTCCGGCTCCTGCTCCGGGATGACCGGATCGTCGCCGAAGCGCATGTTCCGCAGCAGGTCGCGCTTGATCACCGGATCGATCTCGGCCTCTTCGACCATGCTGCGCGTCAGAAAGGGCTCGTTCGGCGGGGGAGTGGCGCTCGGATTCGCCGCCGCCTGCGGCGTTTCCGGCAGTGCGGCGGCGGGGCCGGGGTCGGGTGGAGTCGTGCCGCGGGCGGTGGTGGCAATGAGGAGCAGGATCAGGGACAGAGATGCACTTGCGATGCGATTCATCATTCCTCCGAAGCGAGCGCGCGTGAGGCGCGCTCGATCGGAGAGGACGTGGGAACGGCGCGGTTATTGGACGGCGGTTCTCAGGGCGCAGAGGGCAGGGCGCAGGAGAACGCCGTAGTCGCTCGCCGCGCGTTTCTCCTCTGCGCCCTGCCCCCTTATGACTGGTGCGCCCGAAGGAAAGTCTCCGGCTTGCTGAACGTCCTGGCCATCCCCAGCCCGCGCTTCACGTTCTTGAGCGAGACCTTGCCCGTGGCCACGGCCGCGCCGAGGGCCACGTACGTGCGGATCTTGCCGCGGTGGCCGGCGGTTGCAAATCGCCGAACTTACTCGACCAGCGCGGAAGGAGCGCCGGCATCTTGCCGGCCGCCCCGCCGGCTTCCAGCCGGCATGGATGCCGGCGGACCGGCCGACTGGAAGTCGGCGCTCCGCCCCGGCCTTACTTACTCGAACCAGATCTCGATCTCGTACCCGTCAGGATCGAAGACATACGCGTACGGATACCCGGGCGCGAACTCGCCTCGCTCCTTCAGCGTTCCGCCTGCGGCGAGCACCGCGTCCACGGCGGCGTCGATGTCCTTCGGATCGACGAGGCGAAAGCCGAAGTGGCGGATGCCGCCGCCGCGGCCGGCTCGGCGGGTGTCGCGCTCGAAGGCGAGGATGTCCTGCGTCCCGTGCCCCTTGGCCTGAATGCTGGAGTCGTCGCGGTAGTACTCCTCGACGCCGAACACGGACTCGTAGAAGCGCATGGAGCGCTCCGGGTCCTTGACCGCGAGGCTGATGTGGGTGAGCCCGTGCGTGCGGATCATGTTCTCAGCGCGCAGGGAGCGCCGGCATCTTGCCGGCCGCCCCGCCGCCTTCCAGCCGGCATGGATGCCGGCGGACCGGCCGACTGGAAGTCGGCGCTGCGCCCTGCCCCCTCACGACTGGTGCGCCCGGAGGAACGTCTCCGGCTTGCTGAACGTCCGGGCCATCCCCAGGCCGCGCTTCACATTCTTGAGCGAGACCTTCCCCGTGGCCACGGCCGCGCCGAGGGCGACGTACGTGCGGAACTTGCCGCGGTGGCGGTAGCGCACGTCCAGGGTGTGCCTCCACAGCCGCGAGTACTCGGCATAGAACTCGTCGAGCGGCAGCTTGGTCGGCAGCACGGTGTGGACGATGTCGTACATCTCCCACTGGTGGGTGGTGACCCGCTTCTTGTCGTGGTCCCACAGGTCCGTGCCCGGCAGCGGGGTGAGGATGGAGAAGCCGGCGTTGTAGGCGCCCATGGTCTCGATCCAGTCGCGCAGGCGCTGGAAGTCGTCGCGGTCCCAGGCCGGGTCGACGATGAAGTTCGGGGTGAAGCCGACGCCCATCTCTTTGAGGAGATTGATGGCCTTCACGTTGTTGTCGGCGGTGTTCTTTTTGTTCACCGCCTTGAGGCCCTCGTCGGTGACCGACTCCAGGCCGAGGAAGATCGCCAGCTTCCCGCAGTCCTTCCACATCTCGATGAGGTGGGGGAACTTGCAGATGATGTCGGTGCGGGTCTGCACGGTGAAGAATTTCTTGATTCCGGCGGCCTTGATCTGCCTGGCCATCTCCTCGCCGCGCTTCACGTTCATCCAGAAGATGTCGTCGGTGATGAAGATGGCCTCGGCCTTGATGTCCCGGAGCTCCTCGACCACCCGCGCCGGCGACTTCTCCCGGAACGTCGACTCGTGGAACTTCCAGACCGAGCAGAAGTTGCACTTGAACGGGCAGCCGCGCGCGGTCTCCATCAGGGCCAGCGGCTTGTGGAAGTTGATGTAATAGTGGTCGGCGTAGCGCTCGATGAGGTGCCGGGCCGGCTTCGGATAGGTGTCCAGATGCGGCCGGGCGTTGGCCTCCCCGGTGTAGATCCAGCCGCCCTTCCCGTCGCGCAGCTCCAGGCCGCGGATGGTCGACGGGTCGCGCCCTTCGGCGAGCGCCCGCAGCAGCGGCGGCAGCACCTCCTCGCCGTCGCCGCTGGCGATGAAGTCGATGGCCGGGTCGCGGAAATGGTCCGGATCGCGCGAGGCGTCGTGCCCGCCGACGACCACGATGGCCCGGGGCATGTCCCGCTTGATCCGCTGCGCCAGCCGGACCGTGCGGTTGCGCTCGGTGGTGAAGTTGCACTGCAGGCCGACCACGTCCGGATCGAAGGCCTTGCAGTCCGCCAGCCCCTTCTCCTCCCCGTCGATGCGCAGGTCGAGGACCTTGCACTCGTGGCCGTCCTGCTCCAGGCAGGCCGCCACGCAGATCGGCCCGAGCGGCTCCACGAAGGTGAGCATCTCCAGGCCGAGGATCCCCCCGACCGGCGGCTTGAGGAACGCGACCTTCATTTGCGGGAGGGAGGTTAACACGGCCCGTGTTAACCAACCCCTCCTCTCCTGCGTAATCCGAACATGATCGACAGCTGGCTGCAGGACGTCCGCTACGCCATCCGTCTGCTCGCGCGCAATCCCCTCTTCGCCCTCACCGCCGTGGTCTCCCTGGCCATCGGCATCGGCGCGAACACGACCATCTTCGCCATCGCCAACGCGCTGCTCTTCCGCGCGCCGGCGGGGGTCGTGGACGCGGATCGCATCGTCGACATCGGCCGGTCCCAGAACGGGGAGGGGTTCGACAACAACTCCTATCCCAACTACCTGGACGTCCGCGCCCGCAACAGCGTCTTCACCCAGGTCTACGCGCAGCGCTTTGCCCCGGAGCCGATGAGCCTCGGCGCGCCGGGCGGCGCGGAGCGCGTCTACGGCAGCATCGTCACCGCTAACTACTTCGCCGCCCTCGGCACGCGCGCCGCGGCGGGGCGTCTCTTCTCCGGCAACGAGCGCCAGGAGCCCGGCGCGGCGCCGTACGTCGTGCTCTCGCATGCCTTCTGGAGCCGGCGGTACCGGCAGGATCCGCAGGTCGTCGGACGGCAGGTGTTGCTGAGCGGGCATCCCTTCACCGTCGTCGGCGTGGCCGAGCCGGGATTCCAGGGGACGACGCTCTTCGCCGCCGATCTCTGGGTGCCGATGAACATGATCGCCGAGGCCATGCCGCGGCTGGGCGCGGGACTCCTGACCGACCGGCGCGCGGTCTGGCTGATCATGGGCGGGCGGCTGAAGCCGGGCGTCACGGTCGCCCAGGCGCGGGCGGAACTGACCGCGATCGGGGCGACGCTCGAGCGCGCCTATCCGGAGGAGAACAGCGGCCGCGGCCTGCGCGTGGAGCCGCTCTCCCTGGTGCCCGGCAACAGCGCGCCGATCGCGGCGTTCGTGGCCGGGCTGATGGTCGTGGCCGGACTGGTGCTGACCATCGCCTGCGCGAATCTGGCCGGTGTGCTCCTGGCGCGGGCGACCTCCCGCCGCCGGGAGATCGCCGTCCGCCTCGCCCTGGGCGCGGGACGCGCGCGCCTCGTCCGGCAGATGCTCGTCGAGACGTCCCTCCTCTTCCTCGGCGGCGCGGCGCTCGGACTCCTCCTGGCCCGGACGATGACCGGTCTCTTCGCCTCGCTGCTCCCGGCGCTCCCGGTGCAGATCGGCCTCTCCCTCGGCCTCGACGGGCGCGCCGTCGCCTTCACCTTCGGACTGTCGCTGCTCGCCGCCATCCTGTGCGGCCTGGTCCCGGCCTTCCACGCCTCACGCCGCGCCGTCGCCGGCGCGCTGAAGGCGGAGACGCAGGGGAGCCCGGAGCGGCAGCGGCTGCGCAGCGTGTTCGTGGTGGGGCAGGTCGCGCTCAGCATCGTCCTGGTCGTCGCCGCGAGCCTCTTCGTGCGCGCCCTGCAGCGCGCCGACTCCATCGACGCCGGCTTCGACCCGCGCGGCGTGGAGATCGCGACGCTCGAGCTTTCCCTCGCCGGCTACGACGACAACACCGGACCGGTCTTCGCTCGCGAGCTGATCCGCCGCGTGCGGGCCATTCCCGGCGTCGAGAGCGCGACCCTGTCCGCCGCCCTCCCGCTGGGCCTCGGTGGAATGGGTCTCGGCTATCTCACCCTGCCCGGCGGAAATCCGCAGCGCGATCACATCGACGCCGACTGGAACATCGTCGAGCCGGGCTACTTCGTCACCCTGCGCACGCCGCTCGTCGCCGGCCGCGATTTCACCGACAACGACCGCGCGAACACGCCATTCGTGACCATCGTGAACCAGGCCATGGCCGCCCGTCTCTGGCCGAGCCAGAACCCGATCGGAAAGACCCTCGTGCAGTACGTCGGCCTGCCCGGCACCCCCAACGCCAGCCGCACCATGACCGTCGTCGGCGTGGCCCGGGACGCGAAGTACCGCAGCCTCGGCGACCAGGGGCGGCTGTTCCTGTACGTTCCGCTGCAGCAGCAGTACGACTCGGGCACGAACATCATCGCCCGGGCCCGCGGCAACCGCCGTCTGGCCGCCGAGCTGCGCGCGGTCGTGGCCTCGATGAACCCGAGCCTGCCCATCATCAACGCCCAGAGCCTCGAGGAGCTCGCCGCGATCGGCCTCATGCCCCAGCGCATCGCCGCCTCCGTCTCCGGCAGCCTCGGCATCGTCGGACTGCTCCTCGCCGCGATCGGCATCTACGGCGTGACCGCGTACATGGTCACCAGCCGCACCCGCGAGATCGGCATCCGCATGGCCCTCGGCGCCATGCGCGCCGACGTCGTGCGCATGGTTCTCCGCCACGGCATGCGCCTGCTCGTCATCGGCGTTGGCATCGGCCTGCTCCTCGCCCTCGCCGCGAGCCGGGTCCTGGCCTCGCTGCTCTTCGGCGTCGGCGCGACCGACCCCGTCGCCTTCGCCGGCTCGGCGATCCTCTTCTGCCTCATCGGCCTGGCCGCGTGCTACGTGCCGGCCCGGCGGGCCACGCAGATCGAGGCGACGGTGGCCCTGCGGTACGAGTAGGCGGAACGTGGAGCGGCGGGCTCAGCCCGCCGCCGGTGGGCTGAGAGCCCACCGCTCCACTTACTACTTCTCCTCCTCCAGGTGCGGCGTGTCATGCAGCTTCACCGGCTTGGACTTCCGCCGGAACTGGATGTTCAGGACCTCCACGAACACGGAGAAGCCCATGGCGAAGTAGACGTAGCCCTTGGGGATGTGGAACTCCAGCCCCTCGGCGATGAGGGCCATGCCGATGAGGAGGAGGAAGCTCAGGGCGAGCATCTTCACCGTCGGGTGGCGGTCGACGAAGCTGCTGATCGGGCCGGCGGCGACGAGCATGATGATCACGGCGATGACCACCGCGGTGATCATCACCCCGATGTCCTTGGCCATGCCCACGGCGGTGATGACCGAGTCGAGGGAGAAGACGATGTCCAGGAGCATGATCTGGACGATCACCGAGGTCAGCGAGGGGGCCACGCGCGTGGTGGTCTCGCCCTCGGCGCCCTCGAGCTTGTCGTGAATCTCGTGCGTGGCCTTGAAGAGGAGGAACAGCCCGCCGCCGAGGAGGATCAGGTCGCGGCCGGAGATCTCCTGGGCGAAGACGGTGAAGAGCGGCTTGGTCAGGCGCACGATCCAGGCGATCGAGAGCAGCAGCCCCACGCGCATGAACATGGCCAGGAACAGGCCGATGTTGCGGGCCTTCTTCTGCTGCCCGGCGGGCAGCTTGCCCGCCAGGATGGAGATGAAGATGACGTTGTCGATGCCGAGGACGACCTCGAGCAGCGTCAGGGTGAGCAGCGCGACCCATGCCTCGGGATTGCTGAGCCAGTCCATGAGCCCTCCTCTTTCGAGCGCGCCATTGTAGGGGAGAGCGATACGATGGCGCGCGGATGCTGCAGTCGTGGTGGCTCCGCTTCGGCCTCTTCACCCTCGCGTTCGCCGCGCTGCTGGTGACCACCCTGCCGAAAGGCCGGGCCATCCTCTGGGCCCTCGGACTGGCGGCCGCGGCGTCGACCGCGATCGGAATCCTCCGCTTTTCGGCGCTGGCCGTGCGCCACCGGCGGCTCGTCCTGAAGCCCGGCTCGTTGCAGGACGGCCGCGTCGCGGCGGTCTGCGGCGTCCTGGAGCCGCTTGGCGAGCCCCTCCGCACCCCCGTCCTCGGCAGACCGGCCGTGGTCTACCACTACAGCGCCTGGCACTACGTCTCTTCGATCAGCAAGAGCTCCCCGAACGAGCGCGTCGACTACGCCGGCTACGGCGCCACGCCCGCCGTCGTTCGCGGTACCCGTCTCGGCGCGTTCCCCACACTCGAAGGCATCGGCGAGAAGAACATCGAGTCCGAGGAGGCCCGGCAGTTCCTGCGCGCCGCGCGGTTCGACGAGCTGCCGAAGGGCGAGATGATCGAGTACGTCTGGGTCATCGAGAACATGTGGGACGGCCGCGAGCGGGTGGCGAAGAACTTCCGCCGCGGCGACGGCCACGACCTCGAGCAGTGCCGGTTCAACGAGCACAGCATCGCCCCGGGAACGGAAGTCTGCGCGGTCGGAATCTGGTCGGCGGCGCACGAAGCCCTGATCTCGGGCAAAGACCAGGACCTCACCCTCTATGAGGGCGCGCCGGAGAAGGTCGCGGAGACCCTCTCCGGCTCGACCGGGTGCGGCGTGTTTGCGGGAGTGCTCCTTCTCACCGCGGTCGCGGTGGCGCTGTACCTCTTGCTGACCTAGCGCTTCCAGCTCAACCGCACGTAATACGCCGCCCCGTTGATCCCCATCTGCACGTTCTCCCACAGCGCGCCGTTCTCGGTCTCGAACGGGTCCTGCTCGGTGGGGATGGCGTCGAAGATGTTCGTGCCGCCGACCACGAGGCCGACGTTGTTCGGGAGGTCGTAGCCGAAGTGCACGTCCACGGTCACGCGCGCGTCGTAGTGCTGCGGCGGCGCGGTCGGGTCGTCGATCTGGGTCCACGTCCCGGCTTCCAGCTCGCCGAAGTAGTTGAGGCGCGCGCCGGCGTTCCAGCGGCTGCGGCGATAGTCGCCGCCGAGGATGCCCTTCGTCTTCGGGGCCGACCCCTCGACGAACAGGCGCTCGCGGGTGTTGAAGTAGATGTCTTCCTTCCCCGCCAGTCCCGGCGCGGTGTTGACCCGCACCACCTCGGTCTCATTGAGGTTCAGGGCCGCGAGGGTGGAGAAGCTGCCGCCGCCCATCAGCCGGGTGTCGTTGAGGGTCACGTCCAGGCCGCGGGTCTGGGTGTCGATGGCGTTGGTGAAGAAGCGGGCCTCGACCAGCTGCTGGTCGCGGATGATGTCGCCGATGTCGGGATCGTCTGCGGAGAAGCCGCCGGTGAGCACGATCCGGTCGTCGATGTCGATCTGGTAGACGTCGAGAGTGAGGGACGTCGAGGACTTCGGATTCCAGGTCAGGCCGAGGGAGAGATTCGTGGAGGTCTCTTCCTTCAGCGAGGGGATGCCCACCAGGCGCGCCAGCTCGCTGTCGTTGCGGGCCAGCTTGATGTCCGCGGGCTCGCCGGCGATGAAGTCGGTAAAGGTGGAGCTGAAGTAGCGCTGGTGCAGCGATGGCGCGCGGAAGCCGGTGCTCGCCGAGCCGCGCAGGTTCAGCACCGGCCGGACGGCGTAGGAGAACGAGAACTTGCCGTTCACCGTGCTGCCGAAGTCGTTGTAGTCCTCGCCGCGCAGCGCGCCGGTGAGGAGCAGCTTGGGCGTGGTCTTGAACTCCATGTCGATGTACGCGGCCTTGCTGTTGCGGTCCGCGTCGACCTCGTCCACGGGCTGGAAGCCGGGGAAGCCCTGCGAGCCGGCGTTGCCGCCGCCCGGGCCGTCGAAGTCGGCGTACGAGCCCGGCTCGCCGGCGAAGATCTCGTAGCTCTCGCGCCGGTACTCCAGGCCGGCCGCGAGGCTCACGCCGTGCAGCCAGTTCCGGTAGTAGCGCGACACGTCGAGGTTGGTCGTGTGCTGGGTGAACTCGAACCCGCCGGCGTCGAACTCCGTCGGCGAGATGCCCGCGTTCAGCGTCGCGATCGAGGCGTTGAGGGTATTGCTGATCAGGAACTCCATCTTGTTCGACCCGTAGGTCGAGCTCACGTCCGCCGACCAGTTGCCGAGGACGGTGCGGTAGCCGAAGGCGGCGGAGAGATCGCGGATGTCCGTGCCGATGTCGGGCACGAAGCCGCCCGGGTACATCTGCGCGGAGTTGCGCGAGGGGATGTCCTCCGAGCCGACCCCGCCGCGGTACCAGGCCCCGGCCAGGCCGTCGCGGTCGTTGTAGCCGCCGTGGCCGTAGAACGTGCCGTTCCCCACCGGCGCGTCGAGGTTGTAGAAGAAGGTGAGGTTCTCGGTCTGGGCGTCGCCGATGATGCGCGGCTCGTCCGGCGTGGCCCGGTTGGTCCGGTCGCGGTTGAGCAGCTCCGCGGTCAGGCTCAGCACGCCGCTGCTGGCGATGGGAATGCCGTAGTTGAACGCGGCCTGCTCCATCTGCCCGTCGCCGGCCGTGTACTGGCTCGCCGAGAGGAGCGCGTTCATCCCCGCGTCCTTCTTGAGGACGATGTTGATCACCCCGGCGATGGCGTCCGACCCGTACTGCGCCGCCGCACCGTCGCGGAGGATCTCCACGCGCTCGATGGCGCTGACCGGAATCGTGTTCAGGTCCGTGCCCACGTTGCCGCGGGCGCGCGAGCCGAAGATGTACACCAGCGACGACGTGTGCCGGCGCTTGCCGTTGATCAGCACCAGCACCTGGTCGGGCCCGAGCCCGCGCAGCGTGGCCGCGTCGATGTGATCGCTCCCGTCCGATCCCGACTGCCGGTTCGAGTTGAACGACGGCGCGATCGTGTGCAGGAGCTGCCCCAGGTCGAGCTGCCCCGACTCGTCGGCGATCTCCTCGATCGGGACCACGTCCACCGGCACCGGCGTATCCGTGCGCGAGCGCTCCGGACTGCGGCTGCCGACCTCGATGGTCATCGTCGTGACCGGCGTCTGGTCCTGCTCTTCCTGTGCAGGAGGAGGCGGATCCTGGGCAAAGGCGAGCGTGGCAAAGAGAAGAAGGGCAGCAAAGACGAACTTCTTGGACGACATAAGGAAATGATATGCGACTTTAGGAGTGCGGTGGCGCAGCCACCGCTCTTCTATCCGGATCGCAAAGCGGTAGCTCCGCTACCGCACTCCTAAACGCTACGAGTGCAGCACCGCCGCCCCGTACTGCACCTTCTTCCCCGGCTCCAGCCGGACCCGCTCCAGATCGATCCGTCCCGGCTCGAGCAGCACGACCACGCTCGAGCCCATGTGGAACGTGCCCAGGCGGTCCCCGGCGGCGATAGGAATCGGCGGGTCGTAGTCGCGCGCCGCGCGCTTGGTCTGCGCGGCGTTGGAGATGAACGAGTCGTACGTCACCGAGATCCGCCCCACGTTCGTCGCCCCGATCATCACCGCGGCCACGAGGCCGAGCGCCGAGTCGATGTACGTCACCACCCGCTCGTTGACCGAGAACAGCTCGTCGATGTTCTCCATCGACCAGTCGTTGACCGGCCAGAGCTTCCCCGGGATGTGCACGCTGCGCGGGATCGCCCCGCTCACCGGCGCGTGGACGTGGTGATAGTCCTGGGGCGAGAGATAGAGGTTGAAGAACACCCCGCCCTCGTAGCGCCGGGCATGCTCCTCGTCGCCGAGGAAGCGGGCCAGCGTGTACGTCTTCCCCTTCACCTGCTCCAGCTTCCCGTCCTTCACGATCCCGAACCCGCGCAGCGTCCCGTCGACGGGACTCACGAAGTCGCTCTCGATCGGCCGAAGCCCCTCCCGCAGATCGCGCACGAAGAAATGCCCGATCGACGGATACTCGTGCATCGGCCGCGACGCCACGTCGACGTCGATCTCGTAGGTATCGGCGAACCACCGCACCAGCCGCCGGGCGATCGGCTGCGGCCAGCGCGCATGCATCAGCCGCCCGACGGTCCGGCTCAGGTGGTTCTTGGGGACGTAGCGGAGAAAGCGGTACATCGGGAAGTCTAGGTGCATTCTCCATGCGCGGAGGGGGGCGGAGGAAAAGGGAAATGAGGAATGAAGAGGTTCGAGGTTCGAGGGAAGAGGGAAGAACCCCGCCGCCCGTCCGTTCGGGCGGGCTTCTTCCCTC
>JBIOTX010000084.1:0-18615 GCA_044866315.1 Thermoanaerobaculia bacterium | reverse complement strand
GGCATGGACCGCGCGCTGCGCGAGGACCTGCTGCGGCGCTGCCGGCGGCTGTGGTCCGAGGCCACGTTCCTCGTCGTCACCCATGACGTCGACGAAACCGAGGATTGCGACCGCGTGCTGGTGCTGCAGAACGGACGCGTTGCCGAATACGACACGCCGGCCGCGCTGAGCGCACGCGCGGACTCGCTCTACAACCGCATGCGCGAGGCCAACCGCGCCACGCGCGAAGAGCTATGGAACAGCGACCTGTGGCGGCGGCTGGAGCTGCGCGAGGGGCGGCTCGCATGATTCATTGGAGCAATGCGTCGGAGGCCGCGGAGGCGATTGCGCGGGTGCGAGGTTGGGAGATCGAGACCGAGAACGTCACGCTGCGCTATGCGAATATCGAGAGCGAGCTGCGCGCGCTCGGGGCGGCGCTAGTGTTTCTCGAAGAGGGGATTCTCGCGGTGGTGCGCACCGATGCGCGGCATGCGCAGGTGATCGCGCCGGATGGGCATCGCGGGAAGGTGCCGCTGCGCGAGTTGCGGGAGCGGCTTTGTGCGGCCGTCGAGGAAAAGCCCGGGGCGGAGATCGATCGGGTGATGGGCGGGCTTCAGGCCGCCCTGCGCTTGCGCATGCTTCGCGAGCTGGTGGGCGATGCGCCCATTGAAAACATTCGCATCGTGCGGCCGAAGCTCGAGGATGTGCGGGCGGTGGTGCGGGAGGCGCGGGTGTGGAGGAAGGCGCTGGCGTTCCTGGCCCTGAACGCGGGGGAGATGCTGCTCTACGTGCTCTCCTGGTGGGTCCTCGGGCTGATGGCGTTCGACACGCGCTCGCTGGACACGCTCTTCGCGCTCTGGCTCCTGGCGGTGATCACCATCGTGCCGCTGCGCGCGGGAGGCGTGGCGGCGGCGCGCTCGCTGGTCGCGGAGCTGGGGGTGGTGATCAAGCGGCGCGTGCTCCTCGGCGCGCTGAAGCTCTCGCCCGACGAAGTGAACGGCAAAGGCGTGGGGACGTTCCTCAGCCACGTCCTCGAGTCGGGGCACGTCGAGGGCATGGGCACGAGCGGCGCGTTCGCGGGCGTCACCTCGATCGTGGCCGGGATCGCCGCGATCTGGGTCATGAGCCGCGGCGCGGGCGGGGCCTGGCACGTCGCGCTCTATCTGCTCTGGATTCTCGCCGCGGCGTATCTCACCGTGCGCTTCGGCCTCGGACGCGCGGCCTGGACGGAGGCGCGCTTTCAGCTCACCGGACACGTGGTCGAGAACATGACCGGTCACAAGACCCGGCTCGCGCAGAAGGAGCCGCACGAGCGCAACGACGGGGAGGACGCGCGCCTGGAGCGTTACATGGCCTCCGAGCTCGCGTTCAATCGCCCGGCGGTGCGGCTGGACGTGTTGCGGCGGATGTGGCCGTGGGTGGGCCTCTTCGCGCTCGCGCCGGTCGTGGCCGCCGGCAGCGCGACGGCGGAGTCGCTGGCCATCGCCGCCGCGGGCGTGCTCCTCGGCGCGACCGCGCTCACGCAGTGGACCGATGCCAGCGCGGGCATCGCCGGGGCACTCAGCGCCTGGCGGCGCATCGCGCCGTTCTGGCGCGCCGCCGGCCGCACCGCGCCTCCCGGCAGCCCGGCCATCCGGATCCTGCTCGACAGCGAGCCCGATCCCGCGATGCCGCTCGTGCACGCATCATCGGTCACCTATCGCCACGCGCGCCGCGACGTGCCGGCGCTGCAGCAGGTCGACCTGACCATCCGCCGCGGCGAGCGCATTCTGCTGCGCGGCCCTTCCGGCTCCGGCAAGTCGACGCTCTCGGCGCTGCTGAGCGCCGTGCGTCCGCTGCAGTCGGGACTGCTCTTCTTCCGAGGACTGGACGTAGCTACGGTGGGGCTGGAGAACTGGCGGCGGCGGGTGCTGCTCGCGCCGCAGTTCCACGCCAATCACATCTTCATCGGTACGCTCGCCTACAACCTGCTGCTGGGCCGGGCCTGGCCGCCATCGGCGGCTGACCGCGCGGAGGCGCTGGAGGTCTGCCATGCGCTTGGACTTGGGCCGCTCGTCGAGCGCATGCCCCTCGGGCTCGATCAGCCGGTGGGAGAAACGGGTTGGCAGCTCAGTCACGGCGAGCGCACGCGCGTCTTCCTGGCCCGCTCGATCCTGCAGAAGCCGGCGCTGATGATCCTGGACGAGACCTTCTCCGCGCTCGATCCGAAGACCCTGGCCGTGTGCATGCGCTACGTGCTGGAGCGCGCGGACACACTGCTGGTCATTGCCCACCCATGAAGGGCCCACCCCTGAAAGCACGAGCGCCAGCTTTCACTGGCGCTCTCGATCTCCACATGGAGTGGCTGCTCAGTCGCCGGTAACGACGCCGCCGCCCTTGATGTTGGTTCTGATCTTCACGGAAATCACCTCCTCCGGTTCAGTCGCCGGTGATGACGCCACCGCCCTTGACGTTGGTCTTGACCTTCACGGTGCTCACCTCCCTTGCGGTGGATTCGCTCGCATGGACGGGCTCAGTCGCTGATCAGGACGCCGCCGCCTTTGACGTTGGTCTTCACTTTCATGCCGGTCACCTCCTTTCGCCACGCCGCCACTGGGCCGCGGAAAGTCCGAGGAATGGCTGCGATGATTTCTGGACCGGAAGTAATTGTAGAGCCACGGCAGGACGCTCCGAGGTAATAAAGTGGACATCCCGTGTAGGAAATTTGGAGTGCGGCGGCACCGCCGCCGCTTTCAAAGCGGCAGCTCTCGCTGCCGCACTCCAAACAGTTAGGCCCCGGCGGTCACCGGCAGTCGCGCCTTGAGCGCGTCGAGCACCGCTCCTGCTGGAGTAGCGCGGAGCCGCCGCTTCGAGTTCGTGTAGTACTGGATGCGGAGCAGCTCCGAGGTGAAGTAATCCTCGTCGAGGAAACGCAGCACGGTCTTCAGCGCCCGTTTCTCCGTCGGGAACGCGATGCGATCGTGCCCGCCGATGCGCCGGATCGGAATCTGCACCTTGTACGGCTTCGCCGCCTTGGCGATCTGTCTCGGCGTGAGCACCTCCAGAATCCCGGAGTGGGCGATGAGCGACACCTTCCGCCGCGTCCACGAGTCCGCCTGATCGACGAATGCCGGTACGTTTTCGATAAGCACATGCTCGTGCTCGGCCATGGCCGTGAGCTGCACGTCCGTCGCTTCCTCGAAATACGCGCTGAGATCGAGGATGCGGTGGGCGACGCTGAACGACGTGAACTCGAGACGGCGATTCTCCCAGCGGACCGCCACTTTGGTATCGAGCGTCAGTCCCGGATCGACGAGGCGCTTGAACTCCTTCCGCCTGTGAATGAGCGTGAATCCCTCCGACGACAGGAGTCGCCGCCGATCGAACGCCTGCGCCACGAGCCACGGGCGCGGCGAGCTCTGTCCGGTGAAGATGCCGGCGATCTGCTCGAGCGTCTCCCGGTCGGTCTCCAGCTCCTGCACGTCCAGCGGAGCCTCCAGCGCATGCCGAAACGCCTCCGGCGGCGTGTAGCTCTCGATATACGGCAGCTCGTCGTCCGACGGTGTGTAGCCGGGATCGAACGGCACCCGCTTCGGATTCGGATGCGGGCGCGGATCCTTTTCGGCCGGCTTCGGAAACGGGAAGTGCGCGCGCTGGGCCTCGAATTCTTCCGAAAGCTCCCTCTGCAGCGATTGCGTGACCGGGATGCGGCGCACGCTGCGCGCTTGCTCGTCATCGTCTTCTTTCAATACAGCGAAAAATGACAGTGTGCTGCTCATGGCTTCTTCTCCATCACCATGTAATCGGTCAACAGGACGACGCGGTTCACGTCCTTCTTGCTGCGCATGTCGCGGCGTGTGATGAGGACGTACGTGATGCCGTCGGCGGTGGACACCTCGTAGAAGTGATATCCGAAAAGTCCGAGGAGGGGATTGAAGTGATAGGTGTGCGTGGTCATGACCACGAAAAGGAGAATCAGCAAGACGAAGCCCATCGTTTTGGCGTCGATCTCGACGGGCCCGAGCTGGACGAGAGGCACGAGATACGTGAGCGTGAACGCGAGCACCTGCTGATCCGACGTCCTGATCTGCGTGATCGCGAACGGCTCGATCACCTGCAGTTCGCGCTGCGCGGCCTCGATGACCAGTACGCACGACGCCGCAAACACGATCGCGAGCAACAGCGTGACCAGCCCTCCGGGCAGAAACGGACCGGTGACCGCCCGCAGGAACGCATGCACGAGCAGCACGGGTGCGAACGCCGTCAGAACCAGCAGTATCTTGACGACCGGACCGAGCACGGGCAGTCCTCCCGGTCACACCTATTTAGGTTCAGAGAAGGGGAGCGGAGGTGTCGTCGGTCACAGGGACGTGTTCCGAATCAACGAGACCTGGACGATTGATGCACGGCGTGTCGACCGGTCGAAGACGGAGAGTCGAGGCCTCTTCGTATCCGATGATTTTGACGGAGATATTCGTGATCGACCGCGCGCCGCGCGTGTCGATCACGAGGAACGGTGATGTTTAACACTGTAAGTGTGTACGGAATGAAACATTCTTCGGTATGCCAATCCCGAATCGTCGCAGTCGAATCGTCCGGCCATGACTACAACCAAATCTACCCGTAAGGGCGATGCCACATTCAAGATCTGCGGTGGGCTATAGGACCTCGGTTGCCCTTCTCGAAAGGAGACGACAATGTTCAATCCCCTGGGCTTTGCAAGTTCGTCGGTGCTCTCGGCGCCGATCGAGGGTGGCTGCGGCTGCAGCTGCAGCTGCACCGGCACGGTGACGGTTACCGTGACCGTCTACTTCGACCTCGCGATGAGTCTGAACCTCAGCTAGGCGCTGGTGCATGCCTAGCCGCTGCCGGCTTGACGGGCCGGTAGCTGATCTCCTGGCGCTCCGGGAACGACCTGCTTCGCGACGGCGCAAAGTCCACCGCAGTTCGTTCCGCAAGCTGCCGCAGGGTCCTTCCCGGCGCGCCTATCTGGCTGAACCGAGACGACAATCGAAACTATTTCCCATTCAAAGTCATGAATACCAAAGATCAGTCGCCTTCGCTGATGCTCGCCGCCAGGAAGTTATCGCCCCTGCTCCGCCCCAGGAGGGCGATGCTCTTCTTCGCCGCCGTCCTCCTGCTCCTCAGCCTCGGCCTCGACCTCGTCGCCCCGTTGCTGCTGAAGCAGCTCATCGACACGACGCTCGCCAGCCGCGATCTGCACCTTCTCAATGGCATCATCGCCGCGTTCGTCGGCCTCTATTTCCTGCGTTTCGGCGCCGACCTGCTCGGCGGAAGGCTGCGCAACCGGTTCAATGAAGGCCTGCTCCTCGATCTGCGCCGGCTTCTCTTCCGGCACGTCCAGACCCTCTCCAGCCCCTTCTTCGCGGCGCAGCGCTCCGCGTATCTGGCGTCGCGGATCCTGAACGACGCGGCCCTTCTCAGCGCGCAACTGATCGCAATCTTGCTGGGCGCGCTCAGCAGCGGTGTGCTGCTGGCCGGTTCCGTCGCCATCGTCTTCTGGTTGAACTGGCAGCTCGCCGTCGTGCTCTGCCTGGTCGGCCCCGTCCTCGTCTATCTGACCCGCCGGTTCGGGCAGCGCACGCGGCAGGCCACGGAGGAGGCGCAGGAACGGGGTGCCAGTCTGAATGCCGGCGTTCAGGAGAGCCTGGCCGGGATCGGACTGATCCAGTCGTACACCCTCGAGGACTATGCGGAGCAGCGGGTCGGCGCGGAGATGGAAGGACTGCGCGCGATCGGGGTGCGGCAGGCGGACCTGACGCTGACCCATCGGACCGGCGTCATCATGATGACGTCGCTGGCCGGACTGGCGGTGCTGTGGTTCGGGAGCCGCAGCGTGGTCTCGGGAGCGCTCACGCTCGGCGCGTTGATGGCCTTCCTGGCGTACGCGGTCAACGTCTACCGGCCGGTGCAGGACCTGGCATCCCTCAACCTGATCGTGCAGTCCGCCAAGGTGGCGGCCCGGAGGATCTTCGAGATTCTCGATACCGAGCCCACGGTCCGGGAGGCTCCGGACGCGGTGCCGCTCGTTCAGCCCGTGCGCGGGCACGTGAAGTGTTCGAAGCTCTCCTTCGCATACGAGGAAGGAAAGGACGTCCTGTCGGACATCAGCTGGGAAATCCAGCCCGGGACCAAGGTCGCTCTGGTCGGGCACAGCGGGGCCGGCAAAACGACGATGCTGAACCTCCTTCCTCATTTCTACGACCCGCGCAGCGGTTCGATCGAGATCGACGGGCAGGACATCCGGCGACTCACCCTGGACTCGCTCCGCAAGGCCATCGCCGTGGTCTCGCAGGAGACCTTCCTGTTTTCCGGCACGATTCGGGACAACCTCCTCTGCGTTCGCCCCGACGCCACCGAACAGGACCTCGAGCGCGTGCTGGAAGGAGCTCATCTCGGCAATTTCGTCGAAAGCCTCCCCAAGGGACTGGACACCGAAGTCGGAGAGCGGGGAGTGCGGCTGTCTGGAGGCGAGCGGCAGCGGCTGTCGATCGCCCGCGCGCTGCTCAAGGATGCTCCGATCCTCCTGCTCGACGAGGCGACGTCCTCTCTCGACAATGTCGCCGAAAAGCAGATCCGGGCCGCCATCGGAAGACTCCTGGAGTCCGGAAAGACATGCTTCGTCATCGCGCACCGGTTGAGCACCATCCGGGACGCCGACTGGATCCTGGTGCTCGAAAAGGGACGGCTGGTGGGACAGGGAACTCACGCCGATCTCTATGGCTCGAATGCCACCTATGCGCGTCTCTTCGATGAACAGTACGCCGGAGACGGCGGCAGCGCGCCGACCGCGGTGGCACTGAAGAACGTGCAGGAGTTCGTCCTCAATGACGGCTCGCGGCAGAGCAGGGTGGTCGTCCACACGGCGGAAGGCGGCCAGAAGAGAGTCGAAATCCGGTCGGCGTAGAGCTCCTGCGGAAAAATTGAGGAGGCGTTCATGGACATCCATCTCGAGACCACGTTCGCTGTTCCACCGATGTTTCATCGGTATGAGAGAGACGAATGGACGCTCCTCTTCGATCCGCGAAACTCCATCGTCGTGCGCGTCAACCAGCAGGGCCTGGCGGTGGTCGAGGCGTTCATGCGCCAGCCGGTGCTGCGTGATGCCATCCAGTACGTCGCGGAGTCCTACGCAATGAGCTTCGAACAGGTCGCCAGGCCGGTCATCGACTTTGCCGTGCACCTCGTCAATGCCGAGTTCCTGCACATGGGCGACTACAAGGCGAAAGAGATCATCCCGGAGGAAAACGACAAGCTCGAGCCGCCCGAGAGCCTGTACATCCAGAACACGGAGCGCTGCAACCTGAGCTGCGTGTACTGCTACAACCGGGAAGAGCGGACCTACTTCGTGAAGGAACATCGGGAGATGTCCACGGAGCAGATGAAGTGGGCCCTCGATCAGATGGTCGACTTCGGGATCCCGCAATTCAATTTCTGCGGCGGCGAGCCGACGCTGCGCGACGACCTCTTGGAAGTCGCCGCGCACGTCCGATCGCGGGGTCGTTACGTTTGCCTGGTGACGAACGGTCAGAAGGATACGGACGAGTTCACGCGCGAGGCGGCGCAGCTGTTCGACGTGATCTGGGTGAGCCTCGACAGCCATGTCAAGGAGACCGCCGAGAAGCACCGCGGTAAGGGCTCCTATGAGCCGGCTTTGAACAGCATTCGCAAGCTGGCCAAAGTCCCCGGCCGGAAGGCCAAGCTGACGGTCAGCGCGGTGGCCTCGCACCTCAACTGGCAGGAGCTCGGTGAATTCCGGCGCGTCTGCCTGGAGGAGATCGGCGTCGACCGCTTCCGGGCCACGACGTATTCCTCGGGCTGTGCCGCGTCGGCCGAATTGAACTGGCCGCTGCAGCCTCCGCCGTTCGTCAAGGACCCGAGTGTCGGCTTCCCCGGCGAAGTCGACTTCTCCGACCTCACCGAGTTCGACAGCATTCTCGTCGAGTACGACGTAGCCCGGGAACGGCTCAGGCAGCCCTCCGGAATGCGCAATCATTGCGGCGTCGGCAAGGGTGAGATGGCGATGCTCTCGAACGGCGACATCTTCCCCTGCCAGCTCCTCTGCATGCCCCAGTACCTGGTCGGCAACATTTTCGAGCAGCCCGTCCGCGAGCTGTTCTACGGCTCTCCAGTGCTGAAGAGGCTCCGCGGACTGACCGTCGATACGCTGCCGGGGTGCGCCACCTGCGACGTCAAGTACGTCTGCGCCGGCGGCTGCCGGGCGAATGCGCTGGAGACGCACGGCAGTATCGCCGCCCACAATACGTATCACTGCAATTTCTATCACCGGCTGTCGGTGGACGCATTGTGGAAAGACGCGATGATCCCGGTGCAGAAGATCACCGAGGCCCGCACGGCGTTTCAGGAGAAGGTGGCGGCGGCCCGGGCGGAAAAGCAGGCCAGTCTCGCCTCTTAGCCGCGGCTGCCCGACAATGGATCGAGGGGATCGGCACTCATGACGAAAGCCATCGTTCTCCGCGAGCTGCTGGACGCAATCTTGAGCCGCAAGCTCCTCTGGATCACGGTGCTGTGCTGCCTTCCGATTCCCCTCTGCACGCTGGTCAACCAGCGTACGTTGCTGCAGTTCGGCGCCTATCAGGCGCGCGCCGAAGCCGATTATGAGAAGTCCCTCACGGGCATGCTCCCCGCGGATCAGATCGAGGTGAGGGCGTTCCGCCCGAAGCCGGTCCTGGCGGCCCTGGCCTTCGGGCTCGAATCGGTCCTGCCGAACATGGTGCTGCTGCGGCGGGACGGGATGAGCGTCGGGCAGGGGCAATCGCAGGAGAACCCGGTGATCATCCTCTTCGGGCGGATCGACCTGCTGTTCATGGTTCGTTTCGTCCTGTCGCTGGCGGCGATCGTGCTCACCTTCGGAGCGATCTGCGGCGAGAAGGAGTTGGGCACCCTCAGCCTCATCTTCTCCGGCCCGGTACCACGCGACAGCGTGCTGCTCGGCAAGTACCTGGCGGCGTCGATCATCCTCATCGTGCCGTTTCTGTTCTCGCTGCTGCTCACCGTGCTCCTGATGCAGTTCCAGGGCAGCGGCGTGCTGGCCAGCGGCGAGGCCTGGATGAGGATCGTTTGCATCTTCCTCCTTTGCATGCTCTACCTGATGGCGTTCATGGGACTCGGCATCCTGGTCTCCAGCTTGACCTCCCGTCCTCTCGTGGCCATCACGGTGCTGCTCTTCCTCTGGGCGGGCCTGGTGGTCGTCCTTCCGCAGAGTGCCGGGCTGCTGTCCGAACGGTTGCTGCCGGTGGAGAGCCACCAGAGCTTCCTGTTCAAGAAAAACCTCCTCGCCCAGGAGCTCGATCGCAAGCGGGCCGCCGAGCTCGAGCCCTTCCTCGACGATCCGAACTACGAGTCCATCCGGGCACCCATCGCCATGAAGTACTCCGTCGAGCTGACGAAGGCGGCGGCGGAGATGGACCAGGAGTATTCGAACCGGCGGCGCGCGCAGTTCCGGCTTGCCTCGGTGCTCGCTTCGGTTTCGCCGGTGACGCCCCTCACGCTCGGAGTCACGGCCATGGCCGGAACCGGGGTCCCGCAATCGGATCAGTTCATCGCCGCCATCGACCGCTATCAGGCCGAGGTGAATGACAAGGTGTTCTCGCAGGGCTACCGCGACGTGTTCCCCGGCGGGCGTGCCTCGGTGCAGGTCAATCTGTTGGCATTGAAGGAGATCCCGCGCTTCGAGCTCAGCAATCTTCCGTTGAACGTACTCCTCCGGAAGATCGCGGCTCCGCTCGGGCTGCTGATCCTCGCCAACGCCGTTCTCTTCGTCTGTGCATACCTCCGTTTCCTGCGTTATGAGGTTGTTTGAAGGATCAGGGTCGTCTATGAACAGAAAAGCCAAACGCTGTCTTCGCAGTCTGGTCGGTTCCCTGTTCGTGCTGATCGTGTTTGCCGTTCAGGCTGCGACGGCGACGCGTGCCATTCCGTGGAAGAAGGGGGACACCTTTTCCTTCGAGTTGCAGAAGGGAGCGTCGGCGAAGGTCACTCGAGTCACCGACGCTGGGGGCGCGCTGCTCGCGCGCAGCCTTCCTGACCGGCAGACGGTGCAGGTCAAGGACATTGCCACCTGCGAAGGAAGGAAATGCGTCCTTCTTCAGATCGACCGCGAGGTTCCGCCGCCGGAGGCGAAGTTCAAGAACGAGAAGTTCACGGAACGGCTCATCGCCGGGATCGACCAGGAGACCGGGAACATCCTCTCCATGCAAACCACGCTGAGCGGCGCCGGCTCGGTGAGCACGAGCACGCAGAGCTCCTTGTCCAGAAACATCACGGTCGGAGATTTCTTCGGGCCCTGGATGCTGGACGTCAATGACAAGTACAGCAGATCCGTGAAGCGGGACACGGTCACCGTGACCGTGGAGACCATCGGGCGCAAGAGCTATCAGGGGCGGGACTGCTTCCTGGTGCGGAAGACATGGGCCGTCCAGGCGGGGCCGACGGTCAGGTTCACCTATTGGGTGGACGTGAAGAACCGCTTCGCGGTGCGGATCGAGGAAGACGGTCATCGAATCCTGGAGCTCTCCAACGGGCGAGGCTAGCCATGATCAACAAATTCGTCGGCAACTACCGGCTTTCCAACTTCCTGGGCCACGGCGCGGGGATCGAGGTCTACCGGGCCACTCGCGCGGATGCGGCGGAGACCCGCTATCGCGTCAAACGAGTTCTGCGCAACGCCGTCTCCAGCGGGGACTTCTTCGATGCCTTCGTCGAGCTGGCACAACGGCTGGCCCCCCTCGAGCATCCGAAGGTCCTGCGGATCACCGAGATCCTCTTCGACGACAGCTCCGCCTACCTGGTGGGCGAGCACATTCAGGGACAGCCTCTTTCCCTGCTGTCGGAGCCCAATGGCATCCTTCCCGTTCGCCATGCGCTGGGCCTGTTCAAGCAGACCGCAGAGGCGTTGGCCGCGGCGCACGCTGTGGGACTCCTCCACGGGGGCGCCACCGCGGAGCGCGTCCTCTGTTCCCACGAGAAGAAGGTCAAAGTGGAAGACTTCGGCCTGGCGCCCGTTCTGCGCGGCCTCGGCCTCCCCGGCGGTGAGCTTCCTGCCGGCTACATCGCTCCGGAGGTCGCGGCGGGCGACCCGCCCAGCGTCTCGTCGGAGATCTTCTCCCTCGGCGCGTTGCTCGTACACCTGCTGACCGGACGCAATCCGGATCCGGTGACGGAGGGGGAGGATTCGCTGGCCGGCCAACTGCAGCGGATCCGTCCCGGTCTTCCGGCGCGCCTCGTCGAACTGGTGCGGCGCCTGACCGCGGCCGACCCCGAGGAGCGGGTCCGCGCCGCGGACGAGGCGCGCGAGCTGGCAAACGATTGCACGGAAGAGGGGCGGCTGGGTCCAACCGACCTCTCCGGAAAGCCTTCGTCCCGGGTGGAGTCTGCCGAGCCGGACCGGCCGTTCAGCGATCTGCCCGAGATGGTCCTGATCCCGGAGGGGAGCTTCCGTATGGGGAACGGCGGGCGAAAGAACGAGAGCCCGGTGCGGGAGATCGATCTGCCCGCGTTCAAGATCGCCGCGTACCCGATCACGAACCGGCAGTACCGGCGGTTCTGCGACGAGACGGGCCATGCCCGTCCCGAGGACCCGCCGGGGTGGGGACGTTACTTCGAAGAATACCCGGACCATCCGGTCGTCAACGTACGGTGGTCGGATGCGCCGAACTATTGCAACTGGATGAGCAAGGTCACGGGCCTGGAGTATCGCCTGCCTACCGAAGCGGAATGGGAAAAGGCGGCGCGCGGCGGATTGGACGGCGAAACCTACCCGTGGGGAGCCGACGATCCGGACGGGCGTGCACATTTCGGCGGCCGGGCCTATGCTTGGGAAATCGGGATGCAGGGGCCGCAGACTCGCCGGATCGCGTCCTTTGCGCCGAACGGCTATGGTCTCTACGACATGGCCGGGAACGTCTGGGAATGGTGCCAGGACTGGTATGTGCCGTACGGGACGCCGCAGCCACGCGGAGGCATCTTCCGCGTGGCGCGCGGCGGCAGCTGGAGTGTCGAGGAGGAGGCGATTCGCTGCGCGTTTCGAATGAGCCTCTATTCAAAAACTTGTGACGTTTTCACCGGGTTCCGCTGCGTATGTGCCGCCTAGCCACGAAGGTCAGAGGGCGGGGCATGGACCGACGGTCGCGCCTTGCCATCCTCTTGCTCTTGCTCGTCTTTGTCGTGTCGGCGTTGCAAGCGCCGAATCTGTCGGCGCAAGAGGAGGTAGGCAGCGGGACCGAGGCGCAGCGGCGGCTTCTGGCGGTGCGCCACCGCCAGGTGGAGCTGAGCGCCGGAAGATCTGAGTTCGTCAGGATCCAACAGCTCTTCGCCCAGGGGCTGACCTCCGCAGCCGAGGTCGATCGCGCGCGAGCCCGCCTGGAGCAGCTCCAGATCGGCTACCAGGAAGCGGTTCTCAGCCTGGTCAGCTTGCAGCCGCGGGTGGCGATCGAAGAGGCTGTGAAGTACCAGGACGCCCGGGGCCGCAAGTTCGTCCGCCTCACCGTCGCCAACGTGACGCCGGCGTTCGACGATCAGCAGTTCACGCTGCTCAACAACTTCGAGGGGGCGCAGCCGATCCCGCCGGAGCTCCGCACGAGGAACATCCGCGACGTCTTCATCTCTCTCCAGGATCCGGGCGGCGACGGCGTCGCTGCCGGAACCACGATCGGCTTGCCGTACGAGCAACGAGTGCCGGAGCTGATCTATGGAACGCGGCGAACCCTCGTCTTCCAGTTGCTGCGGGACGTGCCCAGCGTCATCGTTTCGATGTCTTACCTGGGCCAGCACAGGGACCTGGCCATCCAACTGCGGCAGGCCGACTCCGGGAGCGCGATCAACATCAGCTCCGCCCAGATCTCCCAGGAGGCCGACCTGGGCGGCCGGGTGACCTATCCGCTGCGCATGGAGCGGTCGAGCGTCGATGTCCGCAGCTTCGGTCTGGTGCTCGTGGGGCTGCCGCGCCAGATCAACTACAACTTCGTCGATCCTGAAACACAGGCCCGGCTCTCGCGACTGAACTTTCCGGCAGGCGTGGCCCTGCAGAACCTGCAGCTTCAACTGTTCCTGCCCGACCAGGCGACCCCGGAGGTTCTGATCGACCGCCCGCTCGACTTTTGGGTCATCGCCTCGGAAGAAGGCCGGCCGCTCGATCTGCCGCCGAACGGGACGTTCAGCCGCGAAGTGCTCGAGCGGAGCGGCGCGGGGTTCCTGCGGCTCACGCTCATCCCCCGGGGCACAGGGAAGATCGACGTCACCGCCAAGTCCCTGTTTGCGGAGATCCAGGTCGGGAAGACCGTGCAATCCACCCTGACGGTGCGCAACACCGGGACGCGCCGGCTGGACAATGTCTGGCTGCGCGCCGATGCTCCCACGGGCTGGAAGGTGAGGTTCACGCCGGCGCAGATCGCCGCTCTCGGCCTGCGGGAGGAGATCACGGCGCAGATGACCATCGAGCCGCCGGCCGACGTCGCCGTGGGGGACTATGAGATCCGAATCAAGACCGAGAGCTATGCCTATGACCGGCTCATCCCATCGGACACCAAGGTGTTCCGAGTGAGCGTCACCGCGAAGTCCAGCTCGCTTTTGCTCGGCCTGGCCCTGGCAGTGCTGGCCCTCGGCGTCACCGGAGGGGTCACTGCGGCGATCCGCCTGACGCGGCGCTGACGCATGACGCCCCCATGATCGTCGCCGAGAAGCTCACCAAGCGGTACGACAACGGCGTCCTGGCGCTGGATGGTCTGGACTTGAGAATCGCCCCAGGGGAGATCTACTGCCTCCTCGGAGCGAACGGCGCCGGGAAGACGACGACGATCAACCTCTTTCTGGGCTTCATCGAGCCCACCGGCGGAGTGGCGCGGATCAACGACATCGACGTGACACGGGAGCCGTTGAAGGCCAAGAGACTGATCGGGTTCGTCTCGGAGAACGTCCGCCTCTACGGCAACCTCACTGCCCGTCAGAACCTGCACTTCTTCGCCGAGTTGAGCGGCAAGGCCAGGAGCACCCGCGAGAGCTACTACGAGGTCTTGGACTACGTCGGCCTTCCCAAGGACGCGTTCGAGCGGAAGGTGCGGGAATTCAGCAAGGGAATGCGACAGAAGGTCGGCATCGCCATCGCGGTGATCAAGGAGGCGAGCGCTCTGTTCCTCGACGAGCCGATGTCCGGCCTCGATCCCAAAGCGGCGGCCGACATGGTCCAGGCCCTGCGCGCCCTTTCCGCGGAGGGCAAGGCCATTCTCATGTCGACGCACGACATTTTCCGGGCCAAGGAGCTGGCCGACCAACTGGGGATCATGAAAGAGGGCCGAAAGGTGTACGAGAGGTCCCGTTCCGAGCTCGTTCATGACGACCTGGAGAAGCTGTATCTCGATTTCATGCGCCAAGACGGCGCAACGACTTCCTGACCTGCTTTGGAGTGCGGCGGCATGCCGCCGCTTTCAAAGGGTGACAGCCATCACCGTTGAGTGTTCGCCCGGAAACGATCGACAGACCCCGCTCACTACCTACTGACGGATCCGGTTCGTCATCCACAAAAAAGGAGGTAGTGACCATGTACGGTCTGGATGGCTGCCACATTCTTCGTCGATTCGTTGGTGCGATGCTTCTGGCCGCGAGCGTGCCGGCCTTCGCGCAAGTCACCTGGGATTTCGAGACCGCAGACCTTCGCGGCTGGACCGCCACCGGTTCCGCGTTCGGCATGCGTACCCGCCGCACACAGCCGACCTACGGCGACAATATCGCCTGGCGGCGTCCCTCGGAGTCCGTCGGGCACCAGGGAAATTACTGGATCGGGACCTATGAAAACCGTCCCACTGCGTCCGTTCCCGTTGGAACCGAGCAGGGCGACGGTCCGGTCGGCACGTTGACGTCCGAAGACTTCGTGATCCGGAGCCGGTACATCACGTTTCTCATCGGCGGCGGCAATGACAACGGCGATCGGGACCGCAAGCTGCGCGTCGAGCTCCTGCTTCAGGTCCCGCGTGTCATTGGCGATCCGCTGCGTCCGTCCGCCACGTTGCAGTACGCGCCGGTGATGTCCGCCACCGGCCAGAACGAGGAGGCCATGCGGCGCGAGGTCTGGGACGTGAGCGCGTATCGTGACCGGGTGGCCCGGATTCGCATCGTCGACAACTCGAGCGGTTCATGGGGGCACATCAACTGCGATGACTTTCAGTTCCCCGAGGACACGGCGGGAGACCTCTGGATCACCGGCCTGGAAGTCACTCAGGCCGTTCAGGTGTACCCGGGCGGCGGAATCCCGCTGATCGCCGACAAGCCGACGGTGGTGCGCGTCTACGTGCGCAGCCGCGAGGATGCGCTGGGGCCGTGGAATCGCGTCACCGCGCGGCTGACGGTTCGGGACGTGCGCGGGGGCGGTTTTGGCCAGCGCACCATCTCCCCGACCACGGCGAGCCCATCGGGCGAGATCACCGCCACGACCGCGGGAAGCGACCGCGCGCGCCTGGAGCAGAGCTTCAATTTCCTGCTCGATCGCGCTCTGGTGGCCGAGGGGGAACGTGACCTCGACGTCCGCATTTCCGATGCCTCGGGCCGGCCGGAGTCGAACAGGGAGAACAATGCCTTCGCTCAGCGCATCCGCTTCCACGCCAGCCCCGGCTTCACGTTTTATGCTCTCCGATACGGGTATACGAATCCCTCGATGGCGCCGGCGCCGTTCAGCGAATTCGAGGCTCACCGGGCGTGGGCGCTGAGCGCCCTGCCGATCTCGACGCTCCAGATCGAGCGCTTTGCGGGTGATCCGGTCGGATCATTCGACTATCGGTCGGGAGCCGGCTACGAGGATTGCCGCCCCTGGGCTGCAGGGATGATCGACCGCCTCTTCCCGCGCGGCGGCGCCTGGGTCGTGGTCATGCAGCCGGAAATCGAGACCGCCTATCACGGGTACCACTTCACCAGCGGCGCCGGGAACCACGTCATCAACATGCAACGGAATCAGGTCGACCCCGGTCCGACGCTGGCTCATGAATTCGGGCATGGCTGGGGCCAGGCGCACACGTGGGAGAACCCGGTTTATCCACGTCCTGACGGCGGCATGGGAGCTCAAGTCGGCATTCGCACGGGAGCGCCCGGAGTCTTCGGATTGCAAGTCTTTGCCGGCCCGGCCGTCGGCGATCTGATGTCCTATACGCACCCGGGCTGGTTTTCTCCGTACTCCTATACCGAGATCCTGCGCAACATGACCGGCGGCAGCCTGACGGTTCCGCCGGCGGTGCGCAGCGCACGGCGATCGCCGAAGCCCGGTGTGACCACGGGCGGGCGGGCAACGATTCAAATCGCCAGTCTCGCGTACGACTTCGCCATGCCCGCCGGGGAGAACGGTCGCTCGTACCTCTATGTCTCCGGCCGGATCCGCGCGGACGGCACGGCCGACTTCGCGCCTTTCGAAACGATCGCCTCGTACGACGACATCCAGAGCGACTCGAATGGCAAGACCTTCGAACTGATCCTGGAGGATGCCCCCGGGAACGTGCTGACGCGCTACTCGTTCGACGCGGCGCCAGTCAGCGACGATGGAAAGGCATCCCGGCCGTTCAGCGCGTATGTTCCGCTCGAGCCCGCCACCACGCGCATCGTGCTCGTTCGCGAGGGGAAGCTCCTGGCCCAACGCGAGGTCAGCGCCAACGCTCCGCGCGTGACGCTGATCGGCCCTGAGGAGGGGACCTACGTCAAGGGCCGTCAAAGCATCGCCTGGAAAGCGGACGATGCCGACGGCGACCCGCTGACCTTCTCCGTCTGGTATAGCGCCGACGGCGGCAAGAGCTGGGTGCCGCTCCAGATCGGGCTGACGGGCTTCTCGGCCGACGTCGACTTCGATCTCGTGCCCTTCTCCGACGACGCCGTGCTGCGCGTCCTCGCGTCGGACGGCGTCAACACGACCGAAGCCCGATCGGGCGGAAGGTTCAGCGCCGGACGCAAACTCAAATGAACGTCAGCGGAGCGCCGGCGCAGCGCCGGCGCTCCATCAAAGCGATCGCGTGTCATTCAGGCCCCGGCCGTCACCGGCAGCCGCGCCTTGAGCGCGTCGAGCACCGCCGCGGGGACGAGCTGGGAGATGTCGCCGCCGAGGCGGAAGACCTCCTTGATCAGGCGGGAGGAGACGTACGTGTACTCGACCGAGGGGAGCATGAAGATCGTCTCCGCCCCGGCGTGAAGCTCGCGGTTCATCAGGGCCATCTGCAGCTCGTACTCGTAGTCCGAGACGGCGCGGATGCCGCGGACGACCGTGCTGGCGCTCACCCGGCGCATGAAGTCGACCAGGAGGCCGGAGAAGGAGTGCACTTCCACCCCCTCGATGCCCGCCGTGCAGCGCAGGATCAGCTCCATCCGCTCGGGCACGGAGAACAGCGGCGCCTTGCCCTCGTTCTCCAGCACCGACACCAGCAGCCGGTCGAACAGGCGCGAGGCCCGGCGGATGATGTCCAGGTGTCCGTTGGTCAGCGGATCGAACGAGCCGGGGTAGACGGCGATGCGCATCGCGGCGGATGTTAGCAGAGGAACAGTGGTCAACGTCTTGACGATCGAGGCGGATGCACCTAAGATGTCGTCAATTCGAGTTCGGGAGGGCGTGGATGCGGCAAAGACTTCAGGTGAAGCACTCGAATCCGCCGGGTTCGAAGAACCGGCTCCTCAATACGATCCTCACCTACCTGCCCGGCGCGTGGATCGACCCCCGCAGCAACGAGCTGGTCACCCTGTACCGCCTCCGCTACCGCATGGCCATGGAGGAGGAGAAGTACGACACGGCCATGATCTTCCTCAACAAGATCCTCGAGCTCGACCCGATGAACCTCGAGGCCAAGCTGTGCAAGGGCGAGATCTACCACCGCTGCCTCGGCGACTACCCGAAGGCCATCGAGCAGTACAACAAAGTGATCCGCCTCTCCTCGGACGGCCAGGACGAGAAGATCCAGATCCGGGCCCGGGCGGGCATGGCCGAGATCATGGAGATGCTGTCGTAGGGTTTGGGTGCCGTGCCGGGGGCGTCAAGCGCTTCGCGCGTGCTTCTCCAGGAAGACGGCGATGGATGCCTTGCTGACACGCCCCTCGGCAACTCCGATCACGAGATCGTAGAACGCATCTTCATCGGCATCGACTTCGAAACCGTTCATTTCGAGGAAGGTGAGCGCTGCTCCAACCGCCGTTCGCTTGTTGCCGTCGATGAACGGGTGATTCCGACAGATGCCATAGAGGTATGCGGCAGCCATCGCGAAAGTGGTCTCGTGGAGAAATGCGCCGCCGAAGGTGGCTTCGACACTTCCCATCGCCGACTGCAGAAGGTCGAGGTCGCGGATTCCGGAGGAGCCGCCGAAAAGGCGGATCTGCTCGGCGTGGAGACTGAGCACCTCGTCGAGGGTGAGAAACAGCGGGTCCACTATTCGCTGAGCCGCTTGAAGAGGCCGGCGTATTTGCGATTGATCTTGTCGACGGCCTTGCGAAACGTACGGTCCCGAGCGGAGTCGCGTTTCGGGGTGATGACGATGATCTGCCCGTTCGTCGAAACCTCGACTTCCGAGTTCTCGTCAAGTCCCAGTTCCTCCAGCATGGGCTTGTCGAGGACCACGGCGATGCTGTTGCCGGTGCGGGTGAGCTTCTTGATCATCGTCCGTACAA
>JBIOTX010000083.1:0-12154 GCA_044866315.1 Thermoanaerobaculia bacterium | reverse complement strand
GCCTGTCCTCACCGCCCGACAGGCACGATTGCCTGTCCTCCACTTACCGCGTCGAATACACCGTCACCGGAAACTTCAGCCTCCCCACCGGCGTGTCGTAATACGCGTTGCCGCGCAGCTCGTACCGCGCGCGCTGGCCGCGCACCACGTCCACGATCTCGTTCCAGAGGCTCCGCACGTTGTCGTAGCCGATGCGGGTCCTGAGGTACACGTCGCCGCGGCCGTTGGCGGGGATGCGGATGTCCTGGCGGCTGGTGCTGTCGAGGACGCGCGAGTCGTTGATGAAGAGGTTGAAGTCGATCTGGTCGAGCCTCAGGCCCACCGAGTTGGGATTGTCCACTTCGATGGCGAAGTCGAGATCGATCGAGGACGCCGAGAGGGGGATGGCGATGTCCACCCGCGGGCGGATGTCCCGGATGCTGTAGCGGGGGTTCTCGATGTTCAGGGCGGAGGCCAGGGTGCTGCAGCCGGTGAGGAGAAAAGCGGCCAGACCGGCCACGATGCACAACCCCGTGAGCAGGACGCCGAGGGTCAGGGAACGTTTCATGGCTGCTGGGACCGTGCAAAGGGCTCGCCCGCAACCACCGGCCGGTTTCGATCGTACCTTCAAGTAGAATCCGCCGTGGTCTGCCCGTTGCAACGTCCCCTGTGGAATTAGGCTGTTCGAGGAGTCGAGATTGAGGACGACCGCCATTGTCGCGGCTTACAACGAGGAGAAGACGATTGCTGCCGTCCTCCGCGCCCTGACCCGCAGCCCGCTCATCGGAGAGGTGATCGTCGTCAGCGACGGCTCCGATGACCGCACGGTCGAGATCGCCCGGGAGTTCGAGGGCGTCCGCACCATCGCCCTGCACGAGAACCACGGCAAGGGCTTCGCCATGGCCGTCGGGGTGGCCAACGCCTCGTCCGACCTGCTCTTCTTCTGCGACGGCGACATGTACAACGTCACCGACGCTCACATCGCCGCCCTCATGGAGCCCGTCCTACGCGGCGAGTGCGACATGAACATCGGCGTCCGCAACCGCGGCCCGGTCAAGAACTTCCTCCACCTGAAGATGAAGTGCGGCCCGGTGCTCTCGGGCATCCGGGTGATGAAGCGGGAAGTGTTCGAGACCGTGCCCGCCCAGTATCAGTCGCAGTACAAGATCGAGGCGGCCCTGAACTGCTTCTGCGCCCGCTCCGAGTACCGCCAGCGGGAGACGGTGATCTACGGCCTCGATCACGTCCGCAAGGAGGCCAAGCGCGGTCTGTCCGACGGCCTGCAGCAGCGCTGGGACATGTGCCGCGAGGTCGGTCTGCTCTTGTTCGACCTCTACGTGTTCCAGACCTGGCGCTGGACGCCGCCCTCGGAGCTGCCCGTCGCCGAGTACGACCTCTTCGAATGACGCGCAGCGTCATTCGAACATCCCGAGCGTGAGCGAGGGATCCGGTTGGGCGGGGCGCCCTGAACGTGTTCCACCGCCGCCCAGATCCCTCGCTGACGCTCGGGATGACCGGGCTGAAAGCCCCGTCAGTTCCCGCGCCGCGGCCCGGTCCCGTGCTGACCGATCACCTTCTGGAAGACCTTCCGCACCGCGCCGCCGGGCGTGTTGAAGATGGCGATGCCGCGGACGGTGACCGGGGCGGTGGTATCCGAGGCGTTCATGTCGCCGTCGGCATAGGCAGTGGCCCAGAAGGTGACGTCCGAGAACTGGTCGGGCGCGATCTCGCGGTCGAAGTAGTAGGTCTTGCGCTGCAGCGTGTACGGCCCGCCCGCGCCGATGGTCTGCACGGCGACGCTGCGCAGTGTGATCGGCTCGGACGAGCGGTTCGCCACCCGGATCCCGTACTGCACCTCGATCTGCCCGGCCGGATACCCGAGGTCGGCCGGACCGACGATCTGAATGAACTCCAGCTCCGGCTGGATGATCTTCACGTTTCCATCCGATCCGGAGCTGCAGGCGAGGGCGAGGAGGCACGCGGCGAGCAGGGTGAGGCGTTTCATGGCGGAAAATACTAACGCGATGATCGATCGCATCACTCCCACCCTCGAGCCCGACCAGCCGGTGCTCCTCCATCAGAAATGGCATCACCTGGCCTTTCTGCACTGGCAGGTGCCGGCGATGGAGCTGCAGCAGCTCATCCCGCCGCGACTGACGGTGGACGCGTTCGACGGGCTGGCCTACATCGGCCTCGTTCCCTTCACCATCACCGGCGTGCGGGCCGTGCTCACGCCGCCGCTGCCGTTGATCTCGTCCTTTCACGAGATCAACGTGCGCACCTACGTGCACCTCGACGGCCGCGACCCCGGGGTGTGGTTCTTCAGCCTCGACGCCTCCAGCGCGCTCGCCGTCGCCGCCGCCCGCGCCGCCTACAAGCTTGCCTACTACAACGCGGACATCGACTTCACCGCGTCGGACGAACCTCTCCCGCGGATCGACTTCCACTCCCGGCGCACCGACAACCCCAAGCCCGCGAACGCGCGCATCCGCTATCGCCCGCTGGAAGGGCCCTCCGGCCCCGCCTCTCCCGGCACGCTCGAGCACTTCCTCGTCGAGCGCTACATCCTCTACGCCGAGGATGACGAGCGGCAGCTGTACCGCGCCCGCGTCTACCACCGCCCGTATGAGGTCCACCGCGCCGAGGTGCCGCTGCTGGAGGAGACGCTGATCTGGGCGGCGGGCGTGAAGCGCCCGGACGTGGTCGAGCTGCGGCACTACTCGCCCGGTGTGGATGTGAAGGTCTACCCGCTGCAGAAGGTGTAGGGCGCGCGTCCTCGCCCGCCCGGCGCGAAGCGAGCGGGACGCTCGCCCTACACTCCGGACCGCAATTTCTTCCATCCTTTGTTACATTTCTCATCGAGATCCTCGTGTCCGATCATCCATTTCCCCAGAAGTCACGAAACAGTGGCCGCTTCGAGGCGCTGGGCAGCGAGGCGGACGGCCGTCTGCGCCGGCAGAACAGCGTCCTGATCGAGCTGTCGCGGCGCTCGTCGATCCACTCCGGGAATCTCGCCGAGGCCTTGAGCGAGATCGCCGAGAGCGCGGCGGGCACGCTGGAGGTCGAGCGCGTGGGGATCTGGTTCTTCACCGCCGAGCGGCGCGGCATTCACTGCGTGGAGCTGTACGAGCGCACGCCGCGCCGCCACAGCAGCGGCGGCGACCTTCTGGCGGCGCAGTATCCGGGCTACTTCCAGGCCCTGGAGACGGAGCGCACGATCTCCGCGCACGACGCCCGCCTCGACCCGCGCACGAGCGCGTTCACGGAGAGCTATCTCGCGCCCCTCGGTGTGACCTCGATGCTCGACGCGCCGATCCGCCGCCCGGGACAGATGCACGGCGTGGTCTGCTTCGAGCAGGTCGGGCCGCTGCGCTACTGGTCGCTGGAAGAGGAGAACTTCGCGGGCTCCGTCGCTGATCTCGTGGCCATGGCCCTCGACGCCGCGGACCGCCGCCAGGCCCAGGAGGCCCTCCGCCACCGCCTGGAGTTCGAGAAGCTCGTGGCCAGCATCTCCACGCGCCTGGCCGGGGTCGGTCCCGAGGAGCTGGACGAGGCCATGAACGAGGTCCTGGCGGCGATGGCCCGGTTCGTGGGGGCGGACCGCTCGCACGTCTTCATGCTCTCCGACGATCACCTGAGCGCGGAGCGCACGCACGAGTGGAACGCGCCGGGCATCGCTCTTCCGCCCGACGCCAGCCGGCACTTTCCCACCGCCGCGTTCCCGTACTGGATGGACCTGATGACCACGATGCGCAATCTGGTCGTGGTCGACGGTGACGATCTGCCACCGGAGGCCGTGAACGAGCGCCGTCTCCTCCGCCGCATGGGCATCATCAGCTCGGTCTTCGTGCCGATGGCCGTGAAGGGCAGGCTCCTCGGCTCGGTGGGCCTGAGCTCCCTGACGCACGAGACCCGCTGGAGCGACGAGGCCGTGGCCCTCCTGCGCATCGCCGGCGAGATCTTCGGCGGCGCGCTAGCGCGCAACCGCGCCGACCGGGCCCTGCGCAACAGCGAGCAGCGCCACCGCCTGCTCTTCGAGCGCAACCTCGCCGGCGTCTACCGCAACACCATCGACGGCCGGGTGCTGGAGTGCAACGAGGCCCTGGCGCGCATGCTCGGCTACACCAGAGAGGAGTTCCTGCGCCTCAATGCGCGCGACCTCTACTTCGATCCCGCCGAGCGGCAGCAGTTCCTCGAGGCCGTGCTCGCCCACGGCGGGACGCGCAGCGTGGAGACGCGCCTGCGCCGCCGCGACGGCCAGCCGGTCTGGCTGCTCGAGAGCGTGCACGTGCTGGAAGGGGAGGGAGAGCCGGTTCTCGAGGGCACGGTCATCGACATCACCGACCGCAAGCTGGCCGAGACGGCGCTGCGCGAGAGCGAGGCCCGCTACCGGCTCATGACCGAGTACTCGACGGACCTCATCTCGCGCACCGACGGTCAGGGCATCCTGCTCTACGTCTCCGACGCCGCGCGGAGTCTGCTCGGCTACGAGCCGGCGGAGCTGGTCGGCCGGCCGGTGCTCGACTTCATCCCCGAGGAAGACCACGAGCTCATCCGCCACTTTACCCGCGAGCTCCGCGAGGGACCGCGCACGTTCACCTATCGCGCGCGGCGCAAGGACGGGTCTCTGATCTGGTTCGAGACCACCGGCCGAGGCCTCATCGATCCGGAGACCGGACGGTTCACCGAGATCATCGCCGTCTCCCGCGACATCAGCGAGCGCCGGCGGGCCGAGGAGCAGATCGAGTATCAGGCCTACCACGACGCGCTGACCGGGCTGCCGAACCGGCTGCTCTTCCGCGACCGCCTGACCATCGCCCTGGCCCACGCGAAGCGGCAGCAGACGCCGCTGGCGGTGATGTTCCTCGACCTCGACCGCTTCAAGTACGTCAACGACACCCTCGGCCACTCCTTGGGCGACGAGATGCTGCGCGCCATCGCCGCGCGCCTCAAGGCCGTGCTGCGCGAGGGCGACACCATCGCCCGCATGGGCGGCGACGAGTTCACCGTGCTGCTCTCGGATCTCCACTCCCCCGAGGACGCGGCCAAGATCGCCCAGAAGATCCTGGAGACCGTGGCCTACCCGATCTCGGTGGAGGGACACGAGCTGTACGTCACCACGAGCATCGGCATCGCCCTCTTCCCGAACGACGGCGACTCCGCCGAGTCGCTGCTCAAGAACGCCGACAGCGCGATGTACCGGGCCAAGGAGGCGGGTCGGAACTCCTATCAGCTGTGCACGCCGGCGATGAACAGCCGCGCCGCCGAGCGCCTGTCGGTGGAGAACGCGCTCCGCCGCGCCGTCGACCGCAACGAGATGGTGCTGCACTACCAGCCGCAGGTGCGCCTGGACACACGCCAGATCACGGGCATGGAGGCGCTCTTGCGCTGGAACCGTCCCGGCCACGGACTGGTCTCACCGCTGACGTTCATCGGCATCGCTGAGGAGACGCGGCTCATCGTGCCCATCGGGGAGTGGGTCCTGCGCGAGGCCTGCCGCCAGGCGCGGGCCTGGCAGCGCGGCCCGTACCCGTCGCTGCGCATCTCGGTGAACCTCTCGCCGCGCCAGTTCCAGCAGTCCGACCTCACCGCCGTGGTCGCGCGCGTGCTCGAGGAGACCGACTTCGACCCGCGCTTCCTCGAGCTGGAGATCACCGAGAGCACAGCCATGATCAACACCGACCGTACGATCGCCACGCTGGCCGGCCTGCGCGAGCTCGGCGTGCGCATCGCCCTCGACGACTTCGGCACCGGCCACTCCTCCCTCGGCTACCTGCGCCGCTTCCCCATCGACCGGGTCAAGATCGACCGGGAGTTCATCCAGGAGATCGACAAGAGCCGCAGCAACCGCGCCATCGTGTCGTCGATCGTGTCCATGGCCCACGGACTCGATCTCGCCGTGACCGCCGAAGGCGTGGAGACCGAGGCCCAGGTGACGTTCCTGCGCGAGCAGAAGTGCGAGGAAGTGCAGGGATTTTTGTTCGGGCGGCCGATGCCGGCGTAAATTCGCGATCATGGGAACGGCAATTCACATTCGAGGACTGCGCAAGCAGTACGGCAGCGTCACGGCGGTCGACGGGCTCGATCTCGACGTGGGCGAAGGCGAGATGTTCGGACTGCTCGGCCCGAACGGCGCCGGCAAGACCACCACCATCGGCGTGTTGACCACGCGCGTGAGGCCGACCGAGGGAACGGCAGTGGTGGCCGGTCACGATGTGGTACGCGAGAGCGTCGCCGCACGGGCGAAGATCGGGGTCGTGCCGCAGCAGCCGAATCCCGACCGCAGCCTGACGGTTCGTGAGAATCTGATCTTTCACGCGACGTACTTCGGCGTGTCGCGTGCCGAGGCAGCGAAGCGCGCGAACGAGCTGCTGGAGCGCCTCGGCATCACCGAGAAAGCCAACGCCAAGGTCGACGGCCTGTCCGGCGGGCAGAAGCAGCGGATGATGATCGCCCGCGCCCTCACCCATCAGCCGCAGGTGCTCTTCCTCGACGAGCCGACGGTCGGCCTCGACCCGCAGGCGCGGCACGGCGTGTGGGACATTCTGCGCGACCTGCACCGGCAAGGCCGCACGATCGTCATGACCACGCACTACATGGAGGAAGCGGATCAGCTCTGCGACCGCGTGGCCATCGTCGATCGCGGGAAGCTGCTCTCCTGCGACACCCCTGCGGCGCTGCGGCAACAGGCGCCGGGCGAGACCATCGTCGACGTGACGTTCGACCGCGAGCTGGCCGGCGAGGCGCCGCAACTCGCCGAGGTCGCGCGGACGGAAGTGCGCGGACCGGTGTTGCGCGCCTACGCGTCCTCCGCCGCGGCGGCCATTCCGGCGCTGATCGCCTTCGGCGAGTCGCGCGGCTACGTGGTGCGCGACATCCACCTGTCGCGGCCGAGTCTGGAGACGCTGTTCATCTCGCTGACCGGGAGGAAGCTGGCATGAACGCGCGCGTATTCGCGTCGCTGCTGTTGCGCGATGCCGTCGTGGCCAAACGCGAGATCGTCGCGATCATCATGCGCACCATGCTGCAGCCGGTGCTCTTCGTCACCGTCTTCGGCGTGCTGCTGCCGCGCATGGGGATGATCCCGCGCGGCTACAACACGGTCATGCTGCCCGGCATCGCCGCGCTCTGTCTCACCATGGCCGCGGTCTGGTCGGTGGCCATGCCGCTCATCGCCGACTTCGGCATGATCAAGGAGATCGAAGACCGCCTGCTCGCGCCGGTGCCGATCGAGCTCATCGCCATCGAGAAGGTGGTCTCGGGAATCATCCAGGGGGCGATCTCCGTCGTGGTCGTGCTTCCGGTGGCGCGTCTCCTGATGGGACCCGTGCCGGGCCTGACCCTCCGCAATCTGCCGCTGGTGGTGCTCATGGTCATCCTCGGCGGCGCGGTCTTCTCCGCTCTCGGCCTCTTCCTCGGTACGGCCATGCAGCCGCAGCAGATCGCGCTGATGATGCAGGTCATCTTCGCGCCGATGATCATGTTCGGCTGCACGTACTTTCCGTGGCGCGGACTCGATCACTTCCCGTTTCTCAAGTACGCGGTGCTGATCAATCCGCTCGTGTACCTGTCCGAGGGAATGCGCGCGGCGACGACGCCGGGAGTCGAGCACATGCCGCTGCCGGCGATCCTCGGGGCGCTGGTCGGTCTGACGGCGCTGCTGATGTGGGCGGGCCTCAAGGGATTCCGGCGCCGCGCGATCTCGTAATCCATCACGTCACGCCGTGGGACCGGCTTTAGCCCGCCGCTTTTCGTTTCGGCGGGCTGAGGATTCTTGTTCGAGAGGCTCATGCCAGCATGAGGGTTTTTGTCTCTAAATGTGACGAAAAGATGAACTGCCTCGCGCCGTGATTGACGTCACGTCGCAGCGAACCGATACGTTCAGGTACAGCTGTCGTCAGATTCCAACCAACACAACCCGACAACCTGGAAGGAGTACCCCTCATGGCCATGCTGCGCCGTCTGTGCCTCGTGTCTCTCCTCCTCATGACCGTACGCGTCCACGCGCAAACCTGTGTATGGGTCGAACAAACGGGTCAGATCGTCCAGGACTGCGGGAAAGTGGGCGTCGGCACGCTCTCGCCGTGGGGCGGTCTGCATCTGAAAGGCGCTGGCCAGACCGCCTCGAATCCTCAGCTCACGTCGACCACCGGCGCACAGAACATGTCCACGCTGTTCCTGCAGGACTCGGGCGGGGCTGGGGGGAACGGAGGCATGGTCGTCTTCGGCGCCTCGCAGGGCTTCTTCGCCGGGATCAAGGGCTCGATCGGCGACGGCGGCGGCAACACCACCGGCTCGCTCCTGTTCCTGACCCGCACGTCGACCGCGGACACGGCGATCGCGGAGCGCATGCGCCTCTTCGGCGGCAACGGACACCTGAGCATCGGCACGACCAACGACCTGGCGAAGCTGCACGTGTTCGAGGGCGCGCTGAACGTGACCGGATTGAACGTCACCGTGAACGCGGCGGTGACCACGAACGGGAACAACTCCTCGTACGGAGAACAGATCGCCGCGAACTACTTCGTCAACTCCGGTGTGACCAACAACGGCGGCATCGTGGGCTCGCACGTGCAGTCCCTCAACACCGGCCCCGGACATCAGCTCCAGACCGCCGGACAGGTGGTCTACTCCGGCGCGTCCGGCAGCGGCACGGTCAGCGCCGCGTACGGCACCCTCATCAGCGTGATCGGGGCCGGCGTGTCCACCGGCTATGGCCTGTACGTCGGGGACGTGGCGGCGACGACGGGCTACTCGATCTACCAGGAAGGGGCGAACGACATCAACTTCCTGGCCGGCAAGGTGGGGATCGGCACGGCTGCGCCCGCGCAGCAACTGCACGTGGTCGGGAACGTCCGTGTGGACGGGACGCTGACCGGGACCAACATCCAGGCGAACTACCAGGACGTTGCGGAATGGGTTCCGTCGGCCGAGGATCTCGAGCCGGGGACGGTGGTCGTGCTCGATCCGGTGGTGACCAACGCCGTGGTGCGCTCGACGAGAGCCTATGACACGACCGTGGCCGGCGTCGTCTCCGCGCAGCCCGGAATCATTCTCGGCATCGCCGGATCGGCCAAGGAGCAGGTGGCCACGACCGGACGCGTGCGCGTGCGCGTCGACGCCACGTCCGCTCCGATCCGCATCGGCGACCTCCTGGTCACCGGCCTGAGGCCCGGCACGGCCATGAAGTCCCAGCCGGTCGACGTCGGCGGCGCGACTCTCCATCGTCCGGGAACGATCCTCGGCAAGGCCCTGGAAGCGCTGCCCAGCGGCGAGGGAGAGATCCTCGTCCTTCTCAGCCTGCAGTGAGCCGGAGGAAGCCATGCGACTGCGAATTGGAGTCACGGCCCTGGCTCTTCTGGCCGGCGCGGCGGCGGCATCGGCCCAGGAGATCGACTATCTCGACGTTCTCCTCGGCACGCGGCCCCGCGGATACATCGCCGCGATCGGCGCGAGGGAGCGCAAGCTGAAACCCGAGAACCCGCGCGCGGCCTTCGAGTGGCGGCTCGAGACCATGAAGGACGACAAAGGCAAGATCCCGCCGGGCGTGTTTCACCGCGCCAACGTCCATCGCCGCAACAACCTCAAGGCCCCTAAGCCTAAGGGGAAGAGCCTGAGCACGCAGGCGGCCAGCCTGTTCCCCTTCTCCTGGGTCTCGCGCGGCCCGCAGAACGTCGGCGGCCGGACGCTCGCTCTGCTCGTCCATCCGACGAACAACCAGCTGCTCTTCGCCGGCGCCGCCAGCGGCGGCATCTGGAAGTCGACCAACGGAGGCGCGACCTGGACGCCGATCAACGACTTCATGGCCAACCTCTTCATCGGGGCCCTGGCCTTCGATCCCCTCAATCCGAACACGATGTACGCCGGCACCGGCGAGCGGCTCTACGACCAGGTGGTGCGCAACTCCGGCATCTTCAAGTCGACCGACGGGGGGAACACGTGGTTCCAGCTGCCGGCGACGGCGTTCTGGCTGGACGTGCAGACCATCGCCCCGCAGCCGGCCAGCAGCAACACCCTCCTCGCCGCCACCGGCGGGGGGATCTTCCGTACCACCGACGGCGGCGCGAGCTGGTCGCTGTCCAGCGTTCCCTCTCTCTCCATGGCCCAGGGCGTGGCCTTCGATCCGTCGAACGGCAACCGCGCCGTGGCCGCGGTCCTGCGCAGCGACGGCAAGGTCCAGCCGTACTTTTCCACCGATGGCGGACTGACCTTCAACCCGGCCGGCGGCGCGCAGCTGAGCGGCGACGACATCGCCGTGGCCTACGCGCCCTCGCAGCCGTCGACGGTCTACGCCATCCTCGGAGGCTTGACGTCGCAGGTGTGGCGCTCCACGAACAACGGCGCGAGCTACACGCTCATGACCTCGGGCAGCAACATCGGCTGCATCGACCGGCGCTGCACGATCTGGGTCGCGCCCAACGATCCGAACGTCGTCGTCACCGGCGGCCTGCACCTCTACCGGAGCACCAACGGCGGGTCGTCCTTCACTCTGATCAGCGCCGGCGGGGCCCTGACGAACGATCCGCACCCCGATCAGCACTGCACCGCCCACGATCCCTTCTACAACGGCGTCAGCAACCGGACGGTGTACTTCTGCACCGACGGTGGAGTCTGGCGCACGAGCGACGTCCTTGCCGCCGCGCCGGGTAGCACCTGGACGCCGCTGACGGCCACGTATCAGACCGTGCAGTTCTACGGCGGGGCCGGACATGCCGCCGGCGCGGGGCTGTACCTGGGCGGCACACAGGACAACGGCAATCTCTTCACCACCAACGTCACCACCAACGCCACCCTGGCGCTCAGCGCCGACGGCGGATTCGTGGAGATCGATCCGACCCATCTCGACACCTGGTACATGGAAACGCAGTGGCTGAAAATTTACCGCACCCTCGAGGCGGGAGCGAACGTAGCCCCCATGTGGCCGCCCGAGTCGCAGATGAACTTCATCGCCCCGTTCATCCTCGACCCCAACAACCCGAACACGCTGTATGCCGGCGGCTACCAGCTCTGGCGGACGACCAACGCCACGGCCCCGAGCCCGAGCTGGAGCAGCGTCCGGGCGGGCACGAGCGCCAACATCAGCGCCATCGCCGTCGCTCCGGGCAACGCCAACATCGTCTACGTCGGCCTCAACGACGGCTCGGTCCAGAAGACCACCAACGGCACGGCCGGCAGTCCGACCTGGACGGACGTCGACAACAACACTTCGACCAATCCGCTCCCGGACCGCTACATCACCCGCATCTACTGCGACCCCGGCGACACGAACACGATCTACGTGGCCCTGGGCGGCTTCGACTTCAATCCTCTCTGGAAGTCGACCAACGGCGGGGCCACGTTTATCTCCGCGTCGGGCAGCGGCGCCACCAGTCTGCCGCCGGCTCCGGTCCGCGGCATCACCCGCCATCCGCGCAACGCCCAGCGGCTCTACGTCGGCACCGACGTCGGGATCTACGAGAGTGAAGACGGCGGCCTGACCTGGCTGACCTCCGAGGCCGGGCCGTCGGACGTCGTGGTCGACGAGCTGCGCTTCGTCATCGGTACGGAGACCCTCCTCGCCGCCACGCACGGCCGCGGCTTCTGGACCGCCGACGTCTCCAGCGTTCCCACGCTCGCTCCGTCCGGCCTGGTGGCCGTGGCCCCGGGAACGACGAGCGTGAATCTCAGCTGGACCGGCGTCGTCGGCGCGACGTCGTACCAGATCCTGCGCAGCAGCGACGGCGCACCGTTCTCCGTGATCACGTCCGTAGCGACAACCTCTCATACCGACTCCTCCGTCGTCGCCGGCAAGACCTACCTCTATCGCGTCAAGGCGGTGGTGAACGGTGCGCCGACCGACCCGAGCAATCTCGACCTGGCCACCACCATCGTCTTCACCGACGACGGGCAGCTCGCCGGGAAGGTCGTTGCCGCGCTCCATCTCCAAGAGGTGCGCAGCGCCGTGAACGCCGTCCGGGCCGCGGCCGGCCTCGGGGCGCTGAGCTTTACCAACCCGGCCGTCCCCGGCTCTCCGGTCCAGGCCAACGACATCACCGCTCTGCGCACCGGTCTCGTCGCCGCCTACAACCAACTCGCACTGTCCCCTCCCGGCTTCGCGGAGACGCTCGTCCCCGGAACCACGCTCATCAAAGCGTCCCACTGGCAGGAGGTGCGGCAGGCGGTGAAGTAAAGGAGG
>JBIOTX010000082.1:0-5087 GCA_044866315.1 Thermoanaerobaculia bacterium | reverse complement strand
CCTGTCCTCCACTACACTTGGGCCTGCTCATGACGCAGGAAGAGCGGTCCGAAAAATCCCGACAACACATTCTCGACGCGGCGCTGCGGCTCTTCTCGCACCGCGGCTACGGGGCCACGAGCGTCCGCGACATCGCCGAGGCGGCGAAGGTCTCGAAGGGGAACGTCTACCACCACTTCCCGGACAAGGAGGCCATCTTCCGGGCCCTCCTGGACCGCTACTTCCAGTCCATGGCCCAGCCGGACTTTCCGTTCAACCGGGCCCTGTCGACGGGCACGTTCCCGGAAAACCTCGAACAGCTCGGCCACGCCGTGCGGGAGATCGTGCGCGACTACCGCGAGTACGTGGCCCTGATCTACGTCGACGTCGTCGAGTTCGACGGCACGCACGTGCGCAAGTTCTACGGCGACATGGCCGACCGCTTCGACGCCTTCATGAAGGCCACCGGCATCGAGAAGGACCTCGAGGCCCGCCTCGCGCCGGGCCTCTCGCCCGTCTCCGCGGTCATGCTGGCCACGCGGATCTTCTACAACTACTTCACCGTGGAGATCCTCTTCGGGGTGAAGGACCACTTCGGCAAGGAGACGGACGCCGCGGTGCGGGAGATCTCGCGGATTTTGCGTCACGGGATGCTGCGCACGTAGCGCCGCCTTCTAGGCGGCCGCCCGGCCGGCATCCCGCCGGCTGAAACGAGAGGAATGAAGAAGTTCGAATGAAGAGGGAAGAATTGAGAAGCCCGCCCGGGAGGTGGGTGGGTTCTTCCCTCTTCATTCTTCATTCGAACCTCTTCATTCCTCTTTAATCGCCCGGCTTGAAGCAGGTGGGACGCCTGCCCTACGCGTAGACGTTGCGTCCAAGCCAGTCGCCGAGCAGAGTCGCATCCGAGAACCCGGGCAGCCTGGCGATGCTCCGATCCACGTACGTCGCGGCGGCACGTCCTTCCTCGCCCTCGAACAGGAATCCGGAGACCCAGCGCGCCAGCGCATCCGGCTGGTGCGAGGACCCGACGGGCGTGTAGAAGCGGTCCATGATGCCGCGAACCAGGCGCGCGACCCGCGGCCGCGCCAGACGCTGCTCCGCCTGCCAGAGGTAGAACGCGAAATGCCGGGCCTCGTCGCGCATGATGCGGTGCAACAGATCGTTCAGGATCGGGTGATCGGTCCGCTGGGAGAGGCGGCGATAGGCCTGAATGGTCGTGCACTCGTGCACCGCGCCCCAGGTCATGTGCAGAGCGAGAAAGTCCTTCCACCCCGTCGACATCATCCAGGTCACCATCCGATCGATCCGGTCGCGCACGGTCGTACGCCCCCGGATCCGCGGCGGAATGGGGTGGCCCGCGCAGTCGAGGAACTTCGAGAGCGCGCGTCCGTGCATCCCTTCCTCGTACAGCCAGCAGATGAGAAACGGACCGACGTGCTCGTCCTCGAGCGCGCGTTGGGAGAAGAAGGTCCGGGGGAAGACCACCGTGTGACTCTCGACGTCCTGCATGTAGGCGAGCACCTTCAGAACGTCGGCCGGGAGAGGATGCTCGGGAATGGCCTCCCAGTCGATGCCTTCCAGATCGATGGGCCGCGATCCGCTCATGAAGCGGCGGAACTGCGGCGGGTCATTGGGGAGCAGCGCAGCGCTCATCGGGTCACCTCGCGCGGCGTTCATGAGCGAACGGGCTGCCATCCGCCGATGGCTATAAGTCATTGAATCGAATGGAGGTCGATGCGGCGCGCGGCGTGGCAAAGGACATTGGTTGTACAGGTGTGGGCTTCCGACGCACGTAAACCTCCACCGCCCGCGCCCGCGGCGTGTCGAACACGGCCTGTCGCTCGTACCCGTAGCTCGCCAGCTTGTCCGCCACCTCCGGCGTGATGTCGCTCTGGTAGAGCGCGGCGGCGTCGGACGCGGCGAGGGCGTCATCGAGCGAATGCGGCGGCGTGCCGATGTCGTAGACGCGGCGCTCGTTGCCGAGGTAGAGGCGGTCGCCGTAGGCCCAGAGCTGGCCGATGGCCAGCGTTTCCAGCGCCGGACGCGCGCCGAGCCAGCGCGCGGCGTCGACGGCCGGGGCGGACTCGCGGCCGAGGAAGCGGAGGCCGTACGTGTTCCACGCCAGCGACAGCGCGAGGAGGGCGCCCGCGGCGACGCGCCGCTCGCGCCACCAGACGGCGAAGCCGGCGCCGGCGAGGATGGCCAGGAACGGGATGATGCCCTGCAGATAGCGCAGCTCCTTGTGGGCGATGAGCGAGAGCGCCGCGAGCGGCACGAGCACGAACAGCCACGGCTCGCGCAACCGGCGCGCGCTCCACAGCAGCGGCAGGAGCGTGAGCGCGCACCAGCGGGGGAGGGTCTGCAGGTACCACCACGGCGGCTGGTGCCGGACGCGCGAGGCGAAGTCTCGCTCCACGAGCGTGACCTCGGCGAACGCGCGCAGGCTGGAGAACGGCTCGCCGCGCGTAAGCCAGTCGTGGACGCCGACGAAGAGCGTGCCGGCGAGGAGCGCGCCGGCGAGGACGCGCAGCGCCTTTCGACGGGCGACGATCAGCAGCGGCACGAGGAAGACGATCTCGCTGAAGCGATCGGCGAAGGCGAGGCCCATGAGGATGCCCGCGAGAAATGGGTATCGCGTCACCAGGAGGACCGCCGCTGCGATGCACGCCATCGCGATTACGCGCGGATAGGTCGTTCCGCCGAACCCCAGCGGGATCCAGTGAAACGCGAAGATCACCGCCGCCGCGGCGGCGGCGAGCTCGTCGCCGGTCCAGCGCAGCGCCAGGCGGTGCACGAGGAAGACCGTCAGCGTCGAGGCGAGGATGAACGGGATGGTGGCGATCTCGATCAGCCGCGCGGGATTCGCGACGCCGAGCTGCGCGGCGATCCAGATCGGCGGCGCGACGAAGGCGTGGGCGACGAAGGCATTGCGCGCGTTCCAGAGGCCGTAGTCGTAGTCCGTGGCCACGCGGAAGGCTTCGCTCAGCACCTCCATCTCGTCGCCGGTGAGGAAGCCGTAATAGCGGTGGGCGAACCAGGCCTGCAGCGCGGCGACGGTCGCCAACAGTCCCGCCAGCCACGGTCGCCGGATGCGCATGGCGCCATGTAATCACAGCGGGGCTTGACGTCTTCTACATTTGTAGTAGGATTTCCACTGTTTGTAGGAGAGTGGATGCCGCGCAACGTGAAACTGACCCGTCTCGAGCTGGAGATCATGCAGTACGTCTGGGACCTCGGCGAGGCCGCCGTCCGGGAGATCCAGGAGGCCATTCCCGCCGCCAAGCGCCCGGCGTACACGACCGTGCAGACGATCCTGACCCGGCTCGAGGAGAAGGGCGCCGTCCGCCGCACCCGCAAGATCGGCAACGCCCACCTCTACGAGCCGGCCATCACCCGCAAGCGGGTCTACGAGCGCCTGATCGGCGAGCTGCTCGATCTCTTCGGCGGCAGCCCCGAGCCGATGGTCGCGCACCTGGTCGAGACCGGGAAGCTGACCCTGGAAGACGTCAAACACGCCGAGGAGCAGCTCAAACGCTCCGGAAAGAAAGCCCCCCGATGATCCACGCTCTCATTCACCAGAACCTCTCCTTCCTCGCCGCCGTGGCCGCCGGCTCGATCGCCTTCCTGGCGCTGGCGCTGTTCGTCGAGCGCTTCGCCAGCGACGTGTCCGCGGCCAGCCGGCACACGATCCTGGTCGCGGCCATGCTCGTGCCGCCGCTGCTGGCGATCGCTGCGGCGATTCCCGCGCCGGTGTCTACGCAGGGGACGCCGGTCGAGGCCACGATCGCGCCGGCCGCGGCGACGCCGATCGCTGCCGCCGAAGACCGATCCGAGCTGTGGTGCCTGCTCGTCGGACTGTGGGCCCTCGGCGCGCTGATCACATTCGTCCGCAGCGCGCGGAGCGCGCTGCACTGGCGCGGGGTCCGGCAGTTCGCCGACGAGAAGTCGGGCTACGCCGTCTCGCACGAGGTCGGCGAGCCGATGGTCATCGGCATCGTCCGGCCCACGATCGTCCTCCCCGCCGGCGAGTACCTCGAGAGCCTCACGCCCGCGGAGCTGGAGACCGTCTTCGCGCACGAAGAGGCCCATGTCGCCCGGCGCGACAACCTCATCGCCCTCTTCGCGCAGCTCGCCTGCGCCCTGTTCTGGTTCGACCCTGTACACCGCATCGCCCGTCGGCGCCTGGTCGCGCTGCGCGAGCACGCCTGCGACGAGGCCGTGCTCGAGCGCGGCTGCGACGCCGACTCCTATCTCAACGCCCTGGCCCGGAGCTGCGAAGCCGCCTTTCGCTCCTCCGCCGTGGCCTGCATGAGCCGTCTTCAACTCCGCGAAAGGATGGAATCGATCATGACCTACGAAGCCCGCCGCCGTTTCCCTGCCTGGATCGTCCGCGCCGCCGTTCTCGGCGCCCTCGCCCTTGCCGCGCTCGCCTTCGCCGCACTCGCGCCGTCGCCGACCCTCGTCGCCGGCGAGGTGACCACCGTCTCGCCCGAGAGCAGCGCGGAGCCGTTCGACTTCGACGTGCACTCCATGCGCGGCGGCAAGTCGCCGTACACCGTGAGCATCCGCAGCGCGGTCTTCACCGGGGCCGTCGAGTTCGGCGCCGAGGCGGAGACCCGAAACGTGATCACCACCGTCCGCAACCGCACCTACAAGTGGGCCATCGCCGTCAACGCCGACGGCAGCGGCACCGCCACCCTCGACGTCCGCGACGGCGACACCCTCGTCGCCACCGTCACCCGGCTGTTCCCCGCCCCGATCAACGCCAAGCGCGTCGGCGAGGACGCCAACATGAAGCCGCCGAAAGTCCTCTCGCGCGTCGAGCCTGTCTATCCCGCCGAGGCCAAGGCGAACCGCATCTTCGGCATCGTCATCCTCGAGCTGCTGATCAAGGAAGACGGCACCGTCGGCGAGACCCGCGTGCTCAAGCCGCTGCCGTACGGCCTCGATCAGGCCGCGGTGGACGCGGTCCGCCAGTGGCGGTTCGAGCCGGCCACCATCGACGGGAAGCCGGTGCCGGTCACGTTCAACATCACCATCAACTTCAAGCTGGACGAGTCGTAGGAGTGCGGTGGCGCAGCCACCGCTTTCTGATCCGGATAGGAAAG
>JBIOTX010000081.1:0-9425 GCA_044866315.1 Thermoanaerobaculia bacterium | reverse complement strand
TCGAGCACGGCGCCGGCCGCTTCTACGTCCTGGCCAACCCCATGGACGTGACGGTCAAGGTCGGCGAAGGCATCGAGTGGGACTTCCGCTACATCGGCGGCGCCGACGTCTCCGTCGACGAGATCGTGATCGAGTTCGACAAACCCTCCCCCTTCGTCCAGGCCGTCTTCCGCACCCGTAAGCCCGGCAGCGCCCGCCCGCACCGCCAGCTCTCCGGCGGCGCGCTCCCGAGCGCGGTGGGCAAGCGGATTCAGTATCGGGTCAAGGCGATGACGGCGTTCAAGACGGAGCTGGCGAATACGAATCAGGTGTGGGTGAACGTTACCGCGTGACGCGCGGGGCGTGCAGAGCTCACGGCGCGGCGCTCAGCGCGTCGCCGAGTTGCTTGCGCGCCGCTTCGAGCGCGGCTGGATCGCGCGTCCACTCTCGCCAGCTTGCGCCGACGCTGCGCGAGACCTGCAGCGCCCAGTCGCCGCGGCCGGCTTTCTTCAGCAGAGCCACGTAGTCGAAATCGTCGACGCCGTCGCGGAGCCACTTCAGACGCATCGATGGGGCAACTCCGTCGATTCCCACGTCCTGGCCGGGATAGACCATTTGCCCGTCGCCGGGAAAGTGCCCGCCATACGCGTCGAGCCACGGATCGCTCGGCTGGCCGTCGAAGCGTTTCCACCAGTCCACGCGCCAGTACAGCAGTCCGGTGAGCTCGAGCGACTGGCTGATGAACCCCGGTTGAATGCGGAAATTGACCGGCGCGAAGTCGATGTGCCACTTCGGCGAGTAGTTGTCCTGCACGAGGGTGTTGTAGGACCAGACTTCGTCGCCCTTCCGCTGGACATGGCGGCATCGATCCGCCGACTGGTCGTACTGGAACGGCAGCACCACCCAGATGTCGACGGCCGACCAGCAGGTCCCCGATCCGTCGTCGTAAAGCTCGGGAACCGGCTTCATCGTCACCAGGTTGCGGATGCCCGCCTCGTGCATGCTCCTCGCCCACTGCTTCATCGGCTCGTACAGTTCGATGGAATGCTCGCCGTCGCTGATCTCATCGGCCGTATAGCAATACACCGGCAGCAATTTGTTGTGCTGATTGCCTTCGGTCGTGAAGTCGCTGACGCCGGGGGCCGCTTTCATCGTTCCGGTGTGCGGATTCGCGGAGCTCCAGAAGGGGACGAAGGGAAGTGAGGCGATGTTCAGGCCGAAGTTTTCGATGAGCTCACATTCATCCGCCGGATCGACCGGCTGATAGACGCCCATCGGCATCAGGCGATGCTTCAGGACCTCCTTCTGCAGCAGCCTGGTGTTGTTCTCCAGCAAAAAGGCCGACTTCAATGCCGGTTGCAACGGCAGCTCGAAATTCCAGACCACGAGGCTCGCCGTGACGGTGGCGTTGCCCTGATCGCTGCTGATCGTGAAGGTCGACGTGTAGGTTCCCGCGGCAGACGTACGCGGGACGTGAACGTCGATCCAGATGGGCTGGTTCTTGTGGGCGTCGAGGCGGAACGGCACGGCGTCCAGCCTGGCGCCGCTCAGTGCTGCGCCGGTTTGCGGATCGTTGAACGGAATCAGGGCGTCCGGATACGTACCGGCGCCGAGCGGCGGGTTCTCACACGGTTGATTCGGGTACCGGCAAGTGCTGCCTTGGCTGATGGCAATGTAGTGCTCGCGGTACAGGACGACGTTCGACCGGGCGATCCGATGGCTTCCGCTCTCGAAATCCGTGGCCGTGACATTCACCCCGGTGAGTCCGGACGCCGGTGCGCGCACAGCGATCTGGAAGGACTCGCTCTCGCCTTTCGCCGCATGGATCGTGATCGTGTTGCCCGTTCCGGCAGGATCATCCATGCCGATGCGCGACAGGGACGGCGCGGTCCAGACGATCGGCGGCTCGGCCGTCTGCGCGGATGCGCTCATGACCAATGCCATCACCAGAATGGAAGAGACAATGCGATAGCGCATGAGGAACCTCCATCAGCCGGTTTGGGACGTCAGTTGGGCCACCGCAGTCCGACTTCCTGGATCCGGAAGACGCCCTGGCGGTTGTCGAGAAACGGCTCTCTGCCGCCGGGGAAGCCGCAGTACGGACCGGAGCCCCAGTTGTACCGGTGGGGATAGACCTCGGTTCCGTTGCCGCCGAAGATCACACATCGCTCGCCGGCACCGCCGGAGTCGTTGGAGATGATGTAGCGATCGCCGTCGACCTGCGCGACGCGGAACACCGCCTGTCCGTTCCGCAGCAGCTCGTCCTTTCCGCCGGGGAAGCCGCAGTAGTGACCGGTGCCCCAGTTGTATCGCGACGGGAAGACGTCGGTGCCGCTGCTCCCGAAGATGAGGCAGCGCTCGGCTCCGCAGGGGCCGTTGCTGATCGTGTACAGGTCGTTGCCGAGGGGAAGGAAAAGCCACACCGCCTGCCGGTTGGCGAGGAGCTCGCCGCGCGAGGCGAATCCGCAGAACGCCCCGGCGCCGGTTCCCCAGTTGTAGCGGGACGGATGCGTGTCCGTGCCGCTGCCGCCGAAGATCAAACACTGCTCGGTGCCGGAGGAGCTGTTCTTGATCGTGGCGTAGAACGGCCGGTCCTGCGGCAGCGCGGCACCGGCCTGGGAGGCGACGATGAGGACGAAGACCAGGAAGACGGCGAAAGCATGGGTACTCGCGCGAGTCATGGGTCGGGCTCCTTTCTGCTCCGCACGGAGCGTTGCCGAGGCGCGTGCTCCCCGCCGCGCGCGGCGGCGGGGAGAGTCCTACGCGGACACCTCAAGGCTTCTGGTTCGGGACCTCGGGCAGCGGCAGGTCCGTCTGTTTGCGAAAGCGGTAGTGGCTCACATTGCCGAGCTTCACCACGTCACCATCGAAGTCCGGGTCGATGCACGTCATCGTCATCGTGAGCAGATTGCAACCGTGGAAATAACAGACCTTGGGCGGGTCCAGGACGACCGTCTGGTCCGGGACGTAGAGCGCGCCTCCGAGAGGGCGGAGCCCGATCATCGACCACACGGTGCAGTTGTAGACCGCCGCCCCACCGGGATTGAGCGGCGCACACGTCGGCGGAGCCGGAATGAGCGACCAGCGGTCGCACGCGTTGGTCACCGGGATGTTGTGAAACTCCCAGTAGTGCACCGTGGAAGGCTCGGCTGCGACGACTTGGCCCGCCGAAGCGAGCCCGATGAGGAAGACGGCGGCGATGAGATGAGGGATGTGGCGTCGTTGGATCGTCATGAAGACCTCCTCTGTCTCTCTGCATTGACGTTCCACGGGGCGCGCGCTGTGGATGCCGGCAAGATGGCGCCCCGCATGCGATGGCACATCCCCTAAAGCGGGTAGTCGGTCTTCAGCAGAGCGGGCAGCCCTCCTCGACCTCCACGCCGCCACGCGATCCGACCGCCTCGAGCCGCGCTCGCAGCTCGTCGTCGAGGGCATCGAAGATCAACGCGTTGGCCGAGTCCTGCTCACAGCGGCAGGGGCGTGGGAGGCGCAGGCGATAGCGGAAACGGGCCACGTTCGCCCGCCACCAGCCGAACGCTTCACGAGCCCACTGCAGGTGATAGACGCGCACGGTCTTGTCGTCTTCGTTCTTGACCGGATAGTCGAACGCGGGATCGGGATAAGTGTCGAGCAGCCACACCTCGCAAGTGAGCTTGGCCAGCCAGCGGACCATCCGCGTGAGGCGGAGCAGGTACTCCCCGATCTCCTCCGGGGTCTTTGGAAACAAATCGCGGAACCGGTCGGCGTAGGCATCGGCCAGCGCCTTACGGAGTGCGGCACCATCGTAGTGAGGACCGGGCGGCTCGACGTATGGCTCGATGTCGTGGTCGAGATGCTCGATGTATTCGCGGAGGAGGTCCTCGAAATACAAGTTGATGTCGCGGACGACCGGCACAGGCTCAGGCCGAAGGCTCTCCGACTCGAGATATTCGGCCACCATGGTCCGCGCCAGCTGCCGGCCCGGCTCGCTCTTCAAAAACTCCACACTGGCAGTGATGGGACGTCGTCTCATTGCACCCTCCTTTTCTCTCTGCTGCGGAATATCGCCTGCCGCCGTGGCGGCGGCATCCCCGGGAACGGGCAGGTCACATGACGTCGGTCGGCGGCCGCGCCCCGAAGCGGGCGCCATAGGCGAGAGCGACCACGCCTGCGCGGTTCATGACGCCGGTCTTCTGATAGGCCGCGGTGAGGTGCTTCCGCACGGTCTCCACGGACGAGCCGAGCTGCTCGCCCACTTCGCGGTTGCTCAGGCCACGGGCCACGAGAGCGACGACGCGCGCCTGCATCGGGGTGAGACCGAGGCGGTCGGTCAGCTCCGTCGCGTCGACCCCCGGCGCGCCTTCGGGAGCAACGAGGAATACCACTCCCGGCCCGTCTCCTGTCCGCTCGCCGACGTCCGCCGGCACGATGCGAATCGTTGCGCCGACGCGGCGGGGATGAAGGATCGTGGAGCAGTCGCGCTCCTCGCCTCCCCGCAGGGCGTGGGCGGCGAGCTCGACGACCGCCTCCGGCACGGCCGGCCCGCCGAAAAGCGCCTTCGCTGCCGGATTCGAGGAGAGGAGGCGCCCCGCCTCATCGATGACCAGGGCGGGCGAGGGGAGGAGCCGCAGCAGCGCATCGACGGCGAGGGCCTTCTCGCTCAGCTCGGCGATCGTCTCGCGCGCCGTGGCCAGCTCGGCCATGAGCGGCAGCGCCATGCGGCCGACCGCGCGCTCACTTTCCGTGAAGGAGTCGGTATCGAGCACACGGGCGCTTCCACCGCTGGCGCGCAAACGCTCCCAGAGACGGCGGATCGCATCGAGCCGCATGACTGCCGCTATTATAGAAATACGCTTTTCTCCCGACATGAATGCGCCGAGGACGTGGCTCGTCCGATTGCTGTGCATCTGCAGCGCGGTAGCGGTTCTTCCGCTCGCGCCGGTGGCGATCGCGACGGCCGGGACGCAGCGGCGGCATCCGATCGACTTGAACGGATCGCGGATGCTGACCGGCGGCGCGGTGATCACCCGGAAGGGTGAGGTCCTCGAAGCGGTGCGCTTCGGCGGCGGAGCGTGGATCGCCGCCTCCTCCCCCGAGGCGCGGCGGCGATTCCGCAATGTGCCGATCGGCGCGCTCGTGGAATACCGCCTCCATGACTCTCGCGTGATCAGCGGGCGCGTCGTGGCGGTGCCGGCCGACGCAGCGACGATCGTCCGCCGCCTCGACCTCGCCTTTCTGGCGTTGCTGTTCGCCGTGGCCGGCCTGGCCCTCGGTCTGGGCGGCATGAACCGCGCCGCAACCAGCGCAGGCGGGTTCCTTGCCGGTCTGGCGGTGACGCTCGGCTTCCCCTTGCTCGAGCCGAACCTCGTTCACATCCCGCCGGCCGCGGTGCGCGATGGTTTGATCATCGCGTACGTGTTGATTCCCGGCGCGCTCTGGTGCCGGTACCTGTTGCTCCTCGCCGCGGAGTTTCCGTACGCGCTGCGCATCCGGTCGGCGGAGCGCGCCATCATCGAGGGCGTCTCGGCCGCGGCGGTCGCGCGCGCGGTGCTGCTCGCGTTCTCGCAGGCCGGCGTGATCTTCGATCGCCTGCCGGCGGCCGCGGCGTCGGCGATCATCCGCTTCCTGGAGACCAATCTGCTGCAGCTCGTCCCCTATGCGTTGACGGCCGTGCTCGCGCTCGCGCTCGTCGTCCGCCAGGCGCGGGCGCTGCGCGTGCGGCAAAGGACCGGCGATCTGGGAGACCGCGTCCGCATCGTGGCCTGGGGCTGCGGCACGGGCATCGCCATTCCTCTCGCCGGAGCAATGACCCAGAGCGCATCGCTGCTGGCGACGGGGCGGCTGGCGATGCCGCGCGAAGTCATGGCCGTGCTGCTCCTGCCGCTCGCGCTCGTGCCGGCTTCTCTCGTCCACGCGCTGCTGTCACGGCGCGTCGAGCGCGTCGGCATTCTCGCCCGGCGCGCGATCGTCTTCGCTGTCGCGGATCGCACGCTGTTCGCCGTGGGACTCAGTGCCGCCGCCGTCCTGATCGGACTGTTCTACAGCCACCGCGGCGAGCCGATCGGCCGCTTCGCCCGCGATCGCGCGCCGGCCGTCATTCTGGTCGGAGCGGCCATTCTGGCGACCGCGGTGCTGCGGCGCGTGGTGCAGCGGCTCTTCTACCGGCACCGCGATTCACGGCCTCTCGCCGGGAGCTTTGCCATGACCGCGGGCAAAGCACGGGACCTCGAGGCGCTGGGACGCGCACTGGTCGAGCACCTGGACGACGCGCTGCACATCGAATCGGCCGCGCTCCTCGTTCATGACCGCGGGCGCGGCATGTTCGTGGACGCCGCCGGCGTCCTCCTGCCGCTCGATCTCTCCTCGCGTCTCGTGCGGACGGCGGCGGAGTGCGGCAAGTCGTTCGCCATCGATGTCGCCCGGCTGCCCGAGGCCGAGCGGGCGTGGATCGGACAACGCCACTTTGCCGTGGCCACGCCCCTCGTGGACTCCCGTCACGAGCTCCTCGGCCTGCTCGTCGCGGGAGAGAAGATGAGCGGCCTCCCCTTCGACGGCGACGACTTTCTTCTCCTCGACACTGCCGCCGCATCGGCGGCTCTAGCCATGGAAAACCTGCAGCTGCGCGACGCACCACCCCGATCGCTTGAATCCGCTCACGACGTGGTAGAACGCGCACTGATGTGCGAGACATGCGGCATGGTCTACGATCCGCTGCTCCCGGTCCGCTGTTCCGGCGATGCCACGCCGCTCGTTCCCGCCGAGATCCCGCACATCCACGGCCAATTCCGCTTCGAGCAGCGCATCGGCCGCGGAGCGATGGGCGTGGTCTACCGCGCACGCGACCTGGTCCTCGGCCGCGAGGTGGCCATCAAGACGCTGTCTGCTCCGGCATCCGACGCGACGGAGCGCTTCGAGCGGGAGGCCCGGGCCGTGGCAGCGCTGCGCCACTCCTCCATCGCCACGATTCACGCATGGGAGAGCTGGCGCGGGCGGCCGATGCTGGTGTTCGAGCTCCTCGACGGCGGTACGCTCGCCGAGCGGATTGCACGCGGTTCGCTCGCGCCGTCGGAGGTGATCCACATCGGAGTCGCCGTGGCTGATGCGCTCGCCCATGCGCACGCCGCCGGCATCCTTCACCGCGACGTCAAGCCGTCGAACATCGGCTTCGGCCGCGACGGGGCGGTCAAGTTGCTCGACTTCGGCCTCGTGCACTTCCGCAATGAACCGTCGATCGGGCTCGCCGGCACACCGCTTTACCTCTCTCCGGAGGCGATCCTGGGAGCGACTCCCGCACCGGCCGATGACGTCTGGGCGGCTGCCGTGACGCTCTACGAGGCGCTGACCGGACACAATCCGTTCGACGCGGTGACCACCGTGTTGGCCGTAAATGCCGTGCTCGACCGCGACGTTCCCGATCCGCGGACGCTGCGCGGCGACGTGCCTGCCGAACTGGCGGAGCTGCTGCTGCGCGCACTGCACCGCGACGTCGCGCGGCGCATCACCACCGCCGCCGCGCTCCATCAGACGCTCGTCGGCATGTCGTTCACGCCATTGAGTCAGTCGTCCTCGTCCTCTCCCGGCTCGTAGGCCAGAAGGTCGCCGGGCTGGCAGTGGAGGGCCTTGCACAATCGCGCCAGCGTCGAGAAGCGGACGCCGCGGACCTTGCCGGAGCGGAAGAGGGAGAGGTGGGTCTCGCTGACGCCGATGAGGGCGGCGAGGTCTTTGGCTCGGAGCTTTCGGGCCGCGAGGACGCGGTCGATCGTGATGACGATCGGCATCAGAAGATCTCGTCGAGCTCGGCCTGGATCGCCCGTGCGTGGCGGAAGACGGCGCCGATGGCCTTGAGGGCGAGGCCGATCGCGGCCAGGACCAGGCTCGCGGCGTCGAAGGCGATCCAGTAGCCCAGGTCGAATCCGAGGAGACGGGAGGCGCCGGGGACGATGAGGATGCGCACGGCCGAGGCGCAGGCCAGGAGCAGGCCCACGCGATCGAGCATGCGCGTGGTCGGGGAGGCGAAGAGCTCTCCGCGGGTGAAGGCGACGAGGGCGTCGCGGATCCACCACAGTCCCAGGAGGTACAGCGCCTCGGGAACTGCCGCGACGGCCTGATTGGCGAATGCGCGGAGGGCCTCTCCCGCAAAACCGCCGGAGACCAGACGGATGGTCGCAAGGCTGAATCGTTCCAGGACGACCAGGGTGAGACAGATCGCCCAGAGCGCGGTCACGAACCGCAGCATGCGCGCGCTCTGCCGTTGGAGTTCGTTTGCGTTGACCACTTTACGGCGTCATGTTAGTTTAACTCTTACTTAAAGTCCATGGACTGCCTCCAGACCTTCGATCTCTCCCACCGCTTCGCCCGCCAGGACGTCCTGCGCGGGATCAACATGCAGGTGCCGGCGGGCAGCATCTACGGCTTTCTCGGGCCGAACGGCGCGGGAAAGACGACCACGCTCAGGCTGATCCTCGGCCTGCTGCGCAGGCAGCGCGGCGAGATCCGCATCTTCGGCAAGCGGTTCGACGACGACCGTCTCGGCATTCTCGGGAGCGTGGGCTCGTTGATCGAGAGTCCCTCGCTGTACGACCACCTCAGCGCGGTTGAGAATCTGAGGCTCCTGCAGCTCATTCACCGCTGTCCGGAGAGCCGCATCGGCGAGGTGTTGGAGCTGGTGGGACTGGGAGGGACGGGAAAGAAACGCGCGAAACAGTTCTCGCTGGGGATGCGCCAGCGTCTCTCGATCGCGGCCGCGCTCCTGCATCGTCCCTCGCTGATCATTCTCGACGAGCCGACGAACGGCCTCGATCCGAGCGGCATCATCGAGATCCGTAATCTGCTGATCGAGCTCAATCGAAGCCAGGGCTGCACCATCCTCGTCTCCAGCCATCTGCTGTCGGAGGTCGAGCGCGTGGCCACGCACGTCGGCATTCTCGGGAAAGGCACGCTGCTGTTTCAGGGTCCGATGGACGAGCTGCGGCGGCGCCGGCAGGAGGTGCTGTCGGTGCGGGTCTCGACCAGCGACAACGCCGAGGCGGCGCGAACGATCGCCGAGGAGGGCATCGCGGCACGGCTCGTAGACGGCGAAGTGGTCCTGCCCGCGCTCACGGGCGAGCGCATCGCGGCCATCAACCGGCGGCTGACGGCGCGCAACCTCGACGTCTACGAGATCCGCGCCGTACGCAACGATCTCGAGACCATCTTCCTCGATCTGGTGCAGGAGTAGCCCGTGTTCCTGCGCGCCTTTCACGGGGAATGGCTCAAGCGCAAGCGCAGCTTCGCCTCGACGCTGATCGTGGGCGGCAGCTTGTTCACGCCGGTGGTTGTTCTCGCCGCACGTCTTCTCCACCATCGCCGGCTGCCGGCCCTCTACGCCGCCGATGCGTTCTGGCCGAACATGTGGCGGGCCTGCTGGGAGTCGATGGCCATCTTCTTCCTGCCCCTCGGCGCGATCCTGGCGACCAGTCTCATCACGC
>JBIOTX010000080.1:0-7248 GCA_044866315.1 Thermoanaerobaculia bacterium | reverse complement strand
CGCCCCCCCCGCGCTCCTATACGACGCTCGCCAGATGCCGAACCGCCGCGACGAATCCCTCACCGAGGCCGGAGCGCGAGACCTGCACGACCTCGTTCAACCCCGTGGGGGTGCGGAGCGTGAGCTCGTCGTAGAGGCAGATCGGGATCTCCGGGTTGTCACTGAAGCGGCGATCAGGACCGCCGTTCTTGTTCACGTACTGCCACGTCCGATCGACCACCGTCGCATCCGACGGCACGCCGCCGCTTTCGATGAAGCGCTGCCTGGAGGCCGAGATCTCGAGCGTGCGGTAGGAGACGGCGCCGACGCCGGCGCCGTCGTACACCAGCAGGCGGTCGGGCAGAAAGTACAGCGTCTGCCGTCCTGCGCCGATGCTCAGCACCGGCACATTCGTCTTCACGAACGGCGGCTCGGCAGTGCGCACCGGCGTGACGTTGCGCTGCACCAGGTGCCCTGCACCGGCGTGGTACTTGCGCTGGTACACCCGTCCCGAGGCCGCGATGTGCCAAGTCCGGCCGGCGCCGGCCAGCGCCTGCGCCCACTCGCTGAAGCGGCGGAATGCCTCCTCCACCTGCGGCTCGAATTCATAGAGGATGACGACGGTCTTGGCGATCCTGTCACGATGACCCGCGGTGAGGATGAGTGCCAGCCCGATCAGCGCGGCGAGCCCGAGCGCCCATCCCGGCCATCCCGCGCGCAACGCCACGAGCAGCAACAGCACCGAACCGACGATCGCGAACGGGCGCAGCGACAGCTTGCGCCGCTTGGCACGAATCTCCTCGATCAGTTCCTCGGAGGACGAGTCGACGATCGCCGACGCGCCGCCGGAGTCGATCTCCTGCAGCTGCGCGCGCGGCGCGCTCGACGCCGAGGGAAACGTGTGCCGGTAGTAGACGCCGGCCCGCCCGAGGTGCAAGTAATTGCCGCGTGGCCCGGAGCCGACGCGGAAGCCCGGAACGCCCACCGACACGCCCACGCCCGAGCCGGAGAGGTTGAAGCGAAACGGCCCCACCGACACGCTCTTGCGCAGATAAAAGCCCATGGCTTTCCCTTTCAGACGTACTTTTTCAGCAGCCCGTCGAGCACGTTGCGGTCGAGCGGCGTCAGCGGCGTCGACTGGCGCAGCGAGCGGAGCTCGCGCGCGACGTCGGGCGTGATCTCCAGCCGCGGCACGAGCGCGTTGTCGAGCTGCTCGCGATACGAGGCGCTCTCCGGCGCGGCGAGGAGCTGCGCGGCCGCCAGATGCGAGTCGCCGAGGAGCGCGTCGCTCACCGCGAGCTGGCCGTTGCGCATGCTCACGATCCCGAGCGCGCGGGCGAGCAGGAGCCGCTCGTACGCCGCGCGCACGGAGGTGCCGACGACCAGCTCGGCCGGAATGAGATCGGCGACCTCTCCGTGCTCGGGACTGGCCGCGGACTCGTACTGCGCGCGGTAATAGTCGATCTGCCCGAGAACGTAGCCGGGGTAGTGCAGGACGCGCGTGATCACGTGCGCCGACAGCGCGTCCGGCGCCGGTCTGGGGTGCGACTCGGGGAAGCGCCGCTGCAGCTGCGCGCTCCAGGTCGCGTCCTCGACGTCGAGCCAGAGCGTGCAGTCGCGCTGCATCGACCGTTGGGCCTGCAGATCGTCCTCGCGCAGCTCGATCAGCGGCGCACTGGCGTCCACGAGCCGTCTGAGCCGCTGGCCGAGCTTCGTCTCGTCCGCCAGCGACGACGCCGCGGTTCCGAGCGTGAGCTTGCGGAACCCGACAAACGCGGTCGAGGCATGGGCGGCGACACGCTGCCGCATCTCCTCGAGGGCCAGACGGCGTGACTCCGAGCGCCGGAGCGGGAACTCGCGGGCGAACGGCTTGCGCTCGTCGAGCGTCCGCTCGTACCACGCGTCGACCTCCGCGTCGTCGACCACGCTCAGCGACAGCCGGCCCGCGGCGATCGACGGAGGGACGAACGACGCCGCCAGGGCCTCGAGCGCCTCCCGCCGGGCGCGCAGCGCCTCCAGCGTTTCCTTCGCGGCGTCATGCGTCGCGCGCAGCGCGCGCAGCGCCGCGCGGCGGTGCATCACGTCGTACTCGAACTGCAGCTCGGCGTTGTGCGCGGCATTCTTGGCCTGATCCGCCGTCTCGATCTGCGCCCGCACGCGCGCCAGGCGCTCGCGCGCGGCCTGCACCAGCGGCGCGATCTGGGTCACGTAGCGAATGCCGGTGAAGATCGCGAAGGCGGCGAGCGCCATCATCACCGCCCATGTGACGCGCATGCCGAGCACGAACCCGATCGCGTATATCGCCGCCACCCCGCCCACGGCCAGGAACACCTGCCGCCACAGCCACGCCCGCCGCGTCTCCAGCGCCTCGCGCAGCGCCTGCTCCGCGCGCGGGAGCTGCACGAACAGCTCGCGCAGCTCCTGCTCCCGCGCCTGGGTCTCCGCCGCGAGACGCGCCGTCTCCCCCTCCCGCGCCGCCGTGCGCGCCGCGCTGTTCTCGCGCTCCTCGGCGAAGATCAGCTCCGGCACCTGCCCCAGCAGCGACGCCTTCTCACGCTCCATGGCCTCGAGCTGCTCCGCGGCGTCGACCGGAGCGTGCGTCTCGGCCACGACCTTCTGATCCTGAATCAGCGTCTCCAGCTCGCGCACCCGCTTGCGCGCGGCGTCGCTCGAGGCGGTATTCGCGGTGAAGCGCAGCCTCGCGTCCAGCGCCGCGGTCGCAGTGCGGATCTCGGTGACCAGGTTCCGCGGGGCGAGCTCCGCGTCGGGACGCAGCTCCGGCAGCGGATCGAGCAGCGCGTCGAGCACTGCCAGGGCGACGTCGTATCCGTCGCGGTCGAGCGTCTCGTCGACGGCACGGGCGAGCAGCGCCGCATGATCGCGCGCGGCCTGATCTCCCTGCTTCGAGAGCGTGTCCAGATGACGCAGGTGCGTCGAGTCGCGGAATGCCTGCAGCTCGCCGCGCACCGCACCGATGATCTCCTCGGCGCTGCGCGTCCGCTCACCGACCTGCGTCTTCGGCCGAAAGCGGCGGAACAGCGACTGGCCGCCCTCGACGCCGATGCGCGCAAGCGGTAACGCGAACTCCTCGGCCGCCACGAACTGCTTCGCCTTGAGCTGCGCGTTGGAGGCGGTCGCGCCGGCGAGCAGTTTCTCCCGCACCAGCTCCGCGGCGAAGCGCGCCTCGATCCGCCGCAGCGCCACCTCCCGCGGAAAGACCAGCGACGCGTAGCCGAACGAGCTGAAGGTCGGATGCATCCCGCGCGGATGAATGCCCGGCAACGCGCCGCTCAGTTCCGGCTCGTACGTGAGCGCGCCGGCGATGGCGCCAGCGTAGACGTCGAGGAACGCATCGACCGCGCCGAAGCGCACCCGGTTGCCGTTCGTCGCGTCGAGCAGCCAGACCTCGTTGAACGGCTTCGCTTCCTCCGCGCTCAGGGCCTTGAGCAGCGCGTACGCGGCCGCGTAGTCGTCCGGCATCGCCGCGCCTGCGGCCTCGGGCAGCAGGCCGAGAATCTCGATGGACACGAACGAGGCGAAACGCCGCGTTTCATAAATCTCCCGGATGCGGCGCGTGGTTTCCAGCAGCGCCAGCCGTGCCGGACCGGCAGCGGAGAGCATCACCAGCACCAGCTCGCGCGTGCTGACGTCGTCGCGCACGCGCAGCGGGCTGTCGGGCCGCTGCCGCTGCGCATGGATCGACTGAATCGCGGCCTCCGGATCGGAGCTGCCAGCGAAGCGCCACTGCACGAGGTCGTCGACGCCGTGATGGGCGGCGACGCGCTGCTGCACGGCCTCGGCGAGCGGCGCCGCGACGTCGTCGAGAGCGAGGAGGCTGACCGGCTTGAGCATCAGGCCAGCGTCTCCATCCGCCGCACGTAGTCCTCGATGGCCAGGATCTCGTTCTCCACCTGATCCTTGACCTGCGGCTCGACCGCGCTGGCCATCTGCTTGGACAGCGACTCGACGTACTCCCGGAGGATCTGCGCCGCACGCACCGCGCCCTCGCGGGTCACCACGGCGTCGATGGCCTCCTCCGCCTCCTGCACGAGATCGCGGTTCTTCTCGAAGGCCGCGAACGCCGGCACGCGTCCCTGCGCCAGCCGCACCAGGTTGTTGTCGACCCGGCGGCCGTTCTTCGACTTCATCGAGTACCACGCGCCGTCGCGGCGGATGATGGCGAACGGCTCGGGGGCCTGCGCCAGCGCGAACCACCGCAGGGCCTCGCCGTCCCCGCTACGCGGAATCAGATTCGGCAGCTCCTGCCAGCGGCGGTCGACGTGATTGGAGATGATCTTGTTCGGATCGCCGTAGGCGCGCTCCATGTCCTCCATCTCCGCCAGGGCGAAGAGCGGCAGGCCGGTCTTGACCTTGAACAGGAGGATGCGCTTCGGGTCGCGCGTGGAGACCAGCGACGGCTTGGCCATCCCTTTCGGCAGCCCCGCCTCGTAGCGCGCCTCCTTGAGCACCGTCGCGTCGGCGTCGCCCACGCCGTAGTGGTAGAACTCGTTGATCAGGGTCTGGTTGACGACCGGGATCCGGCCGGCGTCGTAGCGCCAGAGCGGCACGGCCAGGTTGTCGAGGCGCTTGAGCTGCTGCGAGACAGCCTCCGGCGTCGAGCGGCGCAGGATGTCGTCCATCGTCAGCGACGTCAGCGGCTGGTAGCACTTCTCCACGAACTGCTGGATGTCCGCGTGCACCTCCGCCGCGCGCAGGCCGGCCCACTGCGAGAGCGAGGCGCGGTGCTGATCGGCGTACCACTTCACGAAGTCCTCGCCGGTCACGCGCGGCCGGTGCTCGCCGGGGTCGAAGCCGACGGTCTGCTCGAAGAGCCGCGACGCGCCGCGCGGATTGGTGGCATCGAGATACTGTTGCTCGAAGTGCTTGCGCGCGGCGCCCAGGTTCTCGCGGATGCGGTAGCAGGCGTCGAGGATCGACTGGGTGTGGGCGTGCAGGGTCGAGTAGAGCTCGGCCGCCTTCTCCAGCCGGGCCACGCGGATGGTCAGCTCGGTCTCGCGCTCGACCAGACCGGCGTAGACCTCGCACGCGGTCTTGACCCGCGCCTCCCGCCGCAGGAACGCGCCCGCGGCTTCGGCGATCTGGTCCTCGGCGGGCTTGAAGCTCAGCGCCTTGAGACGCCCGCGCTCCTCCTTCGCCTCGCCGTCCATCATGTTCCGGTACCACTCCAGCTTGGCCTGGAGCTTCTCGAAGAAGCGCTCCGCGCGGGTGAAGCCGTTGATCCTGTTGACCATCGACTCCCACAGGGCGTTGATCGCAGCCACCGACTGATCGCGCAGCGCGTCGAAGTTCGCGCCAATGGTCTGGGCGATCAGGCGCTCCGCCTTCGAGCGATGGACGGTGTGCAGGTTCTTGATCGCGCCCAGGGCCTTGTTGTCGAAGGTGAGCTGGGTGAGCGGCATCGGAATGCGCAGCTGTCCGCCGCCCTCGCGCTGGCTGAGGACCTCGACGACCTGATCGGCCTCGTCTTCGCGCAGGCGGTTGGCGTCGATGAACCGCTGCACCTCCTCCTCGACCTCGGCGTCGGACACCGCGCCGTTCATGAGGTCGTCGCTGACCAGGCGCTTGGCGTCCTCGAACAGCAGGGCGTCGAAGCCGGGCATGGTCAGCGAGGCCACGCCGAAGCTGCAGTACTGCGGCGAGCGGCCCTTCACCCGCGGCGCGGCGGCGATCTGGGTCTTGATGTTGTCGACCGCGTTCGCGCTGTCGGTGCCGAGCTGCGAGCCGATCTGCACGTACATGCCGTCGGCGATCAGGGCGTGCAGGTCCTTCTGGTCCGTCACCACCCGGCCCTGCTCGTTGACGCTGTCGATCAGATAGATGATGTCGAACGGCGGACGGGTCACGTCGACGCGGCGAAAGCCGTAGTCGACGGGGAGGCTGCCCTTCATCGTCGACAGGTGCTCGATCTCCTTGAGCGCGCCGTAGGCGTTGGGCTTGACCAGGGCCACGCCGTTCATGCGCGTGAAGATCCCGGGCAGGAGCAGCACGGCGGTGAAGTTCGACTGCTCGTCGCCGCCGATCACGTCCCGGGCCATGAAGGCCACGTCGAGGAACGTGCCGCTTCCCGTGCCGCCGGCGAGGCTGCCGACGATGTGCACCTCGACGCCGGAGCGGTCCGAGACCTGGAAGGCGTCCGCGTACATCTGCTTCTGGTTGCGGATGTTGCGCACGTCATCGACGGCGCGGCGGATGCGCGCGTACACCTCGGAAGCCTTCGCGAACAGCGCCAGCCGCCCGCGCGCCCGCACCTGTCCGGCTCCGGCGATGATGGCCTGGGTCGGAATCTCCGGCGGCCACCACTCGTCGATGTGCGGGTTCGTGCCGTTGACCAGGTTCGCCGGATTGCCGACCTGCAGGACGTACATTTCGCTGTGATCGAGCCGTCCGTCCTGCGAGGCCTCCTCGCCCCGCGCCGCCCCCTCGGCATTCTCCGTGGTGTCGATCGAGAGAAAGCGGACGATCGGCGGAACCGAGCCGTAGGCGTCGACGAAGCGCTTCTTGAGCTTGAGCAGCGTGCTGTGGCCGGTACCGCCGAGGCCGATCACCACGGTGGGACGAAACACGACATTGTTCTTCACAGGTCACCCTCCTGATTGGATTCGAGCGGACGTTCGTCGCCGACGCGGTTGAAGCGGAGCTTCGCCTCGCCGATCTCGATGGTGTCGGCGTCGTACAGCTCGCTCATCGGCGTCTCGACGTCGTTGACGCGCAGCGAGCCGCTCTGCGCGGCGATCCAGACCCTCTTCCGGCCGTCCTTGCGGCGGACGAACAGGCGCGCGTCGCTGCCGGCCAGCGCGTCCAGAGGCAGGATCGCGCTGAGCGCGACCTCGTTGGCCTGGAGCGTCGGCAGGCCGACAAATGCGGCGTCGGGGGCGGCGCGGGGGCGGAGGATCTCCAGCTCGCCTTCGAGGCGGTTTTTCTTGCGTTGGTGTTGGAGGAGGAAGAAGGCGATGAGCGCGAGCGGAGCGAGTGCGATGAGTGCCTTGAGCGCGGGTATCCACGGCGAAGGTTTTGGAGGAGGGGGCGGTAGAGGAGGTGGTGGTGGTGGCGGTTCCAGCTGCTTTACCGGGATTCTGGCGCGGATCTCGTTCGCAACGTTGCGGATCTTCTCCACCGTCGGCGCCTTGAGCACGGTCGTCCGCTCCGTCGCCTCGGCGAAGTCATCGAGCTGCGACTCGTGCTCCCCCATCGAGACGAAATAGACGAACGTGTCCCCGACACGGTCCACGTTGGCCATGATCCGGATAG
>JBIOTX010000079.1:0-33176 GCA_044866315.1 Thermoanaerobaculia bacterium | reverse complement strand
CATCCCGCCGCCGTGGGCGTCTGGAACCTCCTCTTCTCCTCCGTCCTCCTCCCCCTGATCACGATCGCGTTGCTCGGGCGGCGCTCGCGTCGGCCGCTCGTGGCCTGGCTCGCCACCTTCCTCATGGCGGCGGGGGTGGTCGGCTTCAGCCTGCTCGCGGCGCCGTGGGCGTTTTTCGGGCTGCCGGTGCGGGTTCTCATCGCCGTGCTGTTCGTGGTGGCGGTGATCGTCTCGCTCGCGCGCGACCGGGCGCCGGCGGAGGAGTCGGGGATGCGCATGTTCGTGAAGGCGCTGATTGGGATGTTCTTCGGCGCCGTCGCCATCGGCGTGCTCAGCGCGCATACGGTGCCGGGGCCGGCGCTCGACCTCGGGTTTCCGCTGACGAAGGGGAACTATCTCGTGCTGCACGGCGGGAGCCGGCCGGCGGCGAATGTCTATCTGCCGCAGTACGGCGTGGACTTCGTGAAGCTGAACGCCTTCGGTGCGCGCGCCCGCGGGATCACGCCCTCCGCTCTGCAGGACTACGCGATCTTCGGCGACGTGGTGGTCAGCCCTTGCGACGGGGTGGTGACGACGACCGTGGATCGCTTCGCCGACGGCACCGCCGAGGGGAAGAATCCGCTGGGGAATCTGGTGGCGATCCGCTGCGGCGACGCCACGGTGTTCCTCACCCAGCTCCAGCGCGGGAGCGTGGGCGTGCGGCCGGGGACGATCGTGAAGCGCGGCACACCGGTCGCGCGTGTCGGCAGCTCCGGACTCTCGCCCGAGCCGCACCTGCACGTGCGCGCCGAGCGCGACGGGAAGCCGCTGCCGGTGACATTCGAGAAACGGTGGCTCGTGCGGAACGCGATCGTGCGACGATGATGCGCCCGCCATGCAGCAGCTGGTCTTCGTCACGGTCTTCCTCGGCCTGATCGCCGGCACGCAGCCGGTGGAGCTTCTCGCGCCCGCCGATGCGGCGCGTGTGGAGGTCCGCCTGGACGGCCAGACCGTGGCCACGCTGACGCGTCCGCCGTGGAAGACGAGCGTGGACTTCGGCGATGGCCTGCTTCCGCATCGCCTCGAGGCCGTGGCCCTCGACGCGAGCGGCGTGGTCCTCGGCACGGCCGTGCAGAAGGTCAACGCCGCCACCGAGGCCAAGGAGCTGCAGCTGGTGCTCGACGGTTCGCGGGCGCGGATCCTCTGGTCGCATCTCGACGTGTCCAAGCCGGAGGCCATTCGCGCGACCATCGACGGCAAGCGCGTCGAGGTCGGGTCCGACCTCACCATCGACCTGCCCCGCGGCGGCGACGAGCGCGTGCATCTCCTTGAGGTCTCCGTCCGTACCGCCCAGCTCGAGCGCGACGCGCAGCTCGTGTTCGGCCCGATCTTCACCGACGCCTCCAGCGCCGCGCTCACCGCGGTGCCCGTGCGCCTCCGCGCCAAGTCCGCGCGCCTCGGCGACGTGTCCGTCTCCGCGGGCGAGCGCGCGTTGCGCGCGGTCGCGCTCGAGGACCTGCCGGCGCAGGTGATCGTCATCCGCGATCCGTCGCCTCAGGAGGCGTCGACGCGGCTCAAGCAGTTCGCGCGCGACCGCGAAAGCGCGGGTATCGTCCAGGGCTGGTCGCAGCGGCGCGGCGGACAGAGCACCGGCACCACCGAGGCCTCAGGTCCTGTGGGAACGGAGTTCGACTCCGGCTTCGCGCTCGCCCTCTCCGATCAGGTGCGCTTCCTCTGGCCGGTCGGGCGGGCGGGGAAGGGAGAGCTGAAGTCGATGCTCTTCTATCCCTCGCCGTGGTTCTCGGCCGGCGACCGCGTCGACCTGCGCGGGCTGCTCACCGGCCTCGCCGTCGGCTTGTCGTCGAACGAGAAGCGCTACGCCGACGCCGTGGCCGTGGCCGTGCTGCAGGCCGCGCAGTCGCAGCGGCCACGCGCGGTGGTGCTCATCGCCGGCGCGGAGATGAACGACAAGAGCCGCCTCACGCCCGCCGCCGTCCGCGCCTACGCCGACCGCCTCGGCGTGCCGCTGCTGGTCTGGTCGCTCGCGCCGAATCCGCCCTCGGAATGGGGACCGGCGACGAAGATCGACGCGCCGCAGGCCCTCCGCAAGGCCGTGCACGCGCTGAGGCAGGAGCTCGACGCCCAGCGCGTGCTCTGGGTCGAGGGCGACTGGCTGCCGCACGAGGTGGCCGTGAAGGGCACCGCCGTCGAGCCGCTGGCGCGCTAAAGGCGCGTACAATTCACCGAAATCGTCCGTTCCCCATGAGACTCACCAGAGCCCTGCTCGCGCTGCTGCTCTTCGCGCAGCCTCTCCTCGCCGACGGCGAGCAGACCCGCCGCACCGACGCCGGCGTGCGCATGTTCGGGACGCTCCTGGCCGCGGACGTCGATCTGTCGAAGAAGACCGTCGACGACGGCCGGGTGCTCCTCCTCATCTATTACACGAGCGACGGCCGGCGCGCCGAGGAGCTGGCCAAGGCGTTGCGGGTCGCGGCGGACGGCTCGGAGAAGAAGATCGGCGGGCTGCCGGTGCAAGTGGAGACGACCTCCGACCCTGCCTTCAAGGCCTACGGCAAGCGCGTGCCGGCCGGGATCTTCCTGTCCCAGCCGCCGGACGGGGGCACGCTGCGCTCGATCGTGCAGTTCGGGATCGCCCACCGGGTGATCGTCTACTCGCCGTTCGAGGGGCATGTGGAAAGCGGCGTCCTCGGCGGGCTGTCGATCGGCGCCCAGGTGCGCCCCTACGTCAACGCGGCGACGCTGCAGGCCTCGCAGATCTCGCTCAAGCCGATCTTCATGAAGGTCACGAAGGTGTACCAATGAAGGAGGCCCGCCGCACCTACCTCGCCGTGACGGCGATCGTCCTCTTCCTCGGCCTGGCCCTGCTGGCGGTCGTGGCCGCGTTCTGGGTGACCGTGCTCGAGCCGCGGCTGAAAACCGAGGCCGTGTCGCAGGCGGAGATCCTGGCGCGCTCGCAGGCGAACGTGCTCTCGCAGGCGCTCTTGTCCGGGAGCGGTCCGGAGCGCGTGCGCAACGTGGTCCGGACGATGGACGAGCTACTGCTCCTCCAGGATCCGTCGACCAAGACGCCGTTCTTCCAGTCCGTCGAGCTCCAGGTGGACTACGACGCCGTGCAGGCCGACGTCGGCACGCTCGACCTGCGCCGCGGGACCGTGGAGCGCGGCGGCTTCCGCACCGAGGTCGCGGTGTACAACCCCAAGACCGACGAGCTCCTGGCCATCGCCTGGCTCCAGGTCAGCGACCGCTTCTTCCAGCAGCTGTCCAGCGACCTGCGCCGCGGGCTGTGGATGGCCCTGGCCGGCGGCTTCGCCGTGCTGGTGCTGCTCTGGGCCAGTCTCGTGTTCCTCCTCCGCAAGCTGCAGCGCCAGACCACGCAGCGCGAGCGCGCCGAGCAGCGGTACGAGCGCCTGGTGAACAACCTCAGCACGTACTTCGTCTACGGCCGCGACGCCAACGGAAAGCTGACGTTCGTCAGCGACTCGGCGCAGAGCATCCTCGGCTACACCCCCGAGGAGCTGGGCGCTCCGCCGATCATCGAGATCACCGACAAGCACGGCGACGTCCACCACATCGAGCTCTCCGAGGTGCGCACGCCGGACGGCTTCGACGGCATCGCCCGGGACATGACCGCGCAGCGGCTGTTCGAGGAGGAGCTCAAGCACGCCAAGGAGCAGGCCGAGGCCGCGAACCGGGCCAAGAGCCAGTTCCTGGCGAACATGAGCCACGAGATCCGCACGCCGCTGAACGCCATCACCGGCATGACCGCGCTGGCGCTCAAGAACGACCTCGCCCCGCGCGTGCGCAACTTCCTGGAGAAGATCCGCGCCTCGGCGCACCTCCTCGCGGAGATCATCGAGGACATCCTCGACCTCTCGCGCATCGAGGCCGGGCGGCTGGAGATCGCCCGCATCGACTTCGATCTCGACGACCTCCTCGCCGACGTCTCCGACGTGGTCGGGCTGAAGGTCGGGGAGAAGAACCTGGAGATTCTCTTCTCCACCGCGCCCGACGTGCCGCGCCGGCTGCGCGGCGATCCCGTGCGCCTCAAGCAGGTCCTGCTCAACCTCCTCGGCAACGCCCTGAAGTTCACCTCCAGCGGCGAGATCGTGGTGGAGATCACCACCGTGGAGTCGCGGCGCGAGCTGGCCCAGCTGCGCTTCTCCGTGCGCGACACCGGCATCGGCATCGCCCCCGAGCATCTGGAGACGCTGTTCGAGCCCTTCACCCAGGTCGACGCGTCGATGACCCGCCGCTTCGGCGGCGCGGGTCTCGGTCTGGCCATCACCCGGCGCCTGGTATCGATGATGGGCGGCGAGCTGCAGGTGGAGAGCCGGCCGGGGGAGGGGAGCACGTTCGCGTTCACGGCGGCCTTCGACGTCGCCCGCGGCGCGGCCGGCCCGCGACGCCTGGCCGACGAGTTCCGCGATCTGCCCGTGCTCGTCGCCGACGACAACGCCAACGCCCGGGTGGTCCTGGCGAACATGCTTCGCTCGCTGTCCTGCCGCGTGACCGCGGTCGACTCCGGCGAGGAGGCGCTCACCGAGGCCCAGCGCGCGGCGCAGGAGGGACGGCCGTACCGGATCGCCGTGCTGGACTGGAAGATGCCCGGCCTCGACGGCGCGGAGACCGCGCGCCGGCTGACTGTGCCGTCGATTCTCGTCACCGCGTACGACCGGGAGGATGCCGCGCGGCGCGCCGAGAAAGTCGGCGTCCAGATCGTGCTGCACAAGCCGGTCAGCCCGTCCACGCTGCACGACGCCGTGCTGCGCATCCTCGACCCGCAGCGCGCGCCGCTGGCCGTGAGCCCCGACACGCCGAGCCGCTTCGCGCCCGGCCAGCGCGTGCTCCTGGTCGAGGACAACGCCATCAACCGCGAGGTCGGGAGGGAGATGCTGACCCTGGCCGGCGTCGAGGTCACCGAGGCCCACAACGGGCTGGAGGCGCTGCGGCTCATCGACGCCCAGACGTTCGACGTGGTGATGATGGACGTGCAGATGCCCGAGCTCGACGGCGTCGACGCCGTCCGGGCCATCCGGGCCCAGGAGCGCTTCCGCGACCTGCCCGTCATCGCCATCACCGCCCACGCCATGCTCGGCGACCGGGAGCGCTTCATCGAAGCCGGCATGAGCGACTACGTCGCCAAGCCGATCGAAGAGACCCAGCTGATGAAGGTGCTTGCTCGGTTCCTACGTGGAGCGGCGGGCTCTCAGCCCGCCGAGCCCCGGCGCGCTGAGAGCGCGCCACTCCACGTCGAAGAGGGCGTGCGTCATGCCAGCGGCAACGTCGCCCTCTACGAGCGGCTCGTGCAGCGCTTCGGCGAGGAGAACACGGACGTCGTTCCGCGCCTCAGAGCCATGCTCGACGCCGGCGCGCGCGAGGAGGCCATGAGCCTTCTGCACACGCTCAAGGGCTCGGCGGCCACGCTCGGCGCGCGCACGCTCGCCGCGGCCGCGGCGTCGCTGGAGGTCGCGCTGAGGAGCGGCTCGCCGGCGGCGCTCGACGAGCTGACCGCGGCGCTCGACGACTTCCGCGCCGCCGCGGCGCGCCTGCCCATTCGCAAGCAGGAGGAGAGCGCCACAAATACGGTGGTCGTCGAGGACGCGCTGCCGCTGCTGCGCAAGCTGGCCACGCTTCTCCCGCAGAACAACCTCGGCGCCATCGACTGCTTCCAGGAGCTGAAAAGACTGGTCGGCGCGCGCCCCGCGGTCGCGGCCATCGAGGACGCCCTCGACCGGCTCGACTTCGCCGGGGCCATTCCACATCTCGAGAGCCTCGAAAGCGAGATCACGGCGTGAATCCGCAGTGCGTGCTCATCGTCGACGATCAGCCCGCGAACGTCCGGGTGATCGCCGAGTCCCTCAAGGGCGAGTACGAGCTGCGCTTCGCCACCAGCGGGGCGAAGGCGTTGGAGATGGCCGCGGCCGGCGACGTCGATCTGATCCTCCTCGACGTGGTCATGCCGGACCTCGACGGCTTCGAGGTCTGCCGCCGGCTCAAGAGCGACGACCGCACCTCGGGCATCCCGATCATCTTCGTCACCGCGCGGGAGGAGACCGAGGATGAGACCCGGGGGTTCGATGCCGGGGGCGTGGACTACATCACCAAGCCGGTCACGCCGCCGATCGTGCGCGCGCGGGTGAAGACGCACATCGAGCTCAAGCAGTCGCGCGACCTCCTCGCGCAACTGGCGCTCGTGGATCCGCTCACCGGCATTGCCAACCGCCGCCGCTTCGACACCTGTCTGGAAGGCGAGTGGCAGCGCGCGGCCCGCGGGCAGCGCTGGCTGTCGCTGGCCGTCGCCGACGTCGACTTCTTCAAGCGCTTCAACGACACCTACGGCCACGCCCGCGGCGACGAGTGCCTGCGCGCCGTGGCCCGGACCATCGGCGAGATCGCCCGCCGCCCGGGCGACCTCGTGGCCCGCATCGGCGGCGAGGAGTTCGCGGTCATCCTCCCCGACACCGAGTTCGCGGCCATGCAGCGGCTCATGGAAGCGCTGCTGCTGCGCGTCGAGGAGCTCGGCATCGAGCACGCCGCCTCGGACGCCGCCGCGCACGTGACCATCAGCGCCGGCGCGGTCTCGCTCGTGCCGAACCGCGATCAGTCCGCCTCCGTGGCCATCGCCGCGGCCGACCGCCTGCTCTACGACGCCAAGGAATCGGGACGCGCCCACTGCGTCCACGCCGATCTTCGGAACGATGTGAGGTTGCGAATCAAGCGATGAAAGCCGTACCCGCGCTGCTCCTTCTCCTGGCTCTGACCCTCCCCGGCGCCGCCCAGGAAGCGCAGGAGGATCCCGAGCTGGCCGCGCTGATGTCCGAGCTCGAGAAAGAGACCGAGATCGCCACCAAGACGCGCATGAACAGCGACTACGTGCCGGGCATCGTCACGGTGCTGGAGGGCGAGGAGCTGGAGGCGCTCGGCTTCGAGACGGTGTGGGAGGCTCTGGCGCTCGTCCCCGGCGTGCAGCCGGTGCGCGACGGCTCCGCCAGCCCGTCGGTGATCGTGCGCGGCATCCAGTTCCCCTTCAACAACGGCAACATCAAGATCCTCATCGACGGCGTGCCCCTCAGCCGCGAGACCGCGGGCATCAACTCCAGCGCGCTCTTCGTGCCCATGGAGATGGTCGAGCGGATCGAGTTCATCCGCGGTCCCGGCTCGGTGATCTACGGCGACTTCGCCTTCATGGGCATCGTCAACATCATCACCAAACGCGAGGGCGTGCGGGTCTACGTGCGCGGCGACTCGCAGGAGGCCTACTCCGGCGGCGTGCGCCTGGCCTTGGGCAACGCCGCCAGTCCGTGGCAGTTCAGCGCGAACCTCTCCGGCTTCGGCGCCAGCGACACCCACGCGCCTGTTCCGCGGACGGCCGAGGAGGAGCGGCACACGGCCTTGCTCTCGCTGCGCCATGGCGGGCTGTCGCTGTCGGGACAGGTCCAGCAGCGCGACATCGGCGACACCACCAATCCGCCGATCCCCGGCCCGGCCGTGAACTCCGACGAGTTCAGCTGGGCCTGGCAGGTGCGCTACGGGCGGACGCTGGCGAAGGATCTGACCGCGACGGCCACCGCGACCGTGCTCGACACGCGCATGGACGCCGGTATCACCCACTACGACGACCGGGTGCGGCGCCTCGGCGTGGACGTGCAATGGGACGGCCTGGCCCGGCAGTCGTGGCTGGCCTCCGCGGAATTCATCAACCTGGAGATCCAGAACGCGCAGCGGCGCGGCCCTGCGAACACTCCGCAGAACTTCAGCATCCGCGGCGCCAGGCGCGAGGTGAAGTCGGTCACGCTCCAGGACCGGCTCGACTTCGGCGAGTCGGTGAGCGTCACCGCCGGCGCGCGCATCGACGACTACAACGACGTCGCCAGCCGGGTCACCCCGCGCCTCTCCGTCGTCTGGCGCGCGTCCGACCGCCACATTCTCAAGGCCCAGTACGCGGAGGGTTTCCGCGCGCCGACGTTCTTCGAGCTCTACTCCGGCGGCGTGCAGAACCGCAACCTCGATTTCGAGGTCAACGCCACGACAGAACTCAACTACGTCTTCCGCCGCCCGCGCACGATCGCCCGGGCCACGCTCTTCCACACCGATCTGAAGGACATGGTCTTCGGCGGCGCGGCCGGCCGCTTCGGCAACACCCGCGAGGCCAGCGCCGAGGGCATCGAGCTGGAGTGGACGCAACAGATCAGCGACGCGGTGAAGCTGATCGCCAACGCCGCCTGGTTCGAGACCGAGGACAACCGCGGGCCGACCCTGGCCGTGCACGAGAGCGAGTCCGCGCCGGACTGGATGAGCGACGTGGCTGTGCTCGTGCGCCCGTTCGCCGAGACCACCGTGTCCCTGCACTGGAACCACGTCGGCGACCGCCAGGTCGTGACCGACGTCGGCGAGGGCTACGACGTGGTCGACCTCACCGCCGGCCGGCAGAACCTCTTCGGCTGGGGCCTCGGTGTCCGCGGCGGGGTGAAGAACGCCACGGGCGACGACCTGCGCTACGTCAACGTGCGCCCCACCGGGCAGGTGGACGCGACCAGGTTCGAGGGAAGGACGTGGTGGATTCAGCTGTCATGGAGAGGGTAGGGAACCGCGCCCCTCGCGGCACTCCAAAGAAAGGAAGAAAGGTCCCAAGCACATGATCCTCGTCACCCCCGAGCAGTTGAAAGGTCTCGCCCCCAGCGCCAAACAGCAGTGCCTTTCCGCGTTCGACGCCGCCGACACCGTCCTGGCCAAGTACGGCATCAACGAGAACGCCAAGCGCGTGGCCCACTTCATGGCCCAGATCCTCCACGAGAGCGGAGCGCTCTGCATAATCAAGGAGAGCCTCAACTACTCCAGCGCCAAGCGGATCATGGCCGTGTGGCCGAAGCGCTTCCCGACCGAGGAGTCGGCCCAGCCGTACGTGAAGAACCCCCAGGCCCTGGCCAACAAGGTCTACGGCGGGCGCATGGGCAACGTCGACCCCGACGACGGCTGGAAATTCATCGGCCGCGGCCTGCTCCAGATCACCGGCCGTGAGTCCTACGAGAAGTTCGGCAAGATCCTCGGCATCGACCTCGTCGCCAACCCCGACCTTGCCGCCGACCCGCAGTGGTCCCTGGCCATCGCCTGCGAGGAGTGGAAGGAAAAAGGCTGCAATCCCTGCGCGGACGCCGACGACATCCAGGCCATCACCAAGAAGATCAACGGCGGCCTGATCGGCTTCGACGAGCGGAAGAAGTGGTGGGAGAAGACGAAGGTGGTGTGGGCGTAGGAGCCCCTCGAAGAGCTTGCGGTCAGGTCCGCGAACCGTCGCTGCAGGTCCACGAACCGACGCGCGAGGTTTTGCAGCATCCCGGGAGGTTTTTGAAGCACCGTGGGAGGTTTCTGAAGCATCGCGGGAGGTTTTGAAGCATCGCGGGAGGTTTTTGAAGTATCGCGCGAGGTTTTTGAAGCACCGCGGGAGGTTTTTGAAGCATCGCGGGAGGTTTTTGCAGCATCGCGAGAGGTTTTGCAGCATCGCGGGAGGTTTTAAAACCGTCGTCGCCGCTGCGCCCTGCCCCCTGCGCCCTGCCCCCTGATCACCGGCATCAAACCAGCACTGCCGCCCCGGCGCATGGCGTGGCTCAGCTACCTCCAATGGCCGGCGATGATCATGACCGTCCTGGCGGCGTGGCTCACCGGCTCGACGAGCAGCCGCCGCCGGCGTTGGGGATTCTGGCTGTTCCTCGTCAGCAATATCCTCTGGGTCGGCTGGGGATACTTTGCCAAGGCCTGGGCGGTGATCCTGCTCCAGGTGTTCCTGGCGGCCATGAACATCCGCGGCGCGCGGAAGAACGAGCCGGCGGAGGCGGGGAGGGGGTATCGAGGGAAGAGGTTCGAGGTCGAGGGAAGAGGTGAGAGGAGGGATCGAACCTCTTGCCTCTTCGAACCTCGAACCTCTTCCCTCCTCCTCCCCCGCCGGCAGGGCTGCCGGCGGACCGGCCGGCGAGCCGCCGGCGCTCCACGACGTGATGCTGCTCCAGGTGTTCCTGGCGGCCATGAACATCCGCGGCGCGCGGAAGAACGAGCCCGCGGAGTGATTTTGGAGTGCGGCGGCGATGCCGCCGCTTTCAAAGCGGCGGCGCAGCCGCCGCACTCCAAACCGCCAGCTACTACTTCGGCAGGCAATATGCGCAGTCGCGGTATCCGTCGTTACGAGCTGCTTGCAGCGTGGTGTAAGGCCTGTCGTTCTCAGCGTCGATGATCTCGTCGATCTGGCACTCGTTCTTCCCGGTCTTCTCGTTGTCCAGGTCGTGCACTTCGTTCTTGGCTTTGTTTCCGAGGTACCGCTCGCCATTCATGTTGCCCCTGAATCGTCTGGCCATTCGAATCTTCCTCCATGTGTGCCAGACACGATTCACCGGAAAAGGTGGGCTTCACCTCGACCGCGACTCTTCTTTCTTCCCTCGAACCTCGAACCTCTTCCCTCCTCCGCCCCCCGCCGGTGCTCCACGACTCGTAGAAGTTCCGCCTTCGCTCCTCTCGCATTGCACAAGATTCGGTCCCTTTTTCTACAGCAACGAGCGAAACTTGACCTTGCCCGATGTCCTTCGTTCACCTCCATCTCCACACCGAATACTCCCTCCTCGACGGCGCCACCCGTCCCGAAGATCTCGCCGCCCGCGTCGGCAAGCTGGGCATGTCCGCCTGCGCCATCACCGACCACGGCAACATGTTCGGGGCGGTCGAGTTCTACAACGCCATGAAGAAGGAGGGGCTGAGGCCCATCATCGGCTGCGAGATGTACGTGGCCTACGGCTCGCGCTTCGACAAGACCTCCGTCGAAGACCAGCAGGCCGACGCCGGCTCGAACAACCACCTCATCGTCCTGGCCGCCAACGACACCGGCTACCGCAACCTGGTCAAGCTCGTCAGCGCCGGGTACACCGAGGGCTTCTACTACAAGCCGCGCATCGACAAGGAGCTGCTGAAGGCCCACAGCGAGGGGCTGATCGTCCTCTCCTCGTGCCTCAAAGGCGAGGTCTCCCAGAGCCTCGCCGGCGGCAACTATCAGAAGGCGAAGGAAGCCGCGCTGCAGTACAAGGAGATCCTGGGCGCGGAGAACTTCTTCCTGGAGATCCAGGATCACGGCATCCCCGACCAGCAGAAGATCGTGCCGCTGATGGCCCAGCTCGGGCGCGAGGTCGGTCTGCAGCTGGTCGGCACGAACGACTCGCACTACCTCGACAAGTCCGACGCCTTCGCCCACGAGGTCTTGCTCTGCATCGGCACCGGCAAGACCCTCGGCGACGAGAAGCGGATGAAGTTCTACTCCGACGACTTCTACGTGAAGGGTCCGGAGGAGATGCGGCGCGTCTTCCGCGACTACCCCGAGGCCGCGGACAACACCATGCGCATCGCCGAGCGCATCAAGGTCTCGCTCGACGTCAAGGGCCACCACCTCCCGAAGTTTCCCGTGCCGCAAGGGGAGGACCTGGCCAGCTACTTCGAGAAAGTCAGCCGCGCGGGCCTCGAGAAGCGCCTCAAGGCCATGGCCCCCCTGTTCGCGGCGAAGCTCAAGAAGCACGAGCCGCAGGAGTACTGGGACCGTCTCCAGCGCGAGATCGAGATCATCAAGAACATGGGCTTCCCGGGCTACTTCCTGGTGGTCTGGGACTTCATCAAATACGCGAAGGACAGCGGCATCCCGGTCGGCCCGGGCCGCGGCTCCGCCGCCGGATCGCTGGTCGCGTACGCGCTGGAGATCACCAACGTCGACCCGCTCGACTACGACCTCCTCTTCGAGCGCTTCCTTAATCCCGAGCGCATCTCCCTCCCTGACATCGACCTCGACTTCTGCATGAACCGCCGCGAGCGGGTCATCGACTACGTGCGCGAGAAGTACGGCCGCGAGAACGTGGCCCAGATCATCACCTTCGGGACCATGGCCGCGAAGTCGGTGGTGCGCGACGTCGGCCGGGTCCTCGGGCAGCAGTACGGCTTCGTCGACAAGATCGCCAAGATGATTCCGGGCGGCCCGGGGGTCACCCTCACCGACGCCAAGGAGGTCCCGCAGCTCGCCGAGGCGATCCGGAACGACGCCGAGGTGAAGAAGATCGTCGAGATCGGAGAGAGGCTCGAGGGCCTCTCGCGCCACGCCGGCATGCACGCCGCGGGCGTGGTCATCACGCCCGAGCCGGTGACGAACTACGTCCCGCTCTACCGCACCAACCGCGATGAAATCGTGACCCAGTTCGACATGCGCGTGGTCGAGAAGATGGGTCTGGTGAAGATGGACTTCCTCGGCCTGCGCACGCTGACGGTGATCGACGACGCGATCAAGTCCGCGAAGCAGGTGGAGGGCGCGGACATCGACATCGATGCCATTCCCCTCGACGACCCCGAGGTCTTCCGGCTCTTCCAGGAAGGCCGCACCAAGGGCGTGTTCCAGTTCGAGTCCGGCGGCATGACCGACGTCCTCCGCCGCACCAAGCCGACGCGCTTCGACGACCTGGCCGCGCTCAACGCCCTCTACCGCCCCGGCGCGCTCGACGTCGGCATGGTCGACGAGTACGTGAAGCGCAAGAATGGCACGTCCAAGGCCAAGTACCTCGTGCCGGCGATGAAGGAGATCCTGGAGGAGACCTACGGCGTCATCGTCTACCAGGAGCAGGTCATGCAGATCGCCCAGCGTGTGGCCGCCTACACCCTCGGCCAGGCGGATCTGCTGCGCAAGGCCATGGGCAAGAAGGATCCCGTGATCATGGCCGCCGAGCGCGGCAAGTTCGTCGACGGGGCGGTGGCCAACGGCTACGACAAGAAGAAGGCCAACGAGATCTTCGACTACATCGAGCCCTTCGCGCGCTACGGCTTCAACAAGTCGCACTCCGTGGCCTACGCGCTGGTGGCGTACCAGACGGCATGGCTGAAGGTGCACTACCCGCGGCACTTCATGGCCGCGCTCATGTCGTCGGAAATGGACCGCACCGAGGCGGTGGTGAAGTTCATCGGCGAGGCCAAGTCGATGGGCATCGAGGTTCTCCCGCCCGACGTCAACGAGTCGAACATGTTTTTCACCGTCGTCGGCCCGAACATCCGCTTCGGCCTCGGCGCGGTGAAAGGCGTCGGCGAGAGCGCCATCGAGTCCGTCCTGGCCGCGCGCCGGAAGATCGGGCGCTTCACGTCCCTGCTCCAGTTCTGCGAGGAAGTCGACCTGAGGGCCTGCAACAAGAAGGTGCTGGAGGCCCTGATCAAGTCGGGATCGTTCGACTTCCTGGGGACCTCCCGTCGCGCGCTCTTCGAGCAGCTCGACACCACCGCGGATTCCGCGCAAAGGATGAAAGACGGGAAGGAGCGCGGCCAGAACTCGCTCTTCGGCCTTTGGAGTGCGGCGGCTGAGCCGCCGCTTTCGAAAGCGGCAGCGCAGCTGCCGCACGCCAAAGAGTGGCCCGAGGATGAGCGCCTCCGCTACGAGAAGGAAACCCTCGGCTTCTACATCACCGGCCATCCTCTCAACCGCTACTCCGACGAGCTGGGCCTCTTCTCCAACGCCACCACCGAGACGCTCTACAAGCACGTCGACGAGGTCGTGAACATCGGCGGTATCGTCTCCCAGATGAAGCGCTCGAAGATCAAGAAGGGACCGAACGAGGGCAAGTTCATGGCCAAGTTCGTCCTCGACGACCAGTTCGGCTCCGTCGACGTGGTCTGCTTCTCCGATCTCTACGCGAAGTACATGAAGTGGCTCGACAACGGCGTGGCGGTGCTTGTCACGGCGACGGTCAAGGACACCGGCGGCCAGCAGGTCGGCCGCTCCGCGTCCCTCCAGTCCGCCGAGCAGAACGCGCAACACATCGACGATGAGTACGGCGGCCACCCCGAGGCCCGCGCGCGCGTGTCGGCGTACGAGCTGCGGCTCGAGGACGAGGAGGAGGACGACCGCGACCCGAAGGAGATCGAGCGCGAGAAATACGGCGCGGACGTCGCCAAGGCCAACATGAGCCTCTTCGGATCGGCCTCCGAGGCCGACGCCTTCAACGACGCCGTCGAGCAGATCGCCGAGGAGCCGGAGGCGGAGCCCGAAAAGGCCACCTCCTTCGCCGCCCACGCCGCCGCCTTCCACGAGTCCCCCGTCACCCCCGAGCTCTCCGCCCTGGAGATCATCCAGCTCGACGGCATCCGCGAGAGGAAGGTGAAGGAGATCTCCCTCGAGGTCCCCTACCCGCGCATGAGCGAAGACACCGTGCGGAAGATCCGCGAGATCGTCGAAGAGCACGCCGGCGAGATCCCGGTGACGGTGACGATCGTCGAGCTCCCCGAGGAGATCGCCACCAACGCGGGCGCCCCGCATTTGCGGCTCAAGGTGAACCATCACTTCCGGGTGACGCCCGGGCCGGCGCTGAACCAGGCGCTGCTGGACGTGCACGCGAGTCCGCGGTACGTGTTCTAGCCATCGCGGTTCTTATACTTAGAGGTGATGAGCTTCCGCGACCGCCTGCTCGGGTCTCTCCGAGCGATGCAGCCGATCCTGGAAGTCTCCGGTGTGATGGTGGCGGGCTCTCAGGTTCCCAACCTTCTGGAGCGCGATGCGGCGTCGACGCTCGTCGTCTCGCAGGATGTCGATCTGGTGATCCCGGTATCCAAACACGACGAGGTGAAAGCGGCACTCGATCGGGTGCACGGATTCAGCCCTGCGCCCGACGAGCCATCCGTTTGGTTGCCCGATGACCCGCGAACGCTCGAAGTGAACTTCATCGGCCTCGACCCTTCTCTCACTCAAGCGGCCGACACGTACGTGCTCGATGACGAGCGCCTGCCGCTCATGGTGTTCGGGCTTCTGTCTCATCTCCGAGAAGGTGCGGAGATCGAAGTCGATAACGTGCGCATTCCGATCCCGCGACCGGCGGGGCTGATGATCGAGAAACTGCTCACCGAGCGAGGCGGCCTGAAAGGCGAGCGGGATCGCCTGGTAGCTGCGGGGCTTCTCCAGGTCTGTGACAGCGAAGACGTGCGGGAGGTGATCGAGATTTTCCGGGGTCTTCCCGCAGAGCAGAAAGAATCAGTGCTGGCGAACCTGACCATCCTCTCGTTGATGAAACCGATGGAGGGGATGCCGGACCCCGAACGAAATCGTGATGTGATCGCCGCACTGGTGCTTGAGCTGCAGACCATGTCATGAGCACAGCAATGGACAAGCTCCACGCGCGCGTTCGGGAAATCAGGGCCCGCGCAGCGATCCAACGCTACGAAATTAGACAGATGAAGTACGCGGGCGGGGTGTGGTTCCGGCTCCAGCGGCTGCTGACCTTCTCCCGTCAGGCTTGGACCATTAGCGACGCCGATGCGCGGGGTCTGATGGCCGCGGGCCATGAGCCGCATCCCGCCGGCCTGGAGCTCGAACCGCCGCGACGATTCTTCATTCTTCGCGAAGACGGGGAGGTCACTTCGCTCCGAAGCGCGCGGGAGGTTCCCCTTCACGCGTCGACGGAGTTGCTGGTCGCGCCGGCGGTGGCGCTGGTGTTGTTCAAGGGGATCGATCCGGCAATGCTTCACCGCAAGCCGTAGAGATACAGCACCGCCGCCCACCCGCTCGGCAAGGTGGCGGGTGGCTCGTCGAGCTCGGCGCCGTACTTGACCGCCATCTTCAGAAAGAACCGCGCGTGGAAGAACGCCTCGAGCAGGGGCCGCGTGGTGGCGTCCCAGTTCCGGTTCATCTCGGGCGTGAACTGCTTGCCCGTGCCGTCGGCGACGATGGCCATGAACCGGCGGTTGAGCTCACGATCGGGAAGAAGCGCTTGCAGTGCGGACACAATCTGGAGCGTCAGCGACTGGACGGAGAAGACTTTGAAGCTCTGGTGGTAGAAGCGGTAGACCGGGTCCTCGTACAGCCAGTGGCTGCTGACGCGCTCCAGCAGCGCTCGGAGGTCGGGCAGATTGGTTTTGATGGCCGCCAGCAGGTTGCGCTCGGCCAGTTCCCCCGCCGCGGCGACATCGCTCATCTTGACGATCCTACCCGGACTCCCATCTAATTTCTCCGCCCCGAACAACTGACGATGTACCGTCTCGCGTTCGTTACCTTCCTGATCGCCGCGACGGCGAACGCCGTTCCGCTGGCGTCGAAGATCACCGCCTCGGCGCCCAATGCCGAGCTGCAGACCACGATCACCGGCGCCGCGGGCGCCGTCGAGCCGAACGCGGGCGTCGTGCTGTTCACGCTCGACACGGGCCACTACGCCACGACGCGCGCCGGCGCGGACGGCAGTTTCAGCGCAACGCTGTTTGCGCCGCGCGGCTCCTCGGTAATGGTCAAGTCGGATCCGGGGCTGGAGTGGTTCAACCGCATCGCGAATGGGCCGCCGATCATCGAGTTTCACGTCAGCGATCTCACGTCACTGCACGGGACGGTCGTGCGGGTCGATGTTCCGCCGGCGTCTTCCGGCGTGGCCTTCGCCGGGGCGGGGGTGGCGCGGGAGGCGGATCTGGCGGTGTGGGTGATCGAGGGGACGCTGGCGAGGCAGCAGTTCGCGCCGGGAGAGACGGTCGAGGCCCGCGGCGCGTACACGCTGCTGGCGAAGTCGCTGGCCACGGCGAACGATCCGCGCGTGGAGGTCCGGCTCTCGCTGGAGCTGCTCAGCGATGCCGACGGCCACCCGATGACGACGTGGTCGTATTTCGACTCCGCGCTGACCACGGCGACGGGGTTGCCGATCGAGCGGATCATTGGGCCGCCCGGCGGCTTGGCCGTCAACCTCCCTCTAGTGAAGGGCGGTGCGAACTTCGTCGTTGTGACCACGGTTCCCGCCGATCTTCGTCCGGGCTACTACCTGCCGCGGATCTGGCTGCAGACGCGGAACGTGCCACAGGAGCGCGACAACACGGTGCGCATGACCACGTTCATCGGCGGGCTGCGCGGGCCGACGAACAGCATGGCCCTTCCGGTGATCCGCGTCGGCTCGCCGGCGGCGCCGCGCATTCCGGCGGTGCTGATGATGAACGATCTCAGCGAAGGCGCGCGCGGCGCGGTGGCGGTCGAGGACCGCGGCCGGTTCGCGCTCTCGAATCACATTGTCACGACCGCCGACGTGCTGGTGGTGCCACCGCGCACATACAACCTCGATCCGTTCGTGCCCACGCTCGGCGTGAGCGATCGCGGCGGTCCGCCCGACGAGCCGCTCCTCCCGCTGCGCTTTCCCTCGGGGAGTCTGACCGTCACCATTCGCGCACCGAGCGGCACGGTGCGCACGCTCGGGCCGTCGCCGCTCCGGCAGTGGGCGATGGTCGGTCCCACGGCGCAGAACGGGCAGATCCTCGAAGGTGGGCCGTACATCACCGATGCCCTCCAGCTGCGCACGCTCGATCCGGCCTTCGACGTCGCGTTCGCCGAGGAGGGGAGGCATGTCGTCACGCTGACGGGGAGCGTCGAGGATCTCTGGGGCAACGCCTGGTCCCTCGGCGGGACGTACGAGATCGAGGTGGCGCGTCCGCTGATCATCGACAGCGCGATCGTGCCGGGAACGCCGTTCGAGACCGGCAACGCCCTCGCCCTGCACGCGCAGCTCATCCCGCCCGTGGCCGCCGACGTCGAGGTGCGCGTGCGCCACGCGCCGGCCGGGAAGCCGGTGACGGACGTGCGGCTGACCGGCCGCTCGAATCGCTTCGGATGGCTCACGCTGCCGGCCCCGCTCCTGCTGCGAGAGCCCGGCGAATATCGCATCGACTTCTTCGCCCGTCATCGCGATGCCGCGGGGCGGGTGTGGGCGGGCACGCGCACGTGGGGCGGAGTGGTCGCGTCGCCGCAGGCGTCGCTGATCGCGCACGGCAAGCGCGGCATCGACGACCAGCAGACCGAGCGCCAGCAGTGGTTCTTTCGCACCCAGACCGGCAGCGACGTCGGGCGCGGTCACGTGCACCTGCCCTTCCACGGCGGCGATGTGATGTGGATGCAGAAGAGCGATTCCACGATCCCGATCATCACGTTCCAGGATCCCGGCGGCGCGACGGCGGCAACGCTGCGGCAGCTCAGCAACGCGGTGAACCCGCCGATCCAGGGCCCGTTCGATGCGCGCGCGACGATCGGCGAGATCCCGCTCCTGTCGGGGAACCGCTCGGGCAGGGAAGTGCATCTCGCGCCCGATCAGGTCGAGGGCTGGGGCTATTTCTACGCCTCGGTGCAGCGCCCGCTCGTGCGCGTGCGCGAGATCGTGGCGGAGGAGGGCGGGAGTCTGGCGTACTGGCGCTTCGGCGATCGCTATGGCATGCAGAGCGGCACCGGCTGGCGCGGCGATCTGGAGAACGACTTCAAGTTCCAGTTCGGAGGGGTGGTGCTGCGCGGGCCGCTCTTCGATCCGCCGCAGTACGCGATCTACGGCTCGCTGTTCGTGCTCGTGCCGGAGGAAGGCGATCCGGAGGGTGGTACGCGCGTGTTCCCGCCGTTCCGGCCGCGCGGCGCTGGCGGACCGCTCTTCACTCTGAAGGGCAAGTCGATCGACATGTTCTTCCATCCGACCGCGGTGCGCGCCGGGACGATCCTGCACACCGGGCAGACCGCGGCGTTTGCCGGCTACTCCGCGCCGACGCTGCCGTCGAGGGTCGAGATTGCGGTGACGTCGCCGTCCGGGATCACGCGCACGGTTGCCGGGCGGGCGAACAAGATCGGCTGGTTCCGCGATCCGGCGGACGACCTGAGCGCCCTGGAGCCGGGCGTGTGGAAGGCGAAGGCGAAGATCGTCTTCGACGGCTCGACCTCGGACGGTCCCGTAAGTGAGCCGTTCCCCACCGGCGGCATCCTCGGCACGAGCGACGGCGAGGTCCGGTTCTACGTCGTCGACTCTGACGCGCCGCAGCTCGAGCTCGCGCCGAGCCCCACGCACGTGCGGCCGGCGGACGGGCCGATCACGTTCACCGTGCTGCCTCCCGCGGGACTGTCGAACGTCGAGCTGCACTACACGGCCACGATGCCCGGCTTCGTCCTCGAACAGGGGACGACGGCGTCGATGCAGTACGTCTACGACGCGCCGCGCCTCGCGGGCGACTTCCCGAACCTCGATCTCCACGGCGGCTACGGCACGAGCGGCGCGGACACGATCACGATCTCGCTGCTTCTGAGCGGCACCGACGCCGGCGGCACACGCAAACACCTGGCGCGGCAGATCGTGATCCAGGGAGAGGAGCTGCTGATGCCCGAGCAGCCGCCGACGCCGAAGCGGCGATCGGTGCGCTAGTGGCGCACGGCCCGCTGCTTCGGCTGCGGGAGCGGGATGGACTGCAGGAAGGCCACGATCTCGTCGAGCTCCGGCGGAGTCAGCGCGCTGGTGTCGGTGTGGCGCGTGATGGCATCGCGGATCGTCGCTGCGCTGCCGTCGTGGAGGTACGGCGCGGTGTCAGCGAGGCCGCGCAGCGAAGGCGTGTCGAACCGATTGCCTTTGCGCTCCACATCGTCGCCGGCGCCGGTACCGACGTCGTGAGTCTTGCGGTCGGTGTAGAGCGGCGCCGGGTGGCAGGAGACGCATCCGGCGCGGCCGAGGAAGTGCGACTCGCCGCGGCGCGCGGCCTCGGTGCGGACGTACAGGCGGCGCGGCGGGCGGAGGGAGACCATGAACGCGGCCAGGTCGTCGAGGTCCTTCGAGCGGTTCGCGTTCGGCGGGTTGACGTTGCACGTGGGCGTGCAGAACGAGTCGCCGTCGGCGAGGCCGCTGCCCGCCTGGACGATGCGGATCGTGCTCTCCACGTCCTGCAGCTCATCGAGGTCGCCCGACCAATGCAGCGGCAGCGTCGGCGTCAGATCGAAGAGGTGCGTGGTGTTGCGTGGGCCGTCGCGGAAGAACCACGTCCGCCCGTCCACGCTGCCGTCGAAGTGGCAGGTGGCGCAGGAGATCCAGCGGTCCTTGGCCAGGGTGGTGCGGTTCGAGGTGTGGAAGAGGATCTTGCCGTTGAGGACGTCCGGCGGGAGCGCGATGGTCGTCAGCGGGATCGTGCTCACGATCTGGTCGGTCGCGGTGTCGATCACCGAGAGTGTCCCGGAGAGCGCGTTGTTCACGTAGGCCAGGCGCTCGTCGGGGGAGAGGGCGATCCCGCGCGGGTTGCTGCCGACGCCGATGTGCGCGATCTTCTTCTTCGTGGCCGCGTCGATGACCGAGACGTCGTCGCTGCCGGCGTGGACGACGTAGAGCTTCTTCGACGAGGTGAGCACGGCGTCGAAGGGCATGTTGCTCGGCCGGTCGATGAGATCGATGAGCAGGCGGTCGATGGGCAGGGACTCGCTGCCGAGGTTCACCACGGCCACGATCGGGAAGACGGTGGTGTCGAAGAGCAGCGCCGCGTTCGCCGAGTTCGAGCGGGTCTGCGGCACGTACAGACGGTTCGTGTCCGGGTCGACGGCGATGGCCTGGGACAGGTTCGCGCCGACCACGCTTCCGATGACGCGCGTCACCGCGTTCGTCGCCGTGTCGATGATGCTGATCCTCCCGCTGCGGAAGTGCGTGACGTACAGCCGTCCCGCGTGCAGGGCCAGCCCGCGCGGGTACTCCTCGGTCGCGATTGTCGCGAGCGTCGCCAGCGTGCCCGCGTCGAGGACCCGCACTGCCGCCCCGCCCGTGTCGCTCACGTAAAGCCGCTCGCCGTCCAGCGCCACGGCGAACGGCTCCACTCCCGCCGGCGCCATACGCTCGACCGTGCGCGTGGTCAGGTCGATCTTCGCCACCAGCCCGTCGCCGCAGGCGACGAACGCGTGCGATGCCGAGGCGACCACCGTCTGCGTCCGGCTACACACGCGGAGCTCGTGCTTCTCCGCGCCGTCGACGATGGTGACGCTGGCGGAGTCGTGGTTCACGGCGACGATGCGCCCGTCCTCGGTGACGGCGACCGTGGCGCTGCGGGAGGGGGGAGGGGAGTCGTGGGTGGTGGCGGCGATCGCGAGGATCGCGCAGAGGGCGATCGTCAGGGGCGGGATGCGGCACATTACTCGAAGAGCTCAGAGATGGGGACGGACCAGCCGGGGACGATGTCCTCGACCCCCAGCACCTCAGGGTAGGTACTAGTTCCGGCAGGCCGATCAATACGAACCGTTCGCAGACGCGGATCGACGATGACCACAGCAGGCACGCCAGCCCGCAGCCACTCCTGAATTTTCTTCTCGACCTCGGTGTAAGTGTCGCCCGGAGATATGACCTCGAAGGCGAGGTCAGGCGGTCCCGGGAAGTAGGCTGGGCCGCGAACGCGACGCTCGGCTCGAACGAACGCACAATCGGGAGCGAGAACGGTATCAGGGTTCTGCTGGATCAGGAATCCTGTTTCCGCGCCGTAGATATCACCGAGACCACGCGGTTTTACGTAGGTGCCGAGACACACGGCAATTTGCGCGGCCACGCGGCCGTGGTCGTTTCCTGCAGGTACCGTCGTCTGCATCAGCGTCGTATCGACGGTCATAGTGGGTATCGTACGCCTCTCGCGTGCGGAACGCGTGCCGGCTAGCAGCCGGCGGAACGGCCGGCCGGCGGCCGGCCCTACGACACCAGCTCCAGAAACTCCACCGCCCCCACGGGCGGCTTGATCAGATATCCCTGCATCTGGTCGCAGCCGTGGCGCCGCAGGAAGTTGGCCTGCTCGGTGTACTCGACGCCCTCGGCGATCACCTTGAGCCGGAGGCTGTGGGCCATGGCGATGATGGCGGTGACGATGGCGGCGGTGTCGGGGTCGGACGTGATGTCGTGGACGAAGGACTGGTCGATCTTGAGCGTGTCGATGGGGAAGCGTTTGAGGTAGCTGAGCGATGAATGGCCGGTGCCGAAGTCGTCGAGGGAGATGCGGATGCCGAGCTTCTTGAGGTCGTAGAGGGTCTTCACGCTCGACTCGGGGCTCTGCATGGCGCTGCTCTCGGTGATCTCGAGCTCGAGCAGGCGCGGGGCGAGGCCGGTCTCATCGAGGATCTCCTTGACCCGCGGCACGAGGTCGGGCTGCTGGAGCTGGGTGACGGAGAGGTTCACCGCCAGGGAGAGCGAGCGCAGTCCGGCGGCGTGCCACTCCTTGGCCTGGCGGCAGGCTTCGCGCAGGGCCCACATGCCGATCGGCACCATCACGCCCGTGGCCTCGGCGAGGGGGATGAACGTCGCCGGCGGGATCATGCCCATGTGCGGATGGATCCAGCGCAGCAGGGCCTCCATGCCGGTGATGCGGCCGCTGCGCAGGTCGAAGATGGGCTGGTAGTGCACCGCGAACTCTTCGTTCTGCAGGGCCTTGCGCAGGCCGTGCTCGAGGGCGATGCGCTGGAGGGCCTTGGCATTCACCAAGGCGTTGAAGAGCTGGTAGTTGTCGCGGCCGAGCTCCTTGGCCTGGTACATGGCCGTGTCGGCGTTCTTGATCAGCGTCTCCGCATCGGTCCCATCCTCGGGGAAGAGGCTGATGCCGATGCTGGTGGTCATGAAGAACTCGCGGCCCTCGATGTGGAAGGGGTGGCGGACGGCCTCGATGATCTTCTCCGCCACGGGCGCGGCGTCGTCGGACCGGGTGAGTCGCGGCAGCAGCACGGTGAACTCGTCGCCGCCGAGGCGGGCCACGGTGTCGCTCTCGCGCACGCAGGCCTGCACCCGCGCGGCCACGGCCTGCAGGAGCTGGTCGCCGATGTTGTGGCCGAGGGAGTCGTTGATGACCTTGAAGCGATCGAGGTCGAGGAAGAGCACGGCCAGGCGCGAGCTCTCGCGGTTGGCGTGAGACAGCGCAACGGTCAGGCGATCCTTGAACAGCAGGCGATTGGGGAGGTTGGTCAGCGCGTCGTGGTAGGCGAGGTGCTTGATCTGCTCCTCGGCGTACGTGCGCTCGGTGATGTCGCGGACGACGCAGACCATCCCGCCGCCGGAGATGGCGGTGAGGGAGATCTCCTGCGGGAAGATCGTTCCCTCGCGGCGCAGCCCGGTGGCCTCCCCGCGCCAGCGTCCGTTCTGATGGACGAGCGGGACGATGGAGGTGATGAGGCGCACCTGCTCGTGCGGCTCGTAGAGATCGCAGAGCGAGCGGCCCATCAGCTCGTAGGAGTCGGGGTAGCCGAAGAGCTTGGCCAGCGAGTCGTTGAGATAAGTGAACTCGAGGCGCTCGTTGAGGATGCCGATGCCGTCCATCGACGCGGTGATGGCCGCGGACTGCTTGCGCAGGGTCTCCTCGGCGCGCCGGCGCTCGGTGATGTCGGTGGCGACGTGCAGGAAGCCGTGGATCGAGCCGTCCTCGTCGCGCAGCGCGGTCACCGAGACGGCGACGATGAGCCGGTCGCCGTTGCTGCGCACGTAGGTCCACTCCTGCTCCTCGACGTCTTCGAGCGCGGCGCGCATGACCAGGACCTCGAGCCCGGTCACGGGACGGCGCGCCTCGGCCGCGAGCTGCGCGGCGTGCTGGGCGAGCTCGCTCTCGAGGTGGAGGTCGAGCAGGGACCGGCGGCCGATCATCTCCGCCGCGCCGTAGCCGAGCATGCGCTCCGCGCCGGCGTTGAAGACGGTGATCAGGCCGTCGGGGTCGGTGGCGATGATGGACACGCGCGTGGCCGCGTCGAGCACGGCCTTGCGCTGGGCGTTCGCCGCGGCCACGGACTCCTCGGCGCGCTTGCGCTCGGTGACGTCGTAGACGAAGCCTTCGAAGTACGTCGTGCCGTGCGGCGAGCGGACGCCGTGGGCATTGACCTGCACCCAGATCGTCGCGCCGTCGTTGCGCCGCCACTGCAGCTCGACGTTGTTGGCGTGGCCGCGGGACTCGAAATCGCGGATCAGCTCCTCGCGCTGGCTCCCCTCGAGGTAGATGTCCGCCTCCAGGTTCTTGGTCAGCAACTCCTCGACCGAGGAGTAGCCGAGCATGCGCGCCAGCGTGGGATTGGCGGTGACCAGCCGTCCGTCGCGCGTCGACTGGTAGATGCCGACCGGGGCGTAGTCGAAGATGACCCGGTATTTCTCCTCCGACCGCAGCAGCGCCTCCTCGGCGCGCTTGCGCTCGGTGATGTCGTGGATGATGGAGTAGAGGATGCGCTTGCCGCGCACCTCGATCGGTCCGGAGTGCACCTCCACGTCCCGGATCTCTCCGTTCGCGCGCATGTGGCGGAAGTGGAAGTAGTTGCGGGCCTGCTCCTTGGCCTTGCGCATCTCGTCGCGGACCTGGTGCTCCCCGAGGACGTTGATGTCCCAGATGCGCATCGCGCAGAGCTCGTCGCGCGTGTAGCCGTAGTAGTCGCAGGCGGCCATGTTCGCGTCGAGGATGGCGCCGCTCTCCGGGTCGAGGAGGATCTTCACGGCGCGGTTGTTCTCGAACATCTGCCGGTAGCGCAGCTCGCTGTCGCGCAGGGCGTCCTCGCGGCGCTTGTGCTCGATGGCCGAGGCCACCTGCCGGGCGACGAAGACGAAGACGTCCAGCTCCTTGTCCGTGTAGCGCGAGCTCTCGCGATAGGTCTGGGTGACGAGGGCACCCCAGGTGGTGTCGCCGGTCCGGAGCGGCGCGCCCAGCCAGTCGACGCACGGCGCGCCGACGGCCTCCACCTCGCCCTCCGCGACGAGGCGCTCGAACTCCTCCGGCGTGGCCAGGAGCGGCTTCCCCGTGCGGAGCACGTAGGCGGTCAGGCCGCGGCCGGGGTTGGCGAAGTTCGGCGACTCGTCGAATTCGTCCTTGAAGTAGGGGAAGGTGAGGAGATGCCGCTCGGGGTCGTACTCGGCGATGTAGAAGTTCGTGGCGTTCATCAGCCCGCGCATGACCTCGTGCACGGAGGCGTAGAAGCTCTCCAGCGTCTCCGACTCGCGGCTGAGCTGGGCGATGCGGAACAGCGCTTCCTCCAGCTTCCGGGCCTTCACCTTCTCGGTGACGTCGCGGAAGTACCAGGAGCGGCCGCGGACGCGGCCGTCGACGATCACCGGCACGGAGGCGCGCGAGAGGATGCGCCCGTCGCGGAGCGGCACCGGGTCGTCGGTCCGCACTTCCTCGGGGTGCTCGTAGAGGTAGTTCACTTGCTCGATGAAGCCGTCCCAGTCCTCCACCAGGTCGGCGGCGAAGCCGAGGAGCTGGTTGTCGTCCGCCTTGGCGGCGATGTTCTCCGGGATGTTCCAGATCTCGAGGAAGCGGCGGTTGTAGGAGAGGATCTTTCCCGCGGTGTCCACGACCAGGGTCCCCTCCACCGTCGCTTCCTGCTGGGCCTTGAGGATGCCCACGGTGGTGCGCAGCGCGCGCAGGTCATGGATGAGCCGCGCGAGGGAGCGCCGGGCGCGCTGGAGGCGCGACCGGTGGTGGGTGGAGGACGGGATGAGATCCGACGGAATGGTCATCGGGACCGGGGTCGACTGCTACTGTCGATGGCAACGATTTTAGCGGATCAGTCGCCCGGAATGCCGTGCTGGCGGAAGTGCCGCCACTTCTCGAAGGCCACGTAGACGAACCAGCCGATGAACAGGGCGATGAAGATCTGGCCGCGGATGAGCATCCAGACGGCGATGGCCCCCCCGACGAGGAAGGCGACCCAGGTGGCGAGGACGAAGGCCGTGCGCTCGCTCAGGAACGTGCGCAGGAGCTCGCGCACGGCATGCCCGCCGTCGAGCGGCGCGACCGGGATGAGGTTGAACAGGCCCCAGGCCAGGTTCGCCCACGTGAAGCGGGGCATGAACTCGACGAGGAACCGGTCCTGGCGGATGTACAGGACGTTCTCCATGAGATAGAAAGACAGGAAGTAGAGTCCGAAGCTGGAGGCCGGTCCGGCCACGCTGATCAGCATGTCGTGCCACGGCCTGGCCCGCCGCTGGTTCATGGTCACTCCACCCATCCCGCCGAGCACGATCTGGCTCGATCCGTACCCGAAGAGCCCGATCATGGCCGCATGCGCCAGCTCGTGAATGAGCACGCTGATGAAGATGATCGGCACCCAGAGCAGCGCAAACATCAGCGGCTGTCCGGGCTGGTGGTTCATGGCCACGAAGAAGACGGCCAGGATGAGGAAGGAGAAGTCGATGTCGATGGACGTGCCGCGGATGGAGCCGAGATGGAGCATGCGCGGGGGAGTGTATAGGAGTGCGGTGGCCCAGCCACCGCTCTTGTATCCGGATCGCAGAGCGGTAGCTTCGCTACCGCTCTCCTAAGCGCGGCAACCTCACCTTGAACACGGCTCCCGTCCCCCGCGCGCTTTCCACGCCGATCGTGCCGCCGTGGGCCTCCACGAACCGGCGCGCCAGGGCCAGGCCGAGGCCGGTGCCGGTGGACTGGATGCCACGGATGTGGACCTGCTCGAACTCGTCGAAGATGCGCTGCTGGTCTTCTTCGCTGATGCCGATGCCGCGGTCGGCGACGTCGATGCGCCACATGGAGTCCTCCGCGCCGCCGCGGACGATGATCTTCTCCCCCTCGGGGGTGAACTTGTTGGCATTGGCGAGGAGGTTGAGCAGGACCTGCTCGATGCGGTTGGCGTCGGCGCGGACCATCATCGGCTCGGAGGGGGTCTCCACCTCCACCTCCTGATGCTTGCGGACGAAGAGCGACTGCGTGGAGGCGACGGTGTTGGCGATGCTCATCCTCAGATCGACGTCCTCGAGCTGGAGCTTCAGCTTGCCCGACTCCACCTTGGCGATGTCGAGGAGGTCGTTGATCAGGCCGAGGAGATGCCGGGCGCTGCCGGCGACGTTCTCGAGGAAGCCGAGGCGCTTCTGCGAGGAGATCGTCCCCTCCTGCTCCGTCAGCAGGTCGGAGAAGCCGATGATGGAGTTGAGCGGGGTGCGCAGCTCGTGGGACATCTTCGCCAGGAACTCGCTCTTCGCCCGCGAGGCCCGGATGGCCTTGTCGGTCTGCAGGCGCAGCTCCTCCTCCCGGCGCTGGAGGTCGCGCGCGGTCTCCTCGAGCGTGGTAGCGACGGAGTGGAACTCGACGTACGGCGACTGGATGCGCGCGGCGTCGAAGGGCGTGCCTTCGCGAATGCCGCGGATGGCGGTGCGGAGCTGCGCGAAGGGGCGGGAGATCGTGTAGAGCAGGGTCACCGTCGCCAGCACCAGGATGACGAACACGATGGCGTCGACGATCGCCGAGACGAACATGATCTTCCGGCGCGTGGCCGCGAACTCTGCCCATTCCCGGGCGTTGGCCCGCTCCAGCATCCCGCGCAGGGCGAGGATGTAGCTGCCGTTCTCCGCCGCGCTGCGCTCGGCCGGGCGGAGCGACGTGTGGCCGTCGAGCCGCGCCTTGGCGTAGGCGAACCACTGCATGGTGGCCTCGGCGATGAGCGGGAACTCGCGCTGCAGCTCGGGCGTCGCCCCGGTGATGGCCGGCGCCAGCTCGCGGATGAACTCCTCGTTCGTCCGCCGTGCGGCCTCGAGCTTCGTCGCCGCGGCGGGATCGGCCGGGCTGAGGAACGCCGCGCGCAGGAAGTTGCTGTGCATCCGGTTCAGCTTCTCCTGCGCCGCCAGCCAGGTCTGCTGCTGATCGAGGCGCTCCTGCTCCAGGCGGTTGAGCAGGTAGGTGCGGATGGCGAAGGACGCGGCGAAGCCGAGGAGGAGGAGCACGGCCACGATCTGCAGCGCGTTCGAGATCGTGCGCGGGCGCTCCGACGCCTCGCCGGCGCGCACCCGGCCCAGCAACGCGCCGCCGAAGGCCAGGATCGGCGTGGCGATCAGCAGCGCCGCGGTGAAGTCGGCGATCCACCAGACGAACACCTGCCGCCACACCAGCCGCACGCCCGGTGGGTGCTGGATGACCAGGAGATTGCCGGCCAGCGCGCTGAAGGCGGTGTTGACCACCGTCCCGAAGACGAGGAAGACCACCAGCGACTTCATGTCCCGCAGGTCGGGAGTGAGGTCGCGCCGCAACCGGAACACGAGCCAGGGGATGAGCCCCTCGGCCGCGGAGAGGAGGCCGCTGATGAGGAGCTCCGCGGCGGTGACGTGCGCTCCCCACGGCGTGGCGATCGTGCCGAGGATGATGGCGATGGCCGCCCACGGCCCGATCCACATCGAGGCCAGGATCGAGACCGCCGTCGCCGGGAAGAGGATCGAGACTCCGTTCTCGACCTCGAACTGGTAGGCGATCTGGTTACAAAACGCAAACACCACGAAGATCAGGGCGATCTGCCCCGCGCGCACGAGCGCCGAGCGGAGAGCGGGACGCATCGGGGTCATTGGATTTTTCGCATTGTACGCGTGCGCGCGGCGCCAAACGGGAGTACATTGTCGGGGTCAGACCCCCAACAATTCGCAGGCAGGACAAATAACAACCCGTTTTCCCTCGGGAGGTGTCATGCGTCTCCGGCCGTTGGCTTTGCTTTCCATCCTGGTGGGGATCCTCGCGTGTGCTCTCTCCGGTCTCGCTCAGGACCGTCCGCCCGTCTCGCCGGGCGTGGGCAACGCGGTGCTGCTGGCGACCAACAGCATCCAGCTCGATCGCGACGTGGTCGTGGAGACCGGCGACGTGATCGTGAACGCCGCCTCGCCCGGGCCCGTGCTCGGGGAGCACGAGCTCTCCATCGACTCCAATGCCCGCACGGCGGCGGGGTTCCGCATCGCCGCGAACGGCATCGACCTCGACCACGGCGCCTTCATCGGCGGCGACGCGCACTTCAACGTGCTGAGCAACGACCGCGGCACCATCGCCGGGCAGCAGTTCACGCCCCTCGCGCTGCCGGTGTACGGCTCCCTTCCGCCGCCGCTGCAGCGATCGTCGGGCTTCACGAATGTGGTCGTGGCCGATCACACGACCGTCGAGCTGGACGAGGACGCCTACGGCTCGCTGACCGTCGGACGGAACGCCACGGTCATCTTCACCGGCGGCGGCTACTCCTTCACCTCCATCTCCACCGTCATCAACACCTCGCTGCTCTTCAGCGGCGCGTCGACCGTGGTGGTGAACGGCCAGATGTCCATCGGCCGCGATTCCACCGTCGGGCCGGCGGCCGGCTCCGGACTCGCCCCGTCGTCGATCCAGTTCTTCGTCCACGGCGTGAACGGCCTCACCGGCGGTCTGACCATGCTCCCTCCGGCCGTCGGCATCGGACAGCGGACGTCGGTCGCGGCGAACATCCACGCTTCCGCCGGCTCGCTGGTTTTCGACCGCGACGGCACGGCCACCGGCGCGTTCTTCGCCCTCGACATCAAGGTCGGCCGGGCCTGCCGCCTCGCCCTGGCCAGCGCCTCGAACAACCCGCCCACCGCGGACGCGAAGACCGTCTTCACCGACGGCGCGTCGCCGCTGACGATCACCCTCACGGGCTCTGACCCCGAAGGAGGCGCGCTGGCCTTTGCCATCGTCTCCGGGCCGACGGCGGGCACGCTTTCAGCCCTGACGCCGACTTCCGCAACCAGCGCCACGGTCGTCTACACCCCCTCGTCGGGCGGCAACGTCTCCGACGCCTTCACCTTCAGCGTCACCGATCCCGCGGGAAGCTCCGGCAGCGCGGTGGTGACGATCAATCCGGCGCTCGACGATCCGCCGCCGGCCACGGTCGTGGCCAACGACTCGTCCGCGACCGTCTTCACCGCCACGCTGGCCATCCTCGGTCTCAGCGCCGACGCGCCGGCCGGGGTGGGGGTGACGTTTTCCATCGTCAGCGGCAGCGGGCCGTCCCACGGGACGCTGAGCGCGGTCACGCAGGGGACGGAGAGCCCGCAGCGCACGGCCAGCGTCGAGTACACCTCCGATGCGGGCTACACCGGCCCCGACTCGTTCCAGTTCCAGGCCTGCGGCGTCGTCAACGCATCGAACGTCTGCGACACCGCGACCGTCTCGCTCGTCGTAGCCGAGGCTCCGTCGGACGTCGGCGATGACCTCGTTTCGGACGTCACCGTCGCCACTCCCGTCAACGACGACATCGTGATCTCGCTCTCCGGCAACGGGCTGGACGAGAACGCGCGCACGTTCATCCTCAAGCCGCATGCGGCCTCCCTCGATCCGGCGGAGATCGCCGGCAACGTCGCCGACGCCGACGAGAACGGAGTGGGCGACAACCACAACAACCTCTCCAGCGGCGTCCCGGTGCTGATGAGCGCCGGCGTGAACAGCTCCGGCGGCGCCGGCTCGAATGGCACCAAGCGCATGCACTTCGAGTGGGACGTCTCCTCGTTCGGCCTGGGCTCGAACCTCCTGACCGCGCAGGTGATCCTGACCACCCATCGCGGCACGATCGACTCGCTGGATACCTTCTTCTACAGCGCCGCGCAGAGCGGCGACGGCCAGCTCACCGACAGCGACTTCGAGATCGACGCCGAGCAGATCCCCGGCGTGGTCATGAAAGTCCCGTCCACCACGGCGATGCCCATCGGCACCGACGGCACATTCACCTTCGACGTCCTCGGCGAGCTGAAGTCCGCCCTGGCCGCCGGCCACACGCACTTCGTCATCCAGGGACGCGTCGACGAGGCCGTCCCCACCACCGAGCGCGGCCTCGAGGTCTACACCTCCGTGGCGGCGAACGTGAACGACGACAAGGTGCCGATGCTCAGCCTGACCACGCCCGGCGTGACCGCGCCGGTCGTCTACAGCATCCTCTCGCTGCCCGCGAACGGGACGCTCTTCGACGGCACCACCCAGATCACCAGCGCCCCGTACACGCTCAGCGCATCGAGCGTGCGTTACCAGCCCGGGGCCGGCTACCTCGGGCCGGACTCGTTCCAGTTCCGCGGGACGCTCGGGACGACGGTCGATGATGCGACGGTGAACATCCTCGTGTTCCTCGGCAACTGCGCGATCGACCCGCGCTTCTGCGACGACGGACGGTAACCACGACTCATGGCGGCGGGGGCGATAGACTCCCGCCGCCATGCACATCGAGACAAAGCTCGTTCACAGCGGCGCGAAGATCGACCCGGAGACCGGCGCGCTCGCCCCGCCGATCCACCTCTCCACCACCTTCGAGCGCACCGCCACCGGCGCGCCCTCGCGCGGCTACAGCTACGTCCGCGACGCGAACCCCACCCAGACCCGCCTCGAAGAGGCGCTCGCCGCGGTCGACTCCGGGCAGGGCGCCCTGGTCTTCGCCTCGGGGATGGCCGCCAGCGCGGCGCTGCTGCAGGCGCTTCCCGCCGGATCGCACGTCCTTCTCCCGGACGACTGCTACTACGGCGTGCGCGTGCTGGCCGAGGAGCAGTTCGGGCGGTGGGGGATGTCGTTCGATGTGGTGGCGATGCAGGATCTCGATACGGTCCGCGCGGCGATGCGTGACGACACGCGCGCGATCTGGAGCGAGTCGCCGTCCAATCCGCTGCTGAAGGTCGTCGATCTGGCGGGACTGGCGGAGATCGCCCACGCGCGCGGCGCTCTCCTCGTCAGCGACGGCACGTTCGCCACGCCCGCGCTGCAGCGGCCGATCGAGCACGGCGCCGACGTCGTCCTGCACTCGACCACGAAATACCTCGGCGGCCACAGCGACGTGCAGGGCGGCGCGCTCGCGTTCCGGACCCGCGACGCGCTCTACGAGCACATCCTCCATCTGCGCGAGATCACCGGCGGCGTCGGCTCGCCTTTCAACTCCTGGCTCGTCCTGCGGGGGATGCGGACGCTCGCCGCGCGCATGCGCGTGCACAGCGAGAATGCGCTGGCTGTGGCGCGGTTCCTGGCGTCCCAGGAGCGCGTCGAGGCGGTGTTCTATCCCGGGCTGGAGTCCCACCCGAATCACGAGCTGGCCCGGCGGCAGATGTCCGGCTTCGGGGGGATGCTCTCGTTCCTCGTGCGGGGCGGGCGGGCGGCGGCGCTGGAGGTGACCGCGAAGACGCGCCTCTTCACCCGCGCCACGTCCCTCGGCGCGGTGGAGAGCCTGATCGAGCACCGCAACTCCAGCGAGGGGCCGGGAAGCCGGACCGCGGAGAACCTCCTCAGGGTCTCTGTCGGGCTCGAGCATCCGGACGATCTCGTCGCGGATCTGGCCCAGGCGCTGGCATAAAATCCCTGCATGTCGAAGAACTTCGAAATCACCTGCCCCTCGTGCGAGGCCACGATCGTCATCGATCGCATCAGCGGCGAGGTCCTCCTGCACAAGGCCAAGGAGGTCCGCACCACCGGCACCCTGGAGTCGATGGTGGCCGGCCTGGAGACTCAGAAGAGCGAGGCCGCGAAGCGCTTCGAGAAACAGCTCGAGAGCCAGAAGGACCGCAGCCGGATCCTGGAGGAGAAGTTCAAGGAGGCCCTCGAGCGCGCGGAGAAGTCGACCGAGAAGCACGTCAATCCGATGGACCTCGATTGATGCTGCCGAAGGACTTCGATCCCGATGCCGCGGCCGGCGAGTCCAGCGGCATCTACGGCCTCCCGTTTACACCCGAGGAGTCGCACGTGGTGATCGTGCCCGTGCCTTATGAGGCCACGACCTCGTACGGCGGCGGCACGTCGGAAGGACCCGCGGCAGTGCTGGAGGCATCGAAGCAGGTCGATCTCTACGATCACGACACCGGTCGCCCATACGCTGCCGGCATTGCCATGCTCGATATCCCGAAGAACGTGCTGCGCTGGAACCGCGAGGCCAAGGCCCTCGCGCACAAGAAGCGCCCGGCCACGAAGAAGGTCAACGCCTACGGCGAGCGCGTGAACGAGTGGGTGTACGGGCAGACGCGCGCGCTCCTGGGCGCCGGCAAGATGCCGGTCATCCTCGGCGGCGATCACTCCGTTCCCTTCGGCGCCATCCGTGCCTACGCGGAGAGCTATCCCGGCCTGGGCATCCTGCACCTCGACGCCCACGCCGATCTGCGCGACGCCTACGAGGGCTTCACCTGGTCGCACGCCTCGATCTTCCACAACGTCATGACCAGGATCGACGACGTGGGAAAGCTCGTGCAGGTCGGCGTCCGTGACCTCGGCCAGTCCGAGCAGGACATGATCGAGGGGTCGAACGGCCGCATCGTCACCTTCTACGACGCCGACCTCGCCGCGCGGAAGGAAGAGGGCGTGCCGTTCTCGAAGATCGCCGACGAGATCGTGGCCGCGCTGCCGGACGACGTCTATCTGTCCTGGGACATCGACGGCCTCGATCCCACGCTTTGCCCCGGCACCGGCACGCCCGTCCCGGGCGGCCTGTCGTGGAACGAGGCCATCGGCCTGCTGCGCGCGGTCAAGCGCTCCGGCAAGCGCGTCGTCGGCCTCGACCTCTGCGAGGTCTCGCCCGGCGAGACCGAGTGGGACGCGAACGTCGGCGCGCGGCTGCTCTACAAGATGATCGGGTTCGCGCTGCTGACCGGGTGAGAGCTCGGTCTGCGCCTGCCGACCGTGTAGATCGAGGCGAAATCGTCCACGGCCCACATCATTAGATC
>JBIOTX010000078.1:0-5178 GCA_044866315.1 Thermoanaerobaculia bacterium | reverse complement strand
CTCAAGTCGCGCGTCGTGAGTCATGTAGGACAGTTGACGGAACCGCAACATCGACGGTTCCGTACGCCGCCATCCACAATCTCGAATCAGCGCGCCGCGGCGGGCGTGCCCAGCGCCCGTGCGGAGTCGATGAGGGCCACGAACTCCTCGCGCGTGCCATCCAGATCCTCGCCCTGGGCGATGCGCGCGAGCTTGTCCATGTCGGCGAAGCTGGCCGTGCCCTTGTGCGGCGAGTTGCGGAGGAGCATGCCCATCTCCGCCACCGCGGCGGCGAACTGCATGTCCGGCGACGCGTCGTACGCGCTCTTCCCTCCGTCCACCGCGCTCGCGGTGAGGAGCCGGCTGACGTCGCCCTTCGGCTCCTTGTAGCGCAGCCGGATCGTCGCGACAGTGCCGCGCGCTTCCGAAGTCGGGACGATCTCGTACAGCGCGGTCACGGAGTGGCCGGCGCCGAGCTCGCCCGCGTCTTTGGTGTCGTCATCGAAGTCCTCGTTCTTCAGGGCGCGGTTCTCGTAGCCGATCTGCCGGTACGAGGCGACGTACCGCGGGTCGAACTCGAGCTGCACCTTCACGTCCTTGGCGATCGTCACGAGCGTGCCGGTCAGCTCGTGCTTGAACACCTTCACCGCCTCCTTGAGGGAGTCGAGGTAGGCGTAGTTGCCGTTGCCCTTGTCGGCCAGCATCTCCATGCGCGCGTCGTGATAGTTGTCGTCGCCGACGCCGATGGTGGACAGGAAGATGCCCGTCTTGCGCTTCTCCTCGATCATCTTCTCCAGCTCGGCGTAATGCGACACGCCGACGTTGAAGTCGCCGTCGGTGGCGAGAATGACCCGGTTGTTGCCGTTCTCCAGGAAGTTCTCCTGCGCGACCTTGTACGCGAGCTCGATCCCCGCGGCGCCCGCGGTCGAGCCGCCGGCTCGCAGCCGGTCGAGGGCGGCGACGATGGTGTCCTTGTCCGCGCCCGAGGTGGACGGCAGCACCAGCCCCGCCGCGCCGGCGTAAACGACGATGGCCACGCGGTCCTCCGCGCGCAACTGGTTGACGAGCACCCGGAATGCCGACTGGAGCAACGGCAGCCGCGCCGGCGGCGCCATCGATCCCGACACGTCGAGCAGGAACACGAGATTGTTCGGGGCCATCTTCCACTGCTCGAGATTGCGTCCCTGGATGCCGATGCGCAGCAGCCGGTTGTTCGGATTCCACGGGCAGCCCGCGACTTCCGTCGTGATCGAGAACGGCTCGTCGCCTTTCGGCTGGGGGTAGCGGTACTTGAAGTAATTGATCATCTCCTCGATGCGCACCGCCTCCGGCGGCGGCACGAGGCCCTGGGTGAGGAAGCGGCGGATGTTCGCGTAGGAGGCCCGGTCGACGTCGATGGCGAACGTCGTCACCGCCGCGTCCTTCGTCGAGGCGAACTCGTGGTCTTTGAACGCCGCGTACTGCGGCTCGGGCGAGGCGATGATGCCGCCGGCGACGCCGACGCCGACGCGGCGGAGCTCGGCTTTTCCGACGGACGCACTGGCGTATCCGCCCACGTGCGTAGCCGTCAACTGCATGACCGGCTCCGCTGGCGGGGGCGGTGTGGCCGGGGGCGGCGGCGCGCTCGCGGCCTGGTCGGCAGGCTTATCGACCGGTGCGGGCTTGGGCTGTTGCTCGGAAGAGGTGCAGGCGAGGGCGAGAACGACCGCCAGAACCATGGCGCGTTTGATCATCTGACCAACCTCCTGTTTGTCATTCGACGCTGGCGGCCTGCCGCGGGTTCCGCAGCTCCCGCGCGGAGTCGGCGAGGCGGATCAGCTCCTCGCGCGTGCCGTCCAGGTCCTCCCCGCGCGACACGCGCGCGAGGTGCAAGACGTCCTCGAAGCTCGACGTGCCCTTGTGCGGCGAGTCGCGGAGGAGCATCCCCAGCTCCGCCACCGCGGCCGCGAACTGCAGGTCCGCCGAGGCTTCGTATGCGCTGCGGCCCTCGTCGACGGCGGTCGCGGTGAGGAGCCGGCTCACGTCGCCGTTCGGCTCCTTGTAGCGAAGCTTGATCGTGGCGATGGTCCCCGGCGCGTCCGAAGCCGGCACGATCTCGTACAGCGCGGTCACCGAGTGGCCGGCCCCGAGCTCGCCCGCGTCCTTTGCGTCATCGTCAAAGTCCTCGTTCTGGAGGGCGCGGTTCTCGTAGCCGATCTGCCGGTACGACGCGACGCGCGCCGGGTCGAAGTCGAGCTGCACCTTCACGTCCTTGGCGATCGTGACCAGCGTGCCCGTGAGCTCGCGCTTGAAGACCTTCTCCGCCTCGCGCATCGAGTCGAGGTAGAAGTAGTTGCCGTTGCCCTTGTCGGCCAGGATCTCCATCTTCGCGTCCTGGTAGTTGTCGTCGCCGACGCCGAGGACGGTGAGGGAGATGCCGGACTGGCGCTTGGCCTCGATCAGCTCCAGCAGCTTCTCGGCGCTGGAGACGCCGACGTTGAAGTCGCCGTCCGTGGCCAGGATGACCCGGTTGTTGCCGTTCTCCAGGAAGCTCGCCCGCGCCGTTTCATAGGCCAGCTCGATCCCCTCGCCGCCCGCCGTCGAGCCGCCCGCCTCGAGCTTGTCGATCGCGTCGAGGATGGCCTCCTTGTCCGCGCCGGACGTGGACGGCAGCACCAGTCCCGCCGCCCCCGCGTACACCACGATGGCCACGCGATCCTCCGCGCGCAGCTGATCGACGAGCACGCGGAACGCCGACTGGATCAGCGGCAGCCGCTCGGGCGGCTCCATCGAGCCCGACACGTCGAGCAAAAACACGAGGTTGTTCGGGGCCATCTTCCACTGCTCGAGATTGCGCCCCTGGATGCCGATGCGCAGCAGACGGCTGCTCGCGTTCCACGGACACCCCGCGACCTCGGTGGTGATCGAGAACGGCGCGTCGCCGGAGGGCTGCGGGTAACGGTAGGTGAAGTAGTTCACCATCTCTTCGATGCGCACCGCGTCGCGCGGCGGGACCTGGCCCTGGCTGAGGAAGCGCCGGACGTTCGCGTACGAGGCTGTGTCGACGTCGATCGCGAACGTCGTCACCCGCTCCTCGCGCGCCTCCCGGAAGGCGTGGTCGTCGAAGCGCGCGTACCGCGCCGGCGCAGGCGCCACCTCCGGCTCCGGAATGGAGACGGCATCCCCGATCTTCGGCGAGGAGGCGAGTCCTGCGCTGCCGCCCCATTGCTCTTCCGATTGTTTCTGGGAGCACCCGAGAACGACGAGGACGAGCGCGAGAAGCAGTGCCGTGCGTTTCATGCATCGTTAGAAACGCACGCGGCGAATCAGAAAACCATGTCGTTGTCGTGCAGCCCGAAATAGTGCCCGAGCTCGTGGATCACCGTCTCCCGGATCTGCCGGATGGCCTCCCGCCGGCTGCCCGTGACGCGCAGGATCGGTCCCCGGAAAATGGCAATCTGGTCGGGCAGCATCGGCAGCATGTTGTGCGTGCGATGGGTCAGGGCCACCCCGCGGTAGATGCCGAGCAGCTCCGTGTTCTCTTCGTGATCCTCGCCGAGGACTTCCAGGTCTTCGTCCGACGGCTCTTCCTCGACCACGACGGCGATGTTCTCCAGAAGCTCCGCGAACTGCGGCGGCAGCCGCTCCAGCGCCTCCTCGACGAGCTCTTCGAATTCCGTGCGGGACACGTGCATGGCGCATGATGATCGCACTCCAAGCTCGCCTAATCGATCGCCATCAGCGGCAAGCCTGTTTCTTCGTCCCGCCTCCGTTGCAGCGCGGCGCCCGATGGGGTCAGAAACAGCTCGAGCGTCGGATGCACCACGCCGCTCAGGAAATGCCCGCCGATCATGCTGCCGTCGCGTTTGCCGAGCGCGACGTGCGCGTGCACGCGCGGCTGGCCGTCTTCGCCGAGGGCGATGTTGCCGCTGAGCGAGAGGACCTCGACCTGCTCGGGCACTTCGATCTTCTCGTAGTCCTTCGTGTCGGGATTCCAGTACGCGATCGTGGCGCGCCGGCAGGCGCCGATGGCGGTGAACGACGCGCCGCGGATGCCATGGTCGCGAGCGAACGAGGTGAGCGTCTCCGCAATCTCGTCCCCGCGATCGAAGACGAGAAGAAAGGCGTGTTCTTTGGTCGCCTGGAACTTCATTTCTTTCGAAACGTCCCCTCGATCCAACCAGAGACCCGTGTCGCCATGCGCAGCGGGAGGATCGCCGGCGCGCGCAGCATGCGTTGAAACGCGAAACCGTGTTCGGCGGCTAGCCGGCAAAGGGCCGCGGCGTCGAAGCCGAAGCGGTGAGGCCATCCCAGAAGGCCGTTGTAGGCGAGAGAAGCGACGCTCCGGCACCGGACATAGAAGTCGGCGTCCGGCACGCGGAGGACGAGGATGCCCCGGCTTCGCAACACGCGATGGGCCTCGCCGAGGACGATGCGCGGGACCTCGAGCTGTTCGAAGCAGTTCCAGATGAACGCGGCGTCGAAGGATTCGCGCTCGAAATGACACTCCTCGAGACCCGTGGAGCGCACGTCGAAGCCGAGGGAGCGCGTGAAACGCGACGTGTCGTTGCCGATGTCGACCCCGATGGCGCTCCAGCCCCACCGCCTGGCGGTCGAGAGAAAGCCGCCCACGTAGCTGCCGATCTCCACCACCCGTCCGCCCGGGCGGAGGAGCGGCCGATACTCCGGCTCCTTCTCGCCGAACGCCGCGTGATGAACGGCGTGAAGCGCCTCGAGCACGGTGCGGTCGTAACGATCCTCGCGAAACGCACCCTGGTCCGGTGCCTCGTCGCGGATGAGAATGCCGCAGGCCCCGCACCGCAGGATGCCGGCCGGAGTCCCCAGCAGCATGTTGGTGAGATCGCGCTGGCCGCGGGCAAAGAACGCATCCCGCAGGGCCAGCTCCGCGGCGATCTGCTCGCGGGTGCGGAAGGGGATCGGCGGGACTTCGTCGCAGTGCGGGCAGCGAGCGATCTCTCGCCGCGGGTGCGGCGTGGCGTCAGCGATCGCTGCCGAGGCGTTCATTCGTGCGCCCGAACTTCGATCTGCCCCTCGCGCACCCGAACCTCGAAGACTCGCTCGGGAAAGACCGCCGGACCATCGAGCACGCGGCCATCCTTCAGACAAAACCGCGATCCGTGCCACGGGCAGCGGATCCCGTCGCCTTCGACCTTTCCTTCGGAGAGCGGCCCTCCGAGATGAGTGCAGGTCTCGCGGAGT
>JBIOTX010000077.1:0-31845 GCA_044866315.1 Thermoanaerobaculia bacterium | reverse complement strand
CCACGCCCAGGGCACCGCCGGCGATGACGAACCATCCCTGCCGCCCCGGCCAGTTGCCGAGCGAACGGTGGGCGATCGAGCCGGTGAGCTTCGAGACGATCAGCGTCGCCAGGCCCGTGCTCACCGCGACCGTCGGGGGATAGCCGGCCAGGATCAGCAGCGGCGTGAGCAGCGAGCCGCTGCCGACACCGGTCGAGCCGATGAGCGTGCCGCCGAGGAGGCCCAGGAGCACCTCAGGCATCGACGGCCTCCGCGCGGAAGGATTCCGCGAGAATCGCCGCGACCTCGGGGCGGGTGAACTCCTCCGGCAGGGCCACGCCATCGCGCAGCCGCCGCCGCACCTCGGTTCCGCTCAGCAGCAGCCGCTCGTCCGGCGCGTGCCGGCACGTCCGATTGCTGGCGGTGGAGCGGCAGCGGAAGCAGTAGAACACCTCGTCGAAGACGATCGGCTCGATGCCGATGCGCGCGCCGAGCGAGGCCACGAGCCTCTGCGCGTCGTGCGGCCCGTACCAGTGGCCGACGCCCGCGTGATCGCGCCCGACGATGAAATGCGTGCAGCCGTAGTTGCGGCGCACGACCGCGTGGAGGACGGCCTCGCGCGGGCCCGCGTAACGCATCCAGGCCGGCAGCGGCGTGAAGAGGACGCGCTCCGGCGGGAGGTAGTGGCCGAGCAGCGCGTCGTAGCAGCGCAGCCGCACATCGGCGGGGATGTCGTCCGCCTTGGTCTCGCCGACGAGGGGATGGACGAGCAGACCGTCCGTGACCTCGAGCGCCACGCGCAGCACGTACTCGTGCGCGCGGTGGATCGGATTGCGGGTCTGAAACCCCGCCACGCGCGTCCAGCCGCGGCGCGCGATCTCCTCGCGCAACTCGGTTGCGGTCAGCCAGTGGATCCCGTTCGCGACCGGGCCGCGGTCGCCGTTCCATTCGATCTCGCCCGCGATGGCGTAGCCGCCCTCCGCATAGAACGCCGCGACGCCGGGATGCTTCTCGTCGTCGGTGCCGTAGATCTTCGCCGCCCACTCGCGCAGCGGGATGCGGTAGCCCTCGATCAGCTCCAGCGACCCGACGATCGCGTCGCCGTGCAGGAGCGCGAGGGACGTGTCGTGGGGCAGCGTGTCGCTCCGCAGCAGGATCGGAATCGGCCACGTCTCACCCGTGGGCAGGGCGAGCTCGTCGACCACCGAACGGGCCTCGTCGAAGGTCATGAATCGCCGCACCGGCTCCAGCGCGCCGGTGGCGAGCAGCGCGAGATCATTCAGGCCGCGGGAAGAAATCCGAATCGTCTGGGTCATCTCCTCTCCTTATCCTTCGACTGCATGGGGGACCGGTCCCGGGGATGGATCGCGCTCCGCCGCCGCGACCGGCGCGCCGGCCAGCAGCAGGCGAAGCTCCTCGTCCGAGCGGCGGTGGAAGAACGCGCGCAGGTTCTCGCCACGCGTGCGCTCGCGCTCGAACGCGCGCAAGAGGCGCTCGATCGCCGCGGGCACCTCACTGGCCGGGCAGCGATAGCCCACCGGCCTGGCGATCGACGCGTGGCCGCCGACCGCACCGCCGACGCAGAAGTAGTACGCGTCGACCAGCTCGCCGCCGACGCGCAGCTTCTTCCCCTCGATCCCGATGTCGGCGATCCAGTGCTGGCCGCAGCTATTCGGGCAGCCGGTGACGTGGATCTTGAGCTGCTCCGCATACTCCGGCAGCCGCTGGTCGAGCTCTTCGACCAGCCAGCGCGAGAAGGTCTTGGTCTCGGTGATCCCGAGCTTGCAGAACTGCATGCCCGTGCAGGCGATCGTGCCGCGGAAGAAGGGCGAGCCCGCCGTGCGCAGCCCGGCGTCGTTCAGCTCGCGGGCAACCGCCTCGGCGTGCCGCTCCGGGACGTTCGGCACGAGGAGGTTCTGCATGATCGTCGTCCGCAGCTCCCCCGACCCGAACGCCTCGGCCGCATTCGCCGCCGCGCGCAGCTGGTGCGCCTGGATCCGCCCGCGCAGCACCGCCGCGCCGACGTAGACGTACCCGTCCTGCTTCTGCCGGTGGATCCCGACGTGATCGCGATAGACGTCCTCCGGCACCACCTCCGGCACGGCGCGCTCGAGCGGGAACGGCAGCCGTTTCTGGATCGCCTCCAGGGCCTCCTCGGCGGTCCAGCCGTGCCGGAGGAACAGATACTTCAGCCGGGCCCGGTCGCGATGCTCGCGCAAGGCCTCGGCATCGCGAAAGACCTCCGCCACCGCGCCCAGCACCGGCACGACCTGGTTCCAGCGCACGAACGCATCGAGCCGTCGCCCGAGGTGCGGCTCGGTCGACAGACCGCCGCCGAGCCGCAGCGAGAACCCGATCTCGCCGTCCCGTTGAGTTGCGGTCAGCCCAACGTCATTGATCTCCGGATACGAGCACCAGACCCGGCATCCGGTGATCGTGACCTTGAACTTGCGCGGCAGGTTGTAGAAGTCGCGATTCCCGACCAGCGCGCGCGTCGCCTCCACCGCGAGCGGCGAGGCGTTGCAGATCTCGTCCGCGTCGAGCCCCGCCAGCGGGCAGCCGGTGATGTTCCGCGTGTCGTCGCCGCACGAGCCCATGGTGGTGAGCCCGTGCCGCCACAGCACGTCGAGCAGCTCCGGCAGGGCCTCGGCGGTGATCCAGTGCAGTTGCAGGTTCTGGCGGACGGTGATGTCGGCGATCCCGTTCGCGTACGTATCGGCCGCATCCGCGATCGCCCGGACCTGATGCGCGTGCAACAGCCCGTTCGTCACCCGGATCCGCACCATGAAGTACGGCACGGCCTTCCCCTCTCCCCCGGTCCCCCCGACTACCCCCGCCCCGTCCCCCTGCGTATACACCCCCCACCACCGCAGATACGTGGACACCCACTCCGGCGGAATGGCCTCGAACCCGCGCCGCGCGTACGCGCGCAACTCGTCCAGCGCCTCCCACGGATTCTTCTCCCGCTTCAGCCTCTCGACCCGCTGTGCCTTGGTCTCGCTCATCAAACAAAAAGCCCGCGTTGCCGCGGGCTTCTCCTGAAATGGAAAAGCCCATCGCCGCTGCTCTCTCGGCGATGGGCTTTCCTGACTCGTTCCGTGGTTCGGTTAGACGGATCCCTCCTCGCCGCAAGAGCGGTGTGCGCAACAGCAACACAGCACGGCAAGGTGCAACGTCATGAGGGACATGGTCGGTTGAGGGGTCGGCGATGTCAATTCAGAAAAATTGATGGCGCGCTTTTGGCGTCCGTTTCGTGACAGCGATGCATCGACTCCTTGCCCTGCTGCTCCTTCTCCTGGTGGCCTGCGGTCGCGAACAGCCACCCGCCGCCCCCACGGCCACCACCCCGCCCACCGCCCCCACCCCCGATCCGCGCCAGCAATACGCCGCCGAGGTCGCGGACCTGCTCCTCGACACCCACCTGTACGAGCTGAAAGGCACGCTCATGGTCGCCGAGGAGAATCCGAACCGGTACGACGAGAGCCCGGTCGCGCAGCGCGACGTTCCCCACCCGACCGCGCCCGGGCCGCACACCCTGAACGGCGTGCTGTACGCCGACGTCGACGTGCTGCGCGCGCTGCTCGAGATCGACGAGGCGCTGAAGATCGAAGAGGACCGCGTCTACATCGGCGATCCCGAGGTGGCCATCCTCGGGCACCGCCACGGCGGGACGCTGTACGTGCCGGTCAAGCTCTTCGCCCGCCAGTTCGGCGCGTACGTGCGGATCTCCAGCACCCTGGCCACGGCGGCGACGGTGTGGCCGCGCAAGACGCTGGAGTACATGCGCCACCACGGCTCGCCCCAGGCGCCGGTGCTGCTGGAGGCGCACGCGGAGGGGATCCTGCGCGGAATCGACGTGCGGAAGCCGGCGGGGAACTAAATCGCCCGCTGCAGGCGCCAAAGGGGATCGACACCAACGAGCCCGGCCCCGACCTGCGCGACGGCCGGACCGCCGGTCGCTGACATCTCCTTCCTGAGACCGATGGAGCAAAATACAGTATTGACTTCAGAGTGCTGTGGTTACGGTGTCGCCGGCGAAAAGCATGGCAGGTGCGAGAAGCGCGAGTACGAGAAGGGAAAGTGTGATACGCATGGGATCACCAGTTGATTTGCGCTCGCGTGTCGGTACAGACCGTCGCGAGCGGTTTACCGGCGCGCCAGCTGTCCCGACGCTCGTGTTCGGCCGAGGGGCTTCAGCCCATGCGGCGTCGCACGAGTTTCATGACGCCTTCTGCTTTGTTATAACAGGCTTGCGAGGCTGCCGCCGCACCACACGGTCTTTCAACTCAAGTTCGAGCTCTTTGATGTGACGGATGTAGCCATCCATTCCGCCATATTCCTCAAGCAGGCGTCGCCGGATTTCGTGGACCTCCTCCACGATCGGATCTTTAGCCACTGGCTAGGTCTCCCATGAGCTCTTGTGGCGTGCAGACGAACGGTGGCTCATACCCGTTCAGCCTGCATATCTCGTACACTCGCGGCAGTGTAATTGCGTTTACGATATGAGTGCAATTCCAAGAGGCCAGATACGTCATTCCGTTAACCGCAGCAACCGCGATGTGAAGAGCATCGATTTCTGCCTTTTGCGGTATTCCTGCCTCGCGGACAAGCTTATCACCGAGCCGACGTGCTTCCGGAGTAACTTCGAGTAACGTCACGCCCCGCAGATGTTCATGGCGCTGGCCGGCCAGCTCGCGCTCGCCCTTCGAGACCTCGTCGAGGACAACACTCGACGCAAACAGCTCGAAATCATGACGACGCTTCGCCCACCATTCACGCGTCAGTTCTTGATTCGACGCGACCAGCGCGCTGTCACGACTCAGCCGTCCGACGAGATAGCTCACCACGGTGGTTTCCAAGTAAACGCTTGGCTTCGGCACTAGCCGAGAGTACCGCGTTCGTTAACGGAACGGAATCGACGCCTTCAAGGTCTGCGGCTGTCACGGCGTGCGTACCCTCTTCGAACACCAGGTGTATCCGAGACCCGAGGCCGCGGATCAGCCCGACGATGGCTTTGGCCTCGGTCGCCACCGTCGCACGCATCACCACCGCCCCCTTCTCGTCCCGAACGCTCACCACCAGGGTTGCCTGATGGACAGCGAGAGCCACATACTGAGTCGCCTGTTGTTTCATGGCAGCCGCTCCCTCCTTTCGTTTGGTCTTTGGCGATTCCAAACTTACAGGAGGGGGCGTGCTTTCAATATGCATTAGGCAGCACCATCGTGGTGGAATTAAGGTGTCCAGCGAAGTGGCACAACCGGCACTTTTCGTTGCTTCCAGCGGTCTTGTGTTTCAAACCACGGGATCCACCAACTTCGGCCAGTCAATTGCTCGCGCAACAAAAGTGCGACTGACGCCTCGCGGGTGAAATAGGTTAGCGCGTCTTTCTTTGCTGGAAGAGACGCCGAGGGTAGATCTAACGTAAACGCGAGCGCACCAGTAACGGACGCCCGCGGCGAAATCGGAATGGACCGAGCCAGCAGTGGCCGCGTTCGGAAGGGTTGTATGTCGTGGAACTCAGGCGACTGGTCCTGGACGGATTCGAACAGACTAATACTCTGCAGCGGTAAACCTACTACGAGCGAGAACTCAAATACCCCCGGCGAGGACGTTATATTGGTCAACGTGACGTCTGGGAGACAAAACCAACACGTCCATTCGGCAATGTGGCAACGGCCGGCGCTAAACCGGCGCGCGTAAAGACCAGCGGCGATTCGATTCGGATTCAGCAAACTACCAGTTGGCGGCGGAAGGCTTAGCGTAGTTTCGCAAATTGGGCCAGACGACCGTGCAGAGCGTTCTCAGCTCGATCAAGGGATTCGGAATCCTGACCGCCACGCAGGTGCCGCTCATGGCCACCCGCGCGGTCGGCAGCCTCGTCAACCAGCTCGTCGGATTCAGATTGATCGCCACCGAGGACGGCAGCACCGCGTCCACGCCCGACTTCCGGGCCGGCAAGGACATCTGATCCCGAGGAAGGGGGGCCGGCCTCGCCGGCCCCCCACTTTCTGACGGCGCGACGTCGCCCCTCACCCGGCGCTGGTGTAGGGCGGGCGTCCCGCCCGCCTCGCGTCGCGCGTCCTGCGCGGAATCGACGTCCGGAAGCCCGCGGGGAACTAAAATCGCCGCGCGTATGCAGGACGCGCCCGCCGACGATCCGGAACAGACCCAACGCGTGGACCTGGACGGCCACGATGCGCCGACGGTGACCCCCACCACCGCCGCCGTCCGCCGCCCCGCGGGTGGAGCCGTGTTCGAGCGCGGGCACGTCGTCGCCGGCCGCTACCGCATCGTGCGCCTCATCGCCCGCGGCGGCATGGGCGAGGTGTACGAAGCCGAGGACCTCGAGCTGCACGACGCGGTGGCGCTGAAGACGATCCGTCCGGAGATCGCCGACGATCCCGTCACCGTGGAGCGCTTCCGCCGCGAGATCCAGATCGCCCGGAAGATCACCCATCCGAACGTCTGCCGCGTCTTCGACGTCGACCACGACCAGAGCAGCGGCGTCGACGTCACCTTCGTGACCATGGAGTTGCTCGCCGGGCAGACCCTGCGCGAGCTGATCCTGGAGCGCGGGCCGCTCTCGACCGACGCGGCCCTGCCCATCGCGCGGCAGATCGCCGACGCACTCACCGCCGCCCATCGCGCCGGCGTCGTGCACCGCGATCTCAAGTCCGCCAACGTCATGCTCGTCCCCGAGCCGGGACAGGAGCAGCCGCGCGTCGTCGTCACCGATTTCGGCCTCGCCCGCGCGCTGGTCTCGGATGACCACACCGTTACCCACAGCGGCGACATCGTCGGCAGCCCCGCCTACATGGCCCCCGAGCAGATCGCCGGCGGCCCGATCACGCCGGCCACGGACATCTTCGCCTTCGGCGTCCTCCTCTACGAGCTGGTCACGCGCGGCCATCCCTTCGAGGCCGAGACCCGGATCGCATCCTTGATGAAGCGCCTGCAGCAGCCGGCGGTCTCGCCGCGCGCGTTCATGCCCCAGCTCGACGCGGCCTGGGAGCGCGCGCTGCTCCGCTGCGTGGAGAAGGAGCCCGCCGATCGCTTTCAGGACGCGCGGAGCGTCATTCGCGCGCTGGAGGGCGAGGCCACCGGCGTCCTCCCCTCCCAGCGCCGCGCGCGCGTGCGCCGCCTCGGCGTCGCCTTCGGCGCGGTCCTGTTCCTGGCCATGCTCGCCGCACTTCTTCTGACCCGGGACAAGGCGCCCGTGAAGCCCGCGGAGGCTCCGCGCGCGGCCGCTCCCGGCCGGCGCTCGGTCGCGGTGATCGGATTCAGGAACCAGTCCGGCCAGCCGGAGGTGGCGTGGCTCTCGACCGCGCTGACGGAGATGCTCACCACCGAGGTCGCCGCGGCCTCGCAGGTACGCACCGTCCCCGGCGAGGCGGTGGCCCGCACGAAGCGCGAGCTCGGGCTCGACGACAGCGCCGGCATCGCCCCGGCCGCGCTGACGAAGCTGCGCAACGTCCTGGGCACCGACTACCTCGTCAGCGGCTCGTACGCCGCGGTGGGCGCGCCCGGCGCGCGCCAGCTCCGCCTCGACGTGCAGCTGCAGGAAGCCCTCGGCGGGAACGTCGTGGCCAGCTTCGCCGAGACCGGCACCGAGGACGGCATCTTCGACCTGGTCTCGCGCGCCGGTTCGCGCCTGCGCGAGAAGCTCGGCGTGGCCTCGGTCGCGCCGGAAGCGGCGAGCGGCATCCTGGCCTCGCTGCCCTCCAATCCGAAGGCCGTCCGCTTCTATGCCGAGGGGCTGGCGGCGCTGCACGCGCAGGACAACCTCCAAGCCCGCGCGCTGCTCGAGCAGGCAATCGCCGCGGACGCCGAGTTCCCGCTCGCGCACGCGGCTCTCGCCCGCGCCTGGCGCGCCCTCGGCTACGACAGCCGCGCCAAGCAGGAGTTGCAGACCGCGCTGCGGCACGCCGCGAAGCTGCCGCGCGAGAACCGGCTGCTCATCGAGGCCCAGGCCCACGGCGAGAACGGCCGCTTCGACCAGGCCGCCGAGATCTATCTCGCCCTCTGGCGCTTCTATCCCGACACCCTGGACTACGCCGAGCGCGCGGCGATGGCCCAGATCGACGGTGGCAAAGGAAAGGAAGCGCTGGCGCTGATCGAGTCGCTGAAGAAGACCTGGACCGACCCGCTCGTCGATCTCGCCGAGGCCGATGCGGCGGACGCCATCTCCGACTACAAGCGCGAGCACGCCGCGGCTCTCGCCGCGATCCGCAAGGCCGAGACCCGCGGCCAGGGGCTCTTCGTGGCCCGGGCGCGGATCAACGAAGGCTACGCGCTGCTGCGGATGTCCCAGCTCCCCGCCGCCCGGGCTGCATTCGAGGACGCGAAGGCGCGCTACGGTCGAGCGGGCGACCGCGCCGGAGTCCGAGGCGCCCTCGGCGGCATCGGCGCCGTGCTCTACGAGAACGAGCAGTTCGACGAGGCTCTGAAGATCTTCGAGGCCGAGGCGAAGATCTCCCGCGAGACCGGGGCGCGTGCCAGCGAGGCCGCCGACCTCACCAACATCGCCCTGACGCTCAAGCGCAAGGGCGACCTGGCCGCCGCACGCGAGGTGCTGGGGCGCGCCCTCGCTCTCAATCGCGAGACCGGCGAGAAGAACCGCATCGCCAACACCCTGGACATCCTCGGCGGGGTCGAAGAGAGCGCCGGCAATCTCACCGAGGCGGCCAGGCTGTACCAGCAGGCCCTGGCCCTGAACGAAGAGATCGGCGCGGTGAAGCAGGCCGCCAACAACCGCAACAACCTGGCCGTGATCCACGCCAACCAGGGCGACATCGCGGCGGCGGAGCGGCTCTTCCAGCAGGCCATGGTCGGCTATCGCCAGGTGCAGGACGACTCCGCCGTCGCCGACGTGCTGAACAATCTCGGCGCGCTGCAGCGCGCCCGCGGCGACAACGCGGCCGCGGAGAAGTCCTATCGCGAGGCCGAGCAGGTCTACGCCCGCCTGGGCAGCAAGAGCGATCTCGCCCTCATCGCCGTCAACCTGGCCACGATTCTGGTCGACCGCGGCGATCTCGCCGAGGCCAGGAAGAAGAACGACAGCGCCCTGACCATCTGGCGCGGCACCGGAGAGAAGAGCTACGCCGCCTACGCGCTGATGGGCCTCGGCGACGTGGAGCGCCTGCGCGGCGACTCCGCCCGCGCCGACGCCCTCTATCGCGAGGCCCTGGGCGAACGCCAGAAGATGGGCGAGGCGTCCACTGCCGCCGAGTCGCAGCTCGCCCTTGCCAGTCTTGCTCTCGACCGAGGCGCACTCCCGGATGCGGAACCGCTCGCGCGCGCGGCACTGGCGACGTTCGAGAAAGAGCAGCGCGCCGACTTCGCGGCCACGACCCACGCCCTCCTCTGCCGCATCGCCACCGCCCGCCGCGACCTTCCGATCGCGCGACAGCATCTGCGCGAGGCCGAGTCGCTCGCCCGATCGATCGCGGACGCACCGAGCCTCTTCGCCGTGTCTCTCGCGGAAGCGCGGCTCGCCACCGCCTCCGGGAAACCCGCCGTCGCCATCCAGAAGCTGACCGCGCTCGCCGCCGACTCCACCCGTCGCGGCGTGATGCAACAGCAGTTCGAGGCCCGTCTCGCGCTGGCGGAGGCGCAGCTCGCCGCGGGCCGCGCGGCCGAGGCGCGCTCGCAGCGGGAGAGCCTGGAGTGGGATGCGAACCGGAAAGGGTTCGGCTACTTCGCCGCCGCCGCGCGCTCCGCGTCGCGGAGCAACTGATCGAGCGCCGCGCGGTCGAGCAGCTTCCCGCGCACGATCACGCTGCGGATCTTCTTCGTGTTCGCGATGTCCACGAGCGGATCGGCGTCGAGCAGCACGAGATCGGCGCGCTTGCCGCGCTCGATGCTCCCGGTCGATTTCTCCAGCCCGAGGAATCGCACCGCGTTGCTCGTCGCCGTCTGCAGCGCTTCCGCCGGCGTGAGCCCCGCCTGGACGAACAGCGCCAGCTCGTCGTGCAGGCTGAAGCCGGGATAGACGTAGGCGATGGACATGTCCGTCCCGGCGAGGAACCGCACCCCCGCGCGCTGGGCCACCGGGATCTGCTCGAACGTCTTCGCCAGCTCGCGCTTCCGGTAGGCGATGTACGCCGGCGTGCGGTAGCGCGTCAGCATCCCCTTCTCCGGCCGCCAGTAGTCCGTCGTCGATGCCGGCATGTACTTCAGCCGCGGATCGTCGCGCTTGCTCAGATCGTCCACGTACGTCAGCGCGTACTGCGTCACCAGCGTCGGATCGAGATACGTGCCGTTCCGCGCGAACGCGCGATACAGCGCCTGCGCGCGCTGCGCGTCGAAGCGGTCGAGCAGCAGATTCCCCTTGCGGGCGATGTTCTCCGGGATCAGCGAGAAGTTGCCCGTGCGCATCGCCTCGGCCATCACATCGCGGCTCGCCTCGAGCTGCATGATCTCGTCCTCCGCCGCCGAGGCCCCGCGCAACCCGATCTGATGCTCGATGCTGCGCTGCCCCGCATTCGTCGCATCCAGCGTGCGCACCGCGACCGGCACATGCCCGACGAGCGGCAGCCCCGCCTTCCGCGCCTCATCGGCGATCGCCAGGTACGCATCCAGCGGCACCCCGTCATGCACCTTGATGCAGTCCGCCCCCATCCCCTTCATCGACCGCACCGCCTCCCGCCCACCCGCTGCATCCTTCACCGCGACCGACACCGGCGGATTCGTCGGCTGCGGCCCATCCAGAATCGAGCCGCAGGCGACGACGTACGGCCCCACCCGCGCGCCGCTGTTCAGATCCTCGCGCAGGCCGAAGATCCGCTTCGCATTCCCACCCACATCGCGCACCCCGAGCACGCCATTCGCCACCAGCATCGGCACCTCGCGATCCGGATCCCAGACATGCGCGTGCATGTCCCAGAGGCCGGGAATGAGGAACCTGCCGCGGGAGTCGACGCCGCGGTCATTCGCGCCCGTCGGACGGACCTCGGCGATCGTGTCGCCGCGGATGATGACGGTCATGTTGGGGCGGCGGGAGGAGGTGGCGGGATCGACGAGGGTGACGTGGGTGAGGGTGAGGGTGTCTTGGGCGCAGGAAGTCAGGAGCGTGAGGGCGAGAAAGGCGACACGCATGTGGCGATCAGTCTACGGCGAGTAGAGAAACGTATGAAGGCAGAAGGCAGAAGGCAAAATGCAGAAGGCAGAAGCAGACGGTGGCGAGAGATATTCGGGAGCGGGCGTTCGAGTTTGCGTGCAGAGTGGTTCGGCTGCATCGCGCGTTGACGCGTAAGCGTGGAACGGATCGAGTCGCGGTGAAGCAACTGCTCCGCTCCGGAACCGGCATCGGCTCGAGTCTCGAGGAAGCCGAAGCCGCAGAGAGCCGGCCCGACTTCATCTCAAAAAATAGGATTGCCCTGAAAGAAGCGCGCGAGTCGCACTACTGGCTGCGGCTGATTGCTGCAACCGAAATGATTCCTCCCGCCCGCATCCAGCCACTCATCACCGAAGCAAACGAAATCGTCGCCATCCTCACATCCATCGTAAAGAAAGCCAGCACCCCAAAATCCCCTTCACCTCCCTAGTTCTGCCTTCTGCCCTTTGCCTTCTGCCTTCTGCCTTCATTTCTTCATGACCTCGCACGACACCTCCCGCCCCTACGCCGAGCTCCGCGCCTCGTCCTCCTTCTCCTTCCTCAACGGCTCCTCCCTCCCCGAGGACCTCATCCACCACGCTGCCCAAAAGGGCCTTCCCGCCATGGGCATCGTCGACCGCAACGGCCTCTACGGCGCCCCGCGCTTCTACACCGCGGCCAAAAAGACCGGCATCCGGGCCCTGATCGGTGCCGAGCTGCACCTCGACGAGACCACCAAGGGCCTGCGCATCGCCACGCAGCCGCGGGACACGTGGCTCACGGTGCTCGTGGAGAACCGCACCGGCTACAAGAACCTCTGCAAGCTCCTCACGGCGGGGGCTTTGGGCCGCCCCAAAGGCGAGGCGCGGTACACGTGGGAGCTGATCGAGCAGTACGCGGAGGGCCTGCACTGCATCACCGGCGGGGACGAGGGGCCGCTGGCGACGATGGAGAATGCCGAGGGCACGCTGCATAGGATCAGTGGCATCTTCAAGGGGCGCACGCACGTCGAGCTGCAGCGGCATTTCCGGCGGGACGAGGAGCATCGCAACATCGGCCTGGTCGATCTGGCCCGGCGGCTCCGTCTACCCCTTGTAGCGACGAACGGCGTTCGCTATGCCCGCCCCGAGGACAAGGAGCTGCACGACATCCTCACCTGCATCCGCGAGGGAACGAACGTGGACAACGCCGGGCGGCTCCTCGGCGTCAACCGCGACCGCTACGTCAAGAGCGCCGCGAAGATGTCCGCGCTCTTCGCCGATCTGCCCGAGGCCATGGACGGGGCGTGGACGCTGGCGAACACGCTCGACTTCACCCTGGCCGATCTCGGCTACCAGTTCCCCGACTACCCCCTCCCGCCCGGCGAGACCAACGACTCCTATCTCCGCAAGATGACCTGGAACGCGGCCAAGGCGCGCTTCCGTCCGCTGACCGCGCAGGCCCAGGCCCAGCTGGAGAAGGAGCTGGACGTGATCGAGAAGCTGCAGCTCGCCGGCTACTTCCTCATCGTCTGGGACATCGTCCAGTTCTGCAACCGTTCGAACATCCTGGTGCAGGGCCGCGGCTCGGCCGCGAACTCCGCGGTCTGCTACGCCCTCGGCATCACCGCCGTCGATCCGGTGAAGATGGACCTGCTCTTCGAGCGCTTTCTCTCCGAGGAGCGGGGCGAGTGGCCGGACATCGACCTCGACCTCCCCTCCGGCGACCAGCGCGAGCGCGTCATCCAGCACGTCTACCAGCGCTACGGCCAGCACGGCGCGGCCATGACCGCCAACGTCATCACCTACCGCGACCGCTCCGCCGCGCGCGAGGTCGGCAAGGCCCTCGGCTTCTCCCTCGAGCAGGCCGACAAGCTCTCCAAGACCGTCAGCACCTGGCACTTCGGCGAGATCCGGGAGAAGCTCGAGAACCTCCCCCAGCAGCTCAGCGCCAGCGGCTTCGATCCCGCGGACCTCCGCGTCCAGCACTTCATGCGGATGTACATGAACATCCAGAGTCTTCCCCGCCACCTCGGCCAGCACTCCGGCGGCATGGTGCTCGCGAAAGGGCGGCTGGACGAGGTCGTACCGCTCGAGCCGGCCTCGATGCCCGGCCGCGTGGTCATCCAGTGGGACAAGGAGGACTGCGCCGACCTCGGGATCATCAAGGTCGATCTCCTCGGCCTGGGCATGCTCGCCGCGATCGAGGAGATGATCCCCGTCATCCGCACCCACGAGGGCAAGGAGATCGATCTCGCCCACCTGCCGGCCGACGATCCTCTGGTCTACGAGATGCTCAACGACGCCGACACGATCGGCATGTTCCAGATCGAGAGCCGCGCCCAGATGGCCACCCTGCCCCGGAATGCGCCGAAGAACTTCTACGACATCGTCGTGCAGGTGGCCATCATCCGTCCCGGACCGATCGTCGGCGGCATGGTCAAGCCGTTCTTCGACCGCCGCCAGGGAAAGGCGCCGGTCGAGTACCTCCACCCCTGTCTCGAGCCGATTCTCAGGCGGACTCTAGGCGTGCCGCTGTTCCAGGAGCAGCTCCTGAAGATCGCCATGGTCGCGGCGAACTTCACCGGCGGCGAGGCCGAGGAACTGCGCCGGGCCATGGGCTTCAAGCGGTCCATGGAGCGCATGCAGGACATCGAGGGGCGGCTGCGCGACGGGATGACCAGAAACGGCATCAGCGCCGCGGCCCAGGACCAGATCGTCAAGTCCATTACCTCGTTCGCCCTCTACGGCTTCCCCGAGTCCCACGCGGCCAGCTTCGCCCTCATCGCCTACGCCAGCGCCTACCTCAAGGCGCGCCACACGGCGGCGTTCTACGTCTGCCTGCTCAACGCCTGGCCGATGGGCTTCTACCATCCCGCGACGCTGATCAAGGACGCCCAGCGCCACGGCATCGAGATCCTGCCCGTCGACGTGAACCGGTCCGGCTGGAAGTGCCGCTGGGAAAACGGCGGCGTGCGCCTCGGACTGCGCTACGTGAAGGGACTCCGCGCGCAGTCCGGCGAACGCATCGAAGCCGCACAGCCCTACGCGTCCGTGGACGACCTCGCCCGTCGCGCCGCCCTGCGCGACGACCAGCTGACCAAGCTCGCCTACGCCGGCGCGCTATCGACCTTCGGCATGACCCGCCGCGCCGCACTCTGGCAGGCCGCCTACGCCGCAAAGCCCGCCGGCGAGCTTTTGGAGTGCGGTGGCGAAGCCACCGCTTTCCCATCCCCCTTACCCGAAATGTCGCGCCTCGAAGAAACCATGGCCGACTACACCGCCATGGAGCTCACCACCGGCCGCCACCTCCTCGAGCACTTCCGCCCCCAGCTGAACAAACACGGCGTCGTCCCCGCCGAAGGGCTCAAGCACGTCCCGAACGGCTCGCGCGTCCTCACCGCCGGCGCCGTCATCGTCCGCCAGCGCCCCGCCACCGCGAAGGGCTTCGTGTTTCTCACCCTCGAAGACGAGACCGGCCTCTCCCAGGCCATCGTCCACCCCGACCTCTTCGCCGAGCAGCGCTCCACCATCGTCACCCACTCCGGCCTGGTCGTCGAAGGGATCGTGCAGAACCAGGATGGACAGTCCTCCGTGCGGGCGGAGCGGTTCTGGCCGTTGGAGGGGGTGGAGGACGTGCGGAGTCATGATTTCCACTGAGGGCGAGGTAGGGAACAGACCACTCCCCGCCCCTCCTCATCGTGAGCACCCCCGAACCGGAAAACCGGCACGACCTCGTCAGCGTCGTCGGCCGTGTGCCGCTGTTGCGGATCCTGCTCTCCTCCGCGGGAGTGCTGGGCGTGCTCGCCGGCATCGGCTATCTCGCCGAAACGGCCCAGGAGAACCTCCTCGGCATCCAGCTCGGCGAGCGACACAGCGTGAACGACTATGCCCTGGCGGGCGGCGGATTCTTCGCGGACGTTCTTCGCGTCAGCTGGCGGCACGGTGTCATCGCCGCGGTGATGATCGCGCTCATCGTCGCCGCGGCGCTGACCGCGGAGGCGGTGCGGAAGCGGATGCATGCGCGGCGTCCGCAGCTCACCTGGCTCACCGGCTTCGTGATCATCATCGTCGCCTACGCGGTCAAGTCGGTCTGGCTGGACGTGCCGGTCATCCGCATGTCCGACCTCCTCTCCACGCCGCCGATCTGCGCCGGAACGGCCGCCGCGGACCGGCGCGACCACGACACCTGGCTGCACCTCGTCTGCGCCCGCCGCGACGTGAACCTGGACAATGCCCTCCGCAGCAAGAACATCCAGTGTCCGCCGGAGTTCAGCTGGTCGGGGTGGCAGCATCCGGAGCGCGGCCTCTTCACGGCCATGCGCTACAGCCGGCTTTCCCTCGAGCAGAAGTTCACCATCAACGTCTTCGTCACCGGCTTTCTGGCCTACTGCGCGCTGCTGCTCTACACCGCGCGCTCGGAGATGGTGGTCTCGCCGCTGGCGCGGAGCGTCCTGCACGTGGTCGTGCTCATGATCAGCGTCGTGAACGTGCTGGCTCTCCCGTTTATCTACGGGAAAGTCATCCGCAGCACGGACATGCCCTCGGGGCGCATCGTCTACTCGTCGCTGAGCGACGACCTCAAGGAAGAGCCGCGCAACGTGGTGGCCCTGGTGCTCGCGGCCAACGACAAGTTCGCCCTGTTCTACGACACGGAAACGAACCAGTTCATCGAGGTGGCCCGGAGCAAGGTCCACTGGATCGCCATCGACGGCAGCGAGGACCTGGTCGTGCAGCGGATGATCTACTTCATCACCACCAGCAACTGCGCGGAAGGAGCCCCCCATGCTTCGCAATAGCGTCGTGCTGTTTGCCGTTCTGACCGTGACCAGCGCCTCGGCCGAAAGCATCAAGGTGCCCCGGGTGCGCTTCATCCGCCAGAACGCCGCCTACCAGTTCTTCCTCCCCATCAAGATCAAGGTGAAGGCCGACGACGTCCGGAACATGGATGACGTGCGCGTGCGCGTGTTCGCCAACCGCACGGCCGAGTCGGTGAAGACCCTGCGCCTCGGGGAGACGGAGTCCGGCTGCTACATCCTCCGCTCGCGCGTGGAGCCCTACGATCCATCCCTGGTCGATCCGGACATCCTCCTGCGCGACATCTACGACATGGACTTCCGCTGCGTGAACGGCAAGCTGGCGCCGACGCCGTTCGTGCTCGTGATCGAGTCCGTCGCGTCGCCCGACTCGCAGTTTCTCAAGATCGATCCGGCGGTGGTCGGGCGTTACTTCCGCTATCTCTACTCGTTCACGGTCATCCCGCCTGCGAACCACGCCTGCCGCACCGCCGCGCCGCCGCGGCCGGTGATCGCGGGCAGCGGGAGTGGCCACCCGGCACGCCCGCCGCGCGTCGAGACTGCGCGCGCCGTCACCGCCGATCTGCCGCAGGACGACTGCATCAAGACCGTCGAATGAACGATCGCGGCCAGCCGCCGTACAATCAACGCAATGAGCACCAACCCCCTCGTGCCGGTTCCTGCGGAACCGGCACTCGAGCCGGCCGCACCCGAGGCCGCCCCGCCCAGGCCCCGCCTGTCGTGGGAGGAGGTCACCGCCTACGCGGTCGTCGGCGCCGGCGTGCTGTTCACGCTCTGGCAGCACCTCGTGCCGGCGCTGATCGCCGGGCTCACGCTCTACATGATCCTCGACCGGGTCTCGCTCTCGTTCAAGGGGCGGATGGCCCGCGGGGCCGTGCGGCCGCTGGCGCTGCTGATCGTCACCTTGACCACGGCCGGGATCCTCACGGCCATCATCGCCCTGATGGTGATGATGCTCCGCCGCGGGTCGGGGAACGTGCCGGCGATGATGGAGCAGATGGCGGAGATCCTCGGCTCGGTGCGGCTGTGGCTGGGCGGGCTGGGGCGGGAGCTGATCCCCGAGGTCATGACCGACGCGGAGGACTTCAAGGCCACCGTGGCGGCGTGGCTGAAGACGCACGCGCAGATCCTCCGGGCGGGCGGGGTGTGGCTGGGCTGGGGGCTGATCTACATGATCATGGGCGGCCTCCTGGCCATCCTGGTGTTCTTCCGCCACGTCACGGCCCGCGACGACGTGGCCCGCGGGCCGCTGGCGCGTCATCTCGTGGAGAAGGTCGACCGCTTCGCCCACGCCTTCTCCCGCATTGCCGTGGCCCAGATCAAGATCTCCGCGGTGAACACGGTCCTCACCGGGCTGTACATCCTGGTGGTGCTGCCGTTGTTCGGGATCCGCCTCCCCTTCGCCACGACCCTGGTGGTGATCACCTTCCTCTGCGGGCTGATCCCCGTCCTCGGCAACCTGATCTCGAACACGGTGATCACCATCCTGTCGATGGGCATCTCCATCGGCACGGCCGTGGCCTCGCTGGCGTTCCTGGTGGTCATCCACAAGCTCGAGTACCTGATCAACTCCCGGATCGTCGGCGGCGAGACCGACTCCCAAGCCTGGGAGATCCTCCTGGCCATCATCATCGGCGAGGCGGCCTTCGGAATCGGCGGAGTCGTCATGGCTCCGATCGTCTACGCGTTCATCAAACGTGAATTGCGCGACCGGGCCCTCGTCTGAGGGCTGTCTGGGGGCTGCGATCGGTCATAATGGCCGGCGAGAGGTCCAACATGCTCCGACGAAACCGATGGGCGGCGGCGTTTGTGTGCGTCGCGCTGGCTGCGGCCGCGCGCGCCCAGAAACCGCTGACGATCGCCGGCGGCGTCTACGACGACCGCCCCGCGCTGGCCCTGCGCGCGAACTTCATCCCCCTGGCCGGCGTCGCGGTGAAGCTCTACCGCGACGGCAGCGAGGCGGCCATCGCCACGGCCAGGACCGCGCCGAAGACGGGCGTCTACGTCTTCAACGGCCTCGCGCCGGGCAACTACCAGGTGGCCGTCGACTCCCGCAGCATCGACGCGCCGGGCGCGTGGGCGGAGCAGACCTTCGGACCGGCGGGCGCGCTCTGCACCCGTCCCGACGGCTCGACCCGCACGCTCACCGTCGAAGGCCCCTGCTTCGGCGGACGCACCGCGGCCTCGGATGACGCATCGACCCTGGCCACCTCCGAGCACGTCGCCGCGGTCTCGCTCCGGGAACAGCTCACGAACGTCGACTTCGCCTTCAGCTTTGACGCGGTGACGTCGACCGTCGACGGCGACCGCATGCAGGGCTCGCTCCGCCAGTTCGTGCAGAACGCGAACGCCGTGGCCGGCCCGAACCGCATGCGCTTCGTGCCCCTCACCCCCGCGCCCGAGCAGCGCCAGCCCATCGCCGGCACGCCGCCGCGCTGGTGGTCGATCGCCCTCGCCTCGCCGCTTCCCGAGCTGGTCGATGCGGACACCATCGTCGACGGCACGGCGTACAGCCTCATCTCCCCCGCCTCGATGGTCAACGTGCACTCCGGCCGCCTCGGCGAGCACACGGCCATCCGCCTCGAAGAGCTGCGCACCGTGCGGCAGGAGAAGCCGGAGCTGGAGCTCGCGAACAGCGCGATCGTCTGCAAGGCCCGCTGCGGCATCCGCTCCCTGGCCATCCACGGCGCGCCGGGCGGGGTCAACGTCCGCGCCGATGCCCGCCTCGAGCACGTGATGATCGGCGCGGCGCCGGACGGGACGGCCGTCGCTCCCGGCGAGGTCGGCCTCACCCTCGCCGGCGGACTGACCGTCGCCGAAAATGTCCTGATCACCAACCAGACCACCGCCGGCATCCTGGTCCTGGCCCAGGCCCGGCTCGAGGCCGAGCGCCTGGACGTGAGCCGCTGCGGCGGCGCGCAGCAATCCGACGGCGGCATCCGGCTCATGTCCGACGGCTCGTCCATCCGCTCGTCGTTCATCACGGCCAACGTCGGCCCGGGCATCGTCCTCGGCGTGCCCGACGAGTCCCGGGCGGTGACCGGCAACACCATCGACGGCTGCACGATCAGCGGCAACCAGGCCGGCATCGTGCTCGGCGGCAACGCCTCCCGGAACGTGATCACCCGCAACGACATCATGTGGAATCGCGAGGGCGGGATCACCGTCGGCGCATTCCGGACCGCCGCGCCGCGCGAGAACCGCTTCAGCGCCAACCGCTTCGACGAGAACGGCCTGCGTCCGATCCTTCTCGACCTCGCCGCGGCCGAGCCGAACATGCTCGCCAGCGCGCTCGACTCCTGCAACCGCATCGCCACGGCCCCGAACAACGGCATCGCTCCGCCGCGCGTCAAGAGCGTGCGCGTCGAGGGCGCGCAGGTGACCCTCCGCGGCCAGGCCTGCCCGGGCGAGCTGGTGGAGATCTACCAGTCCTACGTCACCTCCGGCGTGCGCGACGCGAACAAGGCCGACGTCCCGCGCATCCGCCGCGGGGCCGGCGACGAGCGCGAGTCGGTGGTCAACCAGTCGCGCACCATGGGCCTGCCCTCTATCGGCGAGTTCAACTACCTCGGCGCGACCAACACCGCCGCCGACGGCTCGTTCGAAGTGAGCTTCCCCTATCCCCTGGTGCAGCAGACCGAGCGCATCGGCGCGCAGGTGGACAACTCCGACATCTGGGCCCGCGAAGTCATGCCCGGCGCCGAGCCGAAGGATCGCGCCTTCTCCGCCCTGGCCATCGACGCCACCGGCAACACCTCGGAGCTGAGCATCCGCAGGAAGGTGGATTAGCGCAGCCGCGCGATCGCCTTCAGCGCGAAGCGCGTCGCTGCCAGCATCACCGGCCCCACCCGGCGCATGCGGCGCATGCGCCCGTCGCGCTCCGCGTGTGTGACCCGGCCGAGGATGCGGGTGCGGTCGAGCGGGGGATCGAAGTCGGGGGCGTTGTCGCCGCGCGTGATCACCTGCCGCTCGTCGACGCGCACGACGCGATGGGCCGTCAGACCGCGCTCGGCGAGCATGAGCACGACGTCGCCCGGCTCGAACTGCGAGGCCGGCTCGACGAGCAGGTAGTCGTCGCAGCGGATGATCGGATGCATGCTGTGCCCGCGGGCCCGGAAGCGGACGGCGTGGCCGCGCGCGAGGAGGTCGACGATCACGCTCTCCGCGTCGATGGCGCTCATGCCGCCTCCGCGAGCACCAGATCGACCGCGCGGCGGTCGCGCGTGAAGTGCAGCTCGCGTACCGGGACGGCCGTGGCGATGCGGTCGAGCATGCCCAGCGTGTAGTCGACCGCCGCGGCGTCGTAGAGCGGCGGGAAGGCGCAGCCGAAGAGGCGCGCCACGGCCGCCGCACGCGGCAGGTCGCGGAGCTCGTTCGATGCCGACTGCACGAGCAGGTACACGCCCGCGAGCGGCGCGGATGCGTTCGCGGATAGCTCCCCCTCCCCGTGCCACGGCGTCCCGTACATCCACATCCCGCCGTCCCGCTCCCGCACGATGACCCGGTCGTCGCTGACGATCGTCTTCGCCAGCTCGCCCCAGAGGCGGGCGGTGGTGGTCTTCCCCGCGCCGGACACGCCGACGAAGAGATGGCCGCGCCCCTCGGCGTCGATGACGCCGCAGGAGTGCAGCTCCACGCCACGGCCGCGGCCGAGGAGGTGGGCGACGAGGACTTCGTCGAGGGGGTAGTCGAGGGGGCTGAGACCGAGGGGGAGGATGTCGCGGCGGATGGCGATCTCGCCGCGGGTGAAGTCTTCATTGAGGGTGGCGACTTTGTAGGGCTCGTCGCCGAAGGCGTCCGAGTGGCAGTCGATGCGGTAGCCGGAGGGCTCACGGGAGATGCGCCAGACGGCGCCGGAGTCGAAGAGCGGGGCACCCGGCGGGCTGAAGCCCGCCGCTCCACGGATGTCGAGGAGAACCTCGGGATCCACGCCGGTGACCAGAAAGCGGGCCACGGCCGGATCCCACTGCCAGCGGATCGAGGGATCGTCGCAGCGGAGCGCGATCGTGATCCCGCCGATTTGCAGGAGCATGCGCTACGAGCCGGGCGTGCGGCAGAACCCGACGTTCTGGCAGTCGCCGCCGCTCGGGCCGGACGATCCGCCGGTCTTGCAGAACCCGAGGACCGCCTCCTCGGGGCGAAGCGGGAAGCGCGTCACCGTGGGCTTCTCGTACTTCTGCTTCTTTCTCTTCTCGGTCTCTCTCATCGATTGTCCTTCACGTGAGTGAACATCATCGCACGCTGCAGGTCCCGCAGGAGGGCCCGCAGATGGAGGACGGGCGATCCCGCCTGTCTTCGTCCGCGGCCATCAGGACAGGCAGGATTGCCTGTCCTCCACGCCCCGAGCGCACCTCGTCCGCCATCGTCAGAATCTCTTCCCGCTGCGGCCCGCAGTACTCGCAGTCGCCGTGCGGGCGCACCGGCACCTCGAACACCTCCGCCCGCAGATGCGCCGTGCGGCACAGAAAGTCCACCGGCGCCTCGGGGTCGCCGTTCTCCAGCTCCCCGTTCGCGGCGCACGAGCCGCAGAGCGACTTGAGCTGGCAGCTGGTGCACTTGGTCACCCGGCTGATGCGCTTGTCGCGCACCTTGTAGAGGAACTGCTCCCAGCCCTCGCGCACGCTGCCGTCGCGCACGTTGTAGCGGTCGTAGTGCGAGAGCACGCAGATCGACAGGTCGCCATAGGGATCGATGGCGAACGAGTTCACCCCGCCGCCGCAGTCGTAGACCTGCGGCGTCTCCCCCTCCGGCACCGGCGGCGGCGCAAAGTCCGTGGCCAGCCGCCGCCACTCCGCAACGCGCTTGGGGTCCTCGAGATCGAGGGCCACGATGTCCTGCGGGGTGAGGCGCACGGCCAGGGGGCTCGACGAGCAGTCGATCCGCGGGCTGATCATCGGGTCGAACTTGAACTCGCACCCGAGCTCCTCGGCGAAGCGCTTCATGGCCTGGACCTCGTGCTTGTTGATGGTCAGGGCCACGGTCTTGAGCTTCAGCGGCAGCTTGCGGTCCAGCAACAGGCGGATGCCGCGCAGGCACTTCTCGAACGACCCGGGGATGCCCGTCAGCGACTCGTAGGTCGCCTTGGTCCGGCCGTAGAGCGTGATCTCGATGGCGAACGGCGGCATCTCCGCGAGGAAGTCGGCGATGCGCTCGGTGATCAGCGTCCCGTTCGTGAAGAGCGTGACGATGAACCCTCGCTGCTTGGCGTGCCGGTAGATCTCCAGGAAGTCGCCCCTCGCGAAGATCTCGCCGCCGGAGAAGAGGATCCACAGGCAGCCCAGCTCCGCCAGCTCGTCGAGGACGCGCTTGTGCTCCTCGGTGGTCAGCTCCCGCCGCCGCGCGGTGCCGTCGTTCATGGGCAGGTTGTTGTAGCAGTGCGCGCACTCCAGCGGGCAGCGGTTGGTGAGCTCGATCGTGCCGTTGACCGGGATGCGCAGCGGATTGACCTCCGCGTGCACGATCCGGCTGAAGTCGGCGTACGTCCCGGTCTCGATCATGGCTGACTCACCTGCAAGACGAGCGCAACCTGCTCGAGGTCGGAGACGAGCTGGGCTATGTCGGCCATGGCCGTCTCCCGGTCGACCTCGAACTCCTCGCAGATCGCCGCGGCGACCTCATCCAGGGAGCGCATGCCGTCCAAGAGATCCCAGATCCGGGCCGCCACCGGCGACAGGGTGTAGACATAGTCGAGGTTCCCGACGTTCTGGCGGATCGGCACGAGCACGGACTCGGGACCGACCCGGCGTGAGACGACCTCCGCCGAGCGGCGGAAGACACTGCGTCCGTCGAGAGTCGTTCCTTCCATCTGCACAGGACCCGACTCATGATAGCGGAAGCCGGTCGATCTTGGCGGCCAGGACGAAGTCGCTGCGGGTCAGGCCGTCGATCTTGTGCGTCCAGAGCGTGATCTTCACCTTCCCCCAGGCCAGGTAGATGTCCGGATGATGTCCCTCCTCCTCGGCCAGCGCGCCGACCCGGTTCGTGAACGCCAGGGCGGAGACGAAGTCACGGAATTTGAACTCTTTCTCCAAGTGGTGCTGGTCGACCACGCGCCAGTTGCCGCCGAGAGACGTAGCGACGACCCGGAGAGGATCGCCCTTGAGAGCGGGGACGCCGCCGCGGCAGGGAACGCACTTTTCGTTGGCCAGACTCATGAGCTCCTCCGGCAGACCTTTTGCTAGTTTTCCGTCCTTGGAGTTTAGCTTGTCACTCAAACCAAAACGCATCCTCATCGTCGATGACGACGACGCCATCCGCATCATGGTCGAGCGCGTTCTGCGCCGGGAGCAGTTCGAGGTCGAGAGCGCCCGCGACGGGTTCGAGGCCATCGAAAAGCTCACCCGCCAGGACTACGGAGCCATCCTCCTCGATCTGATGATGCCGCGCATGGACGGCCACGGCGTGCTGCAGTTCCTCGAGACCAAGAACTCCGAGCCGGAGCCGAAGGTCATCATCATGACCGCCAACGTGCAGAGCGGATTCGAGACCGCCAGCGCCAAGCCGGTGTTCCGGGTCCTGCCCAAGCCGTTCGACATCCACCAGCTCGTGGACCACGTCAAGGAGTGTCACGACGGCGGCGCGGGCGCGTAGCGATCACGCCCGCCGCAGCAGCCGCGCCAGCCCTCGCGCTCCGCGCCACAGGTAGAGCCACGGCAGCATGAGCCGGCTGCGCGTTCCGAAGCTGCGCTCCATGAACGCGGCCGGCGGAAAGGCCAGCTGGCGCAGGCGCTCGAGTCGCGCCCGCCACGGCAGCGCGCGCAGGTTGACCAGCATCTCCCGCCCGCGGGTCAGATCGCGCCGCAGGAACACGCGCGACGGCTCGTCCCGGGCGATCTGCTCGGCCGTCAGGAACTCCTCCGCCCGGGAAGACCCGCGCGCCCGCTCGATCGACTCGATGCAGATCCCGACCACGCCGCGCTCGAAGGCGAGGCGCCAGAACGCCGTCTGCTCTTCGCGCGACATCGCCTCCACGAGCAGCACGATGTCGCGCAGCCAGATCCAGCGGTCGTCGTTGTGGTGGTGGACCACGCGGTGGACGCAGGCCAGGAGCAGCGCGTCGGCGTGGGACAGCCCCCGTGCACTCTCCCCGATGCGCGGCAGCGGCACGGCCCGCGCCGCCAGCTCGTCGAACGGGAGCAGGTCGGCGAACACGGCCCGGTTCGAGACCGCCCAGTGCACGTCGTACGCGTGCCCGCCGCGCGTGAACGTCGACTGCCTCAGGCCATGCTCGTCCCCGCTGCTGACGCGCTCCTCGAAGCCGATCGCCAGCAGCGCCGCTCGCAGGTCATCGAGCGATTCGTGGCGGATGAGCAGATCCGTGTCCGTCCGCGGGCGCAGCTCCGCCGGGTCGTAGAGCGAGTACGCGAGCGCGGTCCCCTTGAGGATCAGCACCTCGATGCCGCTGAGCGCGGCCAGAACCTCGCGCAGATCGGCGAGGCGCTGCGGCTCGCGGGCGGCGGCACGGATGGCCTCGTCGCGCAGCTCCGGAAGGCGAGCCGTGGCGTACACCAGCGGGGCCATGCCGTGGTGAACGAGGAGGTGTACGTCCTCTTCCGTGAGGTCTTCGGAAAACCGCACGAGATTCCGAACACCGGCATCCCGGTTGCTATTCAAAAGGTGTGTCGTCAGTCATCACACTCGCAATTGTGCTCGTCGCCCTGGCCCTCGGCATCGCCATCGCCATCGGCCTCGCCTACGTACCGATGCGCCTGCTGGTCGGGCAGATGGCCCGGAACGTCCGCGCCTTCATCGAGCGTCAGCGCGACCGGCGGCGGATCGAGCGTGGCACGCCGGATCGGCGAAGAACTTAGAGCGCCTTCACGATCGCGCTCTCGAGCTCCAGGTCCTGCGGCTCGATGGCCCCGACCTTTTTCCAGACGATTTTGCCGTTGCGGTCGACGAGCACGGACGTCGGCAGCATCGAGGTCTGCAGCACGTTGGCCAACTTCCCCTCGGGGTCGAGGACGACCGGGTAGGTCATCTTCTGCTCCTCGACGAAGGACTTCACCGCCTCCGCGCCGACCTCGTCCACGCTCACGCCGATGACTTCGAAGCCGCGGGACGCGTACCTTTTGTGAAGGGTCTCCAGCTCCGGAATCTCGTAGCGGCACGGCCCGCACCAGGTGGCCCAGAGGTTGAGCAGCACGACCTTGCCGCGCCGGGAGCCGAGCTCGAACTTCGAGCCGTCCAACTCCAGGGCCGAGTACTCGCCGACGCTCTGCCCCACCTCGTTGCCGATGACGACGGGCTCGGGGGTGCGCGTCGCGGTCTGCCCCCGTTTGTCGAAGCCGTGGCCCGTCGGCGGCTCCTGGTGCTCCTTCTTGCACGCCACGAGAGCCAGCAGCACCGCCAGGGGAACGAGTTTCCTCATCGATCGAGCCTTTCGAGCGTGGTGAAGTGCGCGCCGTCGGGCGCGCTCCAGACAGCGGCGACATTCTCCTTCGAAACGGCGATGCGCGGGAACCCGGTCGCCGCGCCGATCTCAACCGGCGCGCCGAGCTTCCCGTCCGCGCCCACGCGCCGCGCGCGCAGCACGGACTTCGCGTCGACCCAGCTGACCACGGCGTCGTCGCCGAGGAGGACCACGTCCTCCCGCCCCATCGGCGCGGCGTCGTCGATCACGATCGGCTTCGAGAACGTGGCCCCGGCGTCGTTCGAGAACGCCGCCAGCACGCGCGCCTTGTCGCCCGGGGCCGTGAACCACGCCGCCACCACGCGCGCGCCGCGCGCGTCCAGCTGCGGCCCGTTCACCGGACAGCCGTGGATCTTCCACCCGTCCGCGTGAAGCGCCTTCGGCTCCGTCCACCCGGTGGCCGTCCGGCGCACGATGGCGATGTCGCGGGTCTCGTCGTCGGAGCGGTCGCGGTACGCGATCACCGGCCCGGCGCTGGTCATGGCCATCGCCGTCTGGCAGCAGTCGCATACCCTCTCGTCGATCGCCTCGCCGGAGGCATACGGGAACGCCGCGTGATAGAGGCGCATGTCGCCCGCCCCCTCCATCCCGCCCTTCAGCCTCCGCCCGTCCAGCCAGATCGCGTCCCCGCTCGGCAGCAGCGACACGAACCCGAACTGCGACACCTGGTCCGGATGCGGCGTCTTCGCCGGCGACCAGGTCGCCCCGCCGTCCTGGGAGCGCATCAGATGCACGACCGACCCATGCTCCTTCCGCGTCGACCAGCTCGCCACCAGCGTCCGCCCCTCCGCCGCGATCGACGGAAAGTCCGCCCGATTCACGAACAGGGCGTCATTGCGGGCGATCCCCTTCGGCGCCGACCACTTTCCATCGCGGAGGGTGGCGAACTTGAACTCCTTCCCCTCCACGAAGCTGACCACGAAGCCGCCTCCCCCGTCCCCCGCCACGAACGGCACCGTCGCCCCCGCGAACTTGACTCCCTGCGTTGCGGGTTCCTCCCCGCCACACATCGCCAGCAACAGACAACCAGCAACCAGCAACCGTTTCACAATCCCTCTCCCGGCTTGGTCGGCTCCATCAGCAGAGCGTCGTTCACGCGATTGAAGTAGTTGAACAGCCCGGCCATCATCGAGATCTCCACGATCTCCCCCTCGTCGTAGTGCGCGCGCAGCCGCGCGAACAGGGCGTCGTCGATGTTGTGCGGGTCCAGCGTGAGCTGCCGCGCGTACGCCAGCGCGGCCTTGTCCGCCTCGGACAGCGGCGCGCTCTCGAACTCCATCAGCCCTGCCAGCTGCTCCTCCGTCGCTCCGTGCCGCGCAGCCTGCGCGGTATGCGAGCGGTTTCAATACTCACAGCCGTTGATCCGCGAGACCAGCGTGGCCACCAGCTCCTTGGTGCGCACCGGCACCGTGCCGGTCTTCGTCACCGCGTCGAGGTGGGCGACCATGGTCTTGAGGATCTCCGGCCGGTGCGCGACCACCCGGAACATGTTCGGCACGTTGCCCCGGGTCCTGGCGATGTCCGCGTAGACCTCGCGGACGTCGTCGGAGACTTCGTGTTTGGTGAGCTTCTTTAATCGAGCCATATGAAAAGTTGCGGGGATAAGGGGCTCGGGGGAACGGGGGCACGGGGGAGAACGAACTCAGCCCCCGTGCCCTCGTGCCTCCGTGCCCCATAAAAACACAAACGCCCCGCTCTCGCGGGGCGCTAATGTAACCGAACTCCGGTCCGGGTTACTTTTCTTCGGCTTCCGTCTTGCCCTTCTTGATGACCTCGGGCTCGGCCGGGACGGCGCCCGCTTCCGCGGCCGCGGTGACCTCAGAGACCTCGGCGCGGGCGTGGGTCACGCCGACGACGACGCGCTCGGGATCATCGAGCGACTTCACGCCCTCGGGGAGCTTGAGGTCCTTGATTCGGTAGTAGTCGTGGCTGCCCAGGGGCGCCACGTCCACCTCGATCGAGTCGGGGATCGCGTTGGGCATGCACTCCACGTGAAGCTCGCGCACCTGGAAGTCGAGCAGGCCGCCCTCCTTCACGCCGATGGCGGTGCCGTTGATGTGCACCGGGATGGTGACGCGCACCTTCTCGTCCATGAGCACGCGCACGAAGTCGATGTGGATCATCTTGCGCGACACCGGATCGATGGTGATGTCCTTGATCATGGCGTGCCGCTGCTGATCCGTTCCCGCCATCTTCAGCAGGAAGATCGAGCGGATGCCGTGCTCGCTCTTCTGCACCAGCTCCGAGACGGCCTTGCGGTCGACGGTGATCGCCACCGGCTCGCGATGTCCGCCATACACCACCGCCGGGACCTTGCCCTCGCGGCGGAGCTTCTTCGCCACTTCCTTGCCGGTCTGTTCGCGACGACTCACTTCCAAGCTGACCTCAGCCATTGCTGACTCCTTTGATGGAGCGGCGGGCTTCAGCCCGCCGGCTTTCCGATGGCGGGCTAAAGCCCGCCGCTCCACGGAACCGCCTAAATCCATGAAAACGGGACGTTATTCCCGCCCGTTCGTCCTTTTCCCGCGGGGGCGGCGGCGCCGTTTCCGGGGCGGCTTGAGGTCCTCGAACAGCGAGCTGACCGAGTCCTCGTTGTGGATGCGGTTGATCGCCTCGGCCAGGAGCTTGCCGATCGACAGCGGCTTGAGCTTCGGACACTCCGCCTGCTTGTCCTGGGTGGGGATGGTGTTGGTGGTGATGACCTGGGTGAGGGTGGAGTTGTTGATCCGCTCGATGGCCGGTCCGGAGAGGACCGCGTGGGTGCAGGCCGCGGAGATCGACTTGGCCCCCTTGGCGTAGAGGGCCTCCACCGAGTGGATCAGCGTGCCCGCGGTGTCGATGATGTCGTCGACGATGAAGACGTTGCGCCCTTCGACGTCGCCGATGATGTTCATCACCTCGGTCTGGTTGGCCGCGAAGCGGCGCTTGTCGATGATGGCCAGCGAGGCGCCGAGGCGCTTGGCGTAGGCCCGGGCCCGCTCCACGCCCCCGGCGTCGGGCGAGACGATGGTCAGGTCGGGGAGCTTCAGGGCCTTCAGATGCCGCACCATCACCGGCGCGGCGAAGAGGTGGTCGACGGGGATGTTGAAGAAGCCCTGGATCTGGGCCGCGTGCAGGTCCATGGTCAGCACCCGGTCGGCGCCGGCGGCGCTGATCAGGTCCGCGGCCAGCTTGGCCGTGATCGGCACGCGCGGCTTGTCCTTCCGGTCCTGCCGGGCGTAGCCGTAGTACGGAAGCACGGCCGTGATCCGCCGGGCCGAGGAGCGCTTGAAGGCGTCCAGCATGATCAGCAGCTCCATCAGGTGATCGTTCACCGAGGGAGGGCAGGTGGGCTGGATGATGAACACGTCCGCGCCGCGCACGTTCTCGTCGATCTGCACGTAGTGCTCGCCGTCGGAGAAGCTGTAAAGCGTCACGTGTCCCGGTTCGACGCGGAGGTATTTGCAGATCTCCTCAGCGAGTGCGGGATGGGAGCGGCCGGAGAAGACTTTGAGGTCGCTCAAAGCGGCGCGATTATACCGACATGTCTGAATCCATCGTCGCCGCGCTGCTGGACGCCATCCAGGACGCCGTATGGGTGGTCGGCCGCGACGGCCGCGTGACCCGTGCGAACGCCCAGTTCCAGTCCCTCTGGGCGAAGGCGTTTGCGGACGACGAGTGGTGGGCCGACCTCACCGCGCGCGTGCTGGCCGGGCGCAGCGTGACCGCCGACGCGCGCCTGGTGGTGAGCGGCGCGGAGCGAACGTTCTCGGTGTCCGGAACGTCCGCTGGCGGCGAGGCCGTGTTCGTGGCCCGCGACGTGACCAACCTCGCCCGCGGCGACCGCGACGACCTCCTGGCCCTGGCGGTCACCCGGATGTTTCCGCCCGACAAGCCGCTCCCGGACGCGCTCACCGAGGTGCTGGAGTTCCTCTGCGAGTCGGACGGGTGGGACTGCGCGGCCATCTGGCTGATCGAGCCGGGCGGGCGCCAGTTGTACACGGCCGCGCTGTGGTCGCGCCCGGACCTCGACGCGAGCAAGTTTCACGAGCGCATGCACGAGCTGCGCTTCGAGCGCGGCCACGGCGCGCCGGGACGGGCCTGGAGGGAGGGCGAAGTGGTCTGGGTCGCCGACCTCTTCGACGAGACCGGATTCGTGCGCGCCGAGACCGCCGCCGCATCCGGCCTTCATGGCCTGGCCGCCATTCCCCTCACCGACTCCGGCCGCATCATCGGCGTGCTGGAAGTCTTCACCCGCTTCGTGCGCCCGATCAGCGACCACCGCCAGCGCGCCCTCGCCCACGCCGGCACGTCCCTCGGGCGGCTCATCGAGCGCCACCGCCTGCAGGACCTGATCGAGCGCAAGAGCGTCGAGTGGACGACCACCTTCGACGGCATCGAGCTGCCGATCTTCATCACCCACACCGACGGCACGATCCTGCGCGTGAACCGCGCGGCCCGCGATCTCGTCGGCGGCACGTACGCCGAGGTCCTCGGCCGCTCGATCGCCGTGCGGGACGGCGAGCCGTGGACGACTCTCTCCGACCTCGTCGCCGCCGTGCGCGACAGCCGGGGCGGCTGCACGGCCCAGATCGAGGAGCAGGAGCGCTTCTGGGACGTCAGCGCCAGCTTCTCGCCCGTGAGCGGTCAGGAGCGGGTGATCCTGGTCATGCGCGAGACCACGGACTTGGTCCGCCTGCAGGAGTCCGTCCGCCGCGGCGAGCAGCTGGCCGCCCTCGGCGAGCTGGTGGCCGGCGTGGCCCACGAGGTCCGCAACCCGATCTTCGGCATGGGCCTCACCGTGGACGCCCTCCAGGCCATGCTCCCCCAGGACCGGGAGCTGGCCGAGCTGGCGGGCGTACTGCGGGCCTGGCTCGACCGCCTCAACCGGCTGATGGAGAGCCTCCTCGAGTACGGCAAGACCTGGACGCTCGACCTCCGTCCCGGCAACGTCGACGAGGTTCTCCGCGAGGTCGTCGAGGGCTCGCGCCAGCTCGCCGCCCAGAAATCCGTGGCCATCGACGCCTCCATCGAGCCCGGACTGTCGATCCTCATGGATGCGAACCGCCTCTCCCACGCCTTCGAGAACGTGATCAGCAACGCCATCCACTTTTCCAACCCCGGCGACCGGGTCGCGGTGACGGCCAGGACCGTGCCCGAGGGGGACAAAGAGTGGATCGAGTGCTCGGTCCGTGACGGCGGCCCCGGCTTCGATCCGTCCGACCTCCCGCGGGTCTTTCAGCCCTTCTTCACCCGCCGCCGCGGGGGCACCGGGCTGGGGCTGGCCATCGTCCAGCGCGTCGTGGATGAGCACGGTGGCATCATTGACGCAGGGAACCGGCCCGAGGGGGGTGCATCCGTCAGCATGCGCTTCGTTCCCTATCCAGAGGAGAGATGATCGCTACGACCCAGCGCCAGGAGCGCATCCTCATCGTCGACGACGAAGAGCTGATCGTTCTCGCCATGCGCAAATATTTCGAGGGCCTCGGCTACTCGGTCGATGCCGCCCACGAGCTGGAGGAGGCCCAGGCCCTCCTCGCCCACCGGATCTACGATCTGGTCATCGCCGACCTCCGCCTCACGGGGATCGGGGGCGTGGAGGGGCTGCAGATCGTCTCGGACGTCCACCAGCGCTGCGCGAACACCCGGGTCATGCTCCTGTCCGCATTCGGCACCCCGGAAATCGAGCGGGAGTCGTACAATCGCGGAGCCGACGCATTTTTGCATAAGCCGAAAGCGATGATGGAGATCGCCAACGTGGCGATGAACCTCCTCGAACAGCGTTGATGAGCGAGACCGCTCTGAACCGGATCCTGCAGCCGGGCGGCATCACGCCCGTCTACCAGCCGGTGTATCGCGCCAACGGCGGGATGGAGCTGTTCGCCTTCGAGTGCCTCTCCCGCGGGCCGCAGGGAACGAACTTCGAGTCGGCGAACGTGCTCTTCGAGTACGTGCGCCTCAAGCGCGAGGAGTCCCTCGTCGACCGGGCCTGCATCGCCACCGCCCTGCGCGGCGCCTCCGCCCTCCCGCCCGGCATCCGCCTCGGCCTCAACGTCCACGCCTCCACCCTCGGCCGCGACCACGGCTTCATCCCCTTCCTCAAGACCACCGCCGCCGCCACCGGCATCGACCTCGGTCGCCTGACCATCGAGATCGTCGAGCACGCCCCGCCCTGGGACGGCGTCAGCTTCCTGTCCGCCATCGAGCAGCTCCGCGACCTCGGCACCGACATCGCCCTCGACGACGTGGGTCTCGGCCAGTCCAACTTCAAGATGCTCCTGGACGTCCGCCCCAACTGGCTCAAGCTCGACCGCTACTTCGTCGAAGGCTGCGCCGCCGACCGCCACCGCCGCGCCGTCGTCGCCGCCCTGCGCCAGCTCGGCGCCGAGTTCTCCGCCGAGGTCATCGCCGAGGGCGTGGCCACGGAGGCGGACGCCGACACGTTGCGCGCGCTGGGGGTGACCCTGATGCAGGGGTACCTGTTCTCGGAGCCGCTGACGGTCGATCAGGTGCTGATGATGTTCGCGGCGTAATCTAGGAGTGCGGTGGCGCAGCCACCGCTCTTCGATCTTGATCACAGAGCGG
>JBIOTX010000076.1:0-15302 GCA_044866315.1 Thermoanaerobaculia bacterium | reverse complement strand
GAGATACTCCGCCTGGTTCCGGCGAAGGATGGCGTCCAACCGGTCTTTCATGCGCCGCGGATGTTAACGCGGCTTTCGCCCCCGAATGAACCCGCTCATGAACGTGCCGTCGATCTCCTTCGGCAGGGTCTCCACGTCGATCCCGGCCTCGGCGAGCAGGGCCGCCGAGTCCTCGAGCCGGTAGACTCGTGTCGGCTCGATCGAGACCTCCTCGAATCCGGCCGCGCCGAGGAGGCGCTCGTACTCGGTGACGTCGAGGGCGCCGGCCACGCAGCCGATCCAGAGCTCGACGTTGCGCGCGATCATCTCCGGGATCTCGCCGCGGCGCACGATGTCCGAGACCGCGAACCGCCCGCCCGGCTTCAGCACGCGGAAAGCCTCGCGCAGGACCCGGCCCTTGTCCGCGGAGAGATTGATCACGCAGTTCGAGATGATCACGTCCACCGAGCCGTCGGGCAGGGGAATGTTCTCGATCTCGCCCTTGAGAAACTCGACGTTCTCCACCCCGGCCTTGCGCTTGTTCTCGTTGGCCAGGGCCAGCATCTCGTCGGTCATGTCCAGGCCGTACGCCTTCCCCGCCGGCCCCACGCGCCGCGCGGACAGAAGCACGTCGATCCCGCCGCCGCTGCCGAGGTCGAGGACGACCTCGCCCGGGCTCAGCTGTGCGAGGAGGGTCGGATTGCCGCAGCCGAGCGAGGCCATGACCGCCTCCTCGGGCAGCGTGGCCGTGTCTTTGGCGTCATAGAGATCGGAGGTGATCGGGTCGGCGGCCTTGCCGCCCCCGCCGCAGCAGGAGGCCCGGCCGGTGCTGGTCACCTGGCGCGCGGCCTCGGCGTATTTCTCGCGGACGACGTCCTTGATGGTGGATTCCATGACTCACTCCCTCACATTCGTGGATGTGAATATGAGTCTGGCAATCACATCTGTCAAGGCGGATTCAACAGAATCCGGCCGAAAAGTGTCCCTAGTTCGCGGCCGTTCTCCTGCGGATAGTGTCGCCCGGCGATCTTTCCGGGAACAAGGAGAAAAAACATGAAGCTCTCTCGACTCATCTTCGTCTGTAGTCTGCTGCTCCTCGCTGCCTCTCCCGTCTTCGCAATCGGCTGCCGCAGCTGCGACGGCCCCGAATATCCGTACTGCATCAGCACACCCGACAGCGGCACGCGCTGCCAGATCGGCATCGACTACTGCTTCACGCAGCCTTCGTCGTACTGCACCGGCTTCTCCGATGAGACCGCGGCGCCTGCGGTGCTCGCCGAGTGGACGGTGGCATCGATCGAGATCACGCGTCCCACCGAAGGAACGACGAAGGTCGTGACCGCGCCGGCCGCCGTGGCCGATGCGAACGTCGGTCGCGACACCCTTCAGAAGTAGCCCACTTCCGCCAGCACGAATGGCCGGAAAGATCGCCGATCCGCACATTCCAGGAGAAAAACGATGAAGCCGTTCCGACTCGCTCTCGCTGTCTGTCTGCTGTCAGCCCTTCCCGCTTCCGCCGCGACGCTGCAGGTCGAGGTGAACCGCAACGGATTTGCGGGACCGGTCGGGATCGCGCTCGCGCCGCGCGTGGAAGGGCAGCCGCTGGCGTGGTCGGCTGCGAAGACGCTCCCTACCAAATCCATGGTGCAGTTCACCGATCTCGCGCCGGGCCTCTACGCCGTGCTCGCGCGCGGACCGCAGCCGCTGCAGCGTCTCAGCGCAAAAGTGAACGTCGGCACGGAGGGAAGCACCCTGCGACTGGTGATCCCGAAGACGAAGACGGCCTTGAAGGTCACCCTCGGCGGGGAGCCGATTGCGCGCGCCGCGGTCGCGTTCACGCACGATGAGCTCCGCTGGCACACCGAGCTCACCACCGATGCCGGCGGCCGGTACGCCGGCGCGTTGTGGGAGCCGGGCAAGTACGACGCGAGCGTTCGCCCCGAATCGCCCGCAGCGCCGCACATCGTGGCGGTCGATCTGGGCGCGGAGCCGCTCACCATCGACGTCCCCGATCGCCACATTTCGGGACGCGTTCTCGATGAAGACGGCAAGCCGGTCGGCGCCGCGCTGGTCGCGCTCAGGACCGAGAGCACCGGCGGGACGCTCACGCTGCGCACCACCTCCGCGCCCGACGGCGCGTTCATGTTCTTCGGCGTTCGCGAAGGCGCGCAGTCCCTGACCGCACGTGCGCCTTCGTATCTCAACAGCGACGCGGTTGCGTTCGAGATGCACGGTCCGTCCGCGGTCCGTTCGGCGGATCTGAGGCTGATGCGCGGCACGCAGCGCACGGTCCGCGTCGTCGACGCGCGCAACGCGCCCTCCGCCAACGCGACGCTGTACACCGCGTGTGACGGGCACGTGAAGTCGACGACCGTCACCAATGCCGAAGGACGAAGCAGCGTCGCCATCCCCGACGCCGCATCGTGCGCGATCTACGCTCTGCCGAAAGAGGGCTCGATCGGCATCGCCCGGGTGAGTGGAGCGCAGGACCTGGTCATCCGCGTGCCGGACGGCTCGTCGTCGCTGCGCCTGGCGCTGAAGTCCGAGAAAGGCCAGGCGTTCGCCGATCTCTGGCTGCTGATGCGCATCGACGGCGCGGTCATCCCGCCGGCGATCGCGCGGCAGTTCGCGAGTCGCGGGCTCTCGCTGGTCACGGATGCCGAGGGGAGCATCTCCCTGGCCCAGATCCCTCCCGGCACGTATGAGTTCTGGCCGTACCGCACGGAGGCCGAGGGGGAGATGATCTACGACATGGCCGCGGACTTTGCCGCGCCGATCTCCGTCAATGTCCTGACCGGGGAGAACGCCGCCACCGTGAGGTTCAAGAGCCGGCGATGATCACATCCGACCTATCCGACCAGAACTCTTCCAGCGTGAGCCCGGGATCTTCGCCGGTCTCGAGCCGGCGGTAGCGGCGGTCGGCTTCGGCCATCCACTTGTCCCACCACTCGCTGGTCGGCTCGACACTGCTCACGAGCTCCTCCGCCAGCTGCAGGCGTTCTTGGTCATTGAGCTCCATTGCGGCGCTGCGCACCTCTTCGCGTGTTCTGGCCATGCCTCTGCCAGTGTACCGCCGACGAGGGCTCAAGACGGATTCGTGAGAATCTCGCGCGTGCGTGTAAAGTGCGTCCAAACGGAGAACCGATGAGCAAGACCCGTCTGGAAGCGTTCAGCGACGGCGTGATCGCCATCCTGATCACGATCATGGTGCTGGAGCTGAAAGTGCCTCACGGGACGGACTGGGACGCACTCCGTCCGACGGTGTTCACGCTCCTGATGTACCTCATGAGCTTCGTGTACCTCGGGATTTACTGGTCCAACCACCATCACATGTTTCACACCACCCATCACGTGAGCGGAAGTATCCTCTGGGCCAATCTCCACCTGCTCTTCTGGCTCTCGCTCGTTCCCTTCGTGACGAGCTGGATGGGGGAGAACTACTTCACCGCGTTTCCGACGGCGATCTACGGCGTCGTCCTCCTCGCCGCCGCGATCTCCTACACCATCCTTCAGAGGCGGATCATCGCCGTGCACGGCCACGACTCCACGCTGGCAAGGGCCGTCGGCCGCGACTTCAAGGGCAAGCTCTCCATCGCCCTGTACGTATCCGCGGTGGTTCTCGCGTTCGTGCATCCGCTCATCGCGGACGCCATTTACGCAGCCGTCGCTCTGATGTGGCTCGTGCCGGACAGGCGGATCGAGGCGCGACTGGCCACCGAGCACTAGCCGGCGCGTCATACCCATCGGCACAATCTGCCAACTCTCGGCACGCACCGGCTGCCCGCGTTGGAGCCGACCCTTCGGGCGGCTCAACGGCGGGCGGGCTACGCCAAGGCCGCGCTCAGCCGCCGTAAGGCCGGCTGCAGCGCGGTCAGCCGCCGCTGCGCGCGTAGCGCGTCAGCGCGCGGCCAGAATCTCCGTATCCCTCCCCAGCCTGGCCTGGTACCCCCGCCAGGTCACCCGGTTGGAGAAGAAGGGCACGAACCAGGCGTAGAGCATCAGCGCGTCGAGCAGAGGCGTGGCCGCGAGCTGTCTCCACGTGAGGCCCGCGCGCATGGAGCGGTTCAGCATCGAGAGCTGCAGGTAGCGCGCGAGCAGGACGAGCAGCGGGAAGAAGGCCAGCTTCGGCGCGAGCAGCGCGGCGGCGATCGCCAGCGGCAGCGGATTGAGGAGGAGCTCCGCGATGTACGTCGGGTGCGAGAAGGAGTACCGGATCTTGTTCCAGCGCACCTGGCGGTCGACGGCGCGGGAGACGGTGCGCTCGACGATGACGTTGTGCACGTCGACCGGCGAGAGCACGACGTCATAGCCGGCCTCCTTCACCGCCAGGGCGATGGCCTGATCCTCGGCGAGGATGTGGCGGAAGCGCGCGAACCCGCCGATGACGTCATGGGCGCGGCGGGTGATGGCCATCGACTTGCCGACGACGCACGCGAATCCGGCCGCGTTCGCGAGCACCGCGCCCGGCGCGACGAATCCGACGAGGTGCAGCGACTCGACGGTTGCGCCGAGACCGCGGGCGCCGGCGGCGGTGAAGAGATTCGAGACGCACCCGACACGCGGATCGGCGAAGACGCCGACCGTGCGCGCAAACGCGTCCGGCTCGACGCGCACGTTGGAGTCGGAGACGAAGAAGACGTCGCCGGCGGCCACGCGCGCGGCGGCGATGAGGCGCTCGACCTTGCGGTTCACCACCCCCACCCTCGAGCCGCCGTCGACGACGATGCGGAACGGCGCGCCGGGATGGGCGCGGAGGACCCGGCGCACGACCTCGAGCGCCGGATCGCTCCACTCCTCGGCGGAGATGACGACTTCATAGCGCAGGCCCTCGATCCGCAGGAACGAGAGGAGGTTCTCTTCCAGCTCGTCATCGAGTCCGCAGACCGGCTTGAGGATCGAGACGAAGAAACCGGCCTGCGGGACAAAAGGGGGACGCGTCCTCCGGAAGCGGCGGGTGAGGATCGCCTGCACGGTGGTGAGAATCGTGCCGAGGAGGGCGACCAGGGCGAAGACGAATCCGGTGATCATCGCTACACCGCCATCGCCAGGCGGGGCTGCGGCTGGGCCAATCGCGTGACGCCCAAGGCCACGCCGTCCTTGAGCGCGCGGAAGATCGCGTTCCCGTTCTTCCGGCACTGCAGGATGGTCTTCCAGGCGTACAGGTGCTCGGGCCGGTGGAAGTCGCTGTTGCCGATGTACGGCAGCCGCGCCCGCGCGACCGGCGGGAAGAGATCCCAGCGACAGGCGACCTCCCAGAGGTCGATGAGACTCCCGACCTCGTCGCGGCGGTTCCAGAGGTAGAAGGTGTTCCCGAACCAGTCCGACTGCTCGTGCGGATGGCAGGCTACGACCAGGCGGCTCATCCGCTTCGCGCGCTGGAGCATCTCCTCGACCGTGCCGTTCGCGGAGATGAACTCCTCCACGCCGAGGGCCAGGACGTGAGCCGAGGAGTTGCGCGTCAGGCCGTTCTGGGTCAGCTCGAACCCACCCAGGACGATCATGCCGTACCGGTCGAGGGCGCGCTTCCGCTCCCGCTCGATCTCGGCGAGATAGGCCGCGCAGTTCTCCGCCGTGACCGTGAGCCCGAAGCGGTGCGTCGCCTTCCCGATGAGCGTGTCGGCGTTCACGACATGGTCGGTGATGGCGATGACGTCATGGCCCGAGCGGCCGAAGAGATCGACCACCTCGGCAATCGACAGCGTTCCGTCCGACCATCGCGTGTGGATGTGAAAGTCCGCGAGCAGCATCTCCCACCCCTCCTTTCGCGGCTACCAGTGTCCCGTCAGGATGGCAAGAGCACTTGCGCGCCCTGTAAAGAACGCGCGAGCGACGGGTCAAGAAACCCGCGCCCCAGCTCGCGGAACACGGCGGCCGACCCGCGCGGACGGCGCTCCATGGTCACCCGGTTGACCTCGTAGAGGCCAAACTTGGGCTCGAAGCCGTCCAGCCACTCGTAGTTGTCGAGGAGCGACCAGTGGAAGTAGCCGTGGATGGGGATTCCCCGCTCCTCGGCGAGATGGATCTCTTCGACGTGCATGCGCAAAAAGTCGGGGCGAAGGCGGTCCGTGCCGTCGGCGATGCCGTTCTCGGTGATCACCAGCGGGAAGCCGGCCTGCGCGGCCTCGTCGATGAGGCTCCCGAAGATGTGCGGCGCGATCTCCCAGCCGTTGTCGGTCAGGCCGTGGCCGGTGCGGTCGTGGTAGTCGAAGTCGCCGATGACGCGCGTGCGGCCGGGGCAGCGCAGGTGGAGCCGCGAATAGAAGTTGATGCCGAACGTGTCGAGCCAGCACGGCAGCTCGTCGCGGCGGCCGCGGATGGTCGTCGCCGGCGGGAGGAGGAACTTCCACCGTCCCGTGGCGAAGGCCTCCATGATCCCGCGGTTGTACATCGTGTGGGCGGTCTTCGCGAGCAGGCCGTCGAGCGGATTCGACTCCCGCTCCGGGGCGAAGCCCATCATGTTGTGGGCGACGCCGAGGGCGGCGTGCGGCACGCGGGCGCGGATCTCCGCGGCCGCCGCGCAGTGCGCGGCGAGGAGATGATCGAAGACGCGGTTGAGCGTCGAGGTGTCGCTGATGCCCGGCGGGATCTGGCCGTCGAGAAATCCGGCCAGGAGAAACACCAGCGGCTCGTTGAGCGGGATCCAGAAGCGCACCCGGTCGCCGAGGACCGCGGCCACGCGGGCAGCGAACCGCCCGAAGGCGAGCACCGATGCCGTCGACGTCCACGGCGTCTTCTCGTGGAACCAGGTCGGATGGGTGTAGTGGAAGAGCGTGACCACCGGCTCGATGCGCAGCGCGACCAGGGCGTCGACGAAGCGGCGGTAGCGCATCAGCGCCGCCTCGTCGAACTCGCCCCGACGCGGCTCGACCCGGCTCCAGGAGACCGAGAAGCGGAACGCGTTCGCGCCGGCCTCCCTGGCGAGCACGGCGTCGGCCTCGTAACGCTGCCACGAGGCCACGGCCTCGCCGCAGGCGCCGCCGCGCGCGCGGTCCCAGACCGACCAGTCGCACGCGTCGTCGCCCTCGACCTGGTAATGCGACACGGCCACGCCCCAGAGGCGTGGCCGGTCGGCGAAGGGGAACCGTTTGCGAGGCATGGGTTACTGGTTCAGCACCGCGTCTCCGGTCCGATTGTCGGTCACCGCGCCGTAGACGAACAGCGGCGCGTCCGACGACCAGGTCACGTAGAAGTCATTCTGCGTCTGATCGCCGGCCGGCACGGTGTTGATGAGGCCGAACGCCGGCTGCTGGACCATCGACAGCGCGGGAATGGCGATCGTGCGCGTGCCGAGGATCGCGCCGTCGCTGGCGCGGCGGGCGACGAAGGTCGCGTTCGCCGTGCCCGAGCCGGGATTGAAGTAGCCGATGTTGGTGCGGTAGTCGGAGCTGGCGGCGAGGAAGGTCAGCGTGCCGCTGGTCTTCCCTCCCTCTTCGGCGCCCAAGGCGAAGCCGGCCGTGCCGAGGGACTGGGCGCGGAGGTCGTTGATCACGCGGGCGGTGACGACCACGTCCTGGTCCGACGTGACCTTCAGGCCACCCAGGCCGCTGGCGACGCCGAGGGTGGCGCCGACCGCGTCGTCGAGCACCTTCTGCTCGCCCGGCAGCACGGTGATGGCCTTCGTGGCGTTGGGGCCGCTCTGGCCTGCGGGATTGGCGGCGAAGAAGTCGAGGGTGACGTTCGCGGTCGTGCCGGTCGGATTGACGATGCGGATGTCGGTGACGAAGTTCGTGTTGTTCGCGCCGGCGACCTTGCCGACCACGGGGATGTAGACCACCCGCGAGGCGTCGCCGCCCGACGGCGCGGCGAGCTGGCCGCGGATCGCGCCGCCCGGGAACTCGCTGGTGTGCACGTTCACGTAGAAGCCGGACGGGTTGGCGCGGATCTCGTCGATCAGCGACTGGGCCACGCTTGTGGCCTGCCCGTTGACGAAGGTGTTGACGTTGAAGTCGACGACGACCGGACCGGCGACGCCGGCGGCGCCGCGATGGATATGGGCCAGCGTCGGCGCGCCGACGTTCTGGTGAAACACGGTGTACTGGATGGTCGTGCCGGCGATGGTGACCACGGCCAGGCCCGCCCCGTCGGGATCGCCGGCGTTCGGCACCTCGGCCGCCCCGGTCAGGATGGCGCTGTACGATTGCGCGAATGCCGCCGCGGGCAGGAGTGTCAGAAGGAAGAGCAGGATGGCGGTTCGTTTCATCGTTTTCTCCTAGTTGTCCGAGAAGCTCGCCCAGCCGCTGAGGATCCAGTTGTGCCCCGGCGCCACGGCGCCCTGGAAGTCGACGGCCTCGAGGAAGCCGTTGTCCGGCGGGTTGGCCACGAAGTCGGCGTCGAGCGCGGGCGAGCCGGGGAGCGGGGTGAGGTCCGGCATGTAGGTCTTCACCAGCGTCGGCACGCCCATCGCCAGCAGCGGATCGGTGTTGCGGTTGCGGGTCATGGAGGTGAAGACGAAGTTGCGGGTGTCGGCGGCGCGGTCGCTGCTCGTGAATCCCGTGTCCCCGAAGTTGCCGTGGAAGATGGAGTGATTCACCACCAGGTCGCCGGCGGTGGCGTTGTTGAACGTGCTCTGGTCGCGCAGGGTCACCGGGGCGAGACGGCTGCCGGTGACGATGGCGTTGTGGAACTTGCCGGCGGTGTTGCGGCGCAGGACGCCGCCGAACTGACCGACGCTGCTGCCCACGCGCACGGCGGTGACGTTGTAGACGTTCGGGTTCGTCAGCGGCCGGGCCGCGTCGGCATTGGCGGCGATGTTGTTGTCCGACTCGGTGAAGATGTTCGAGTCGCCCTCGTCGTTCACGGCGCGCTTGATCAGGGCCGCGTACTGCACGCTGCCGGTGTAGCCGAAGTCGAAGTCCAGGCCGTCGTCGGCGAAGGCTACCCCCAGGAGGTGCTTCGCGTTCACCGTGCCGCCGAAGAACTCGAAGGCGTCGTCCTTGTTGTGCAGCACCTCGACGTAGTCGATGACCGTGCCGCGGCCCACGCCGCCGAGGGTCAGGCCGTTGATCTCCTGGTTCGTAGCGATGAGGAAGCCGCCGAACTCCAGCCGTACATAGCGGATGATCCCGCTCGAGTCATCAGCGTCCGGTCCGCCGAACGCGTATGCGTCCTCGCTGGGCAGCCCCTCGAGGAACGCCGACCCGCCGGTCACGTTGATCGGGGCGTTGCCGAGAACGACGAGCGAGCCCCAGTCGGTCTGCGCGCGATTACCCACGCGCTGCGGAGAGGTGAAGATGATCGGCCGGCGGGCGGTGCCGTCGGCGATGATGGTCGCGCCGCGCTGGATGAACAGCGTGGCCCGGCTGGTGCCGCCGTAGATGACCGTGCCCGGCTCGATGGTCAGCGTGGCCGGAGAGCGGACGCCGACGAACTCGTTCAGCACGTAGCGCTTGTTCGCCGTCCAGGTCGTGTCGGTGGTGATCGTGCCGCTGACCGGGACGCTGCTCTCGATGTTCGCGTACATCGCGTTCGATCGGGAGAGCACGCGCTTGCCGGCGGCGTCGCGGAGCTCGATCACCCACTGGTACAGGCCGAGCGGCCCGGCGGTCATCGCGCCGCCGAGGGCGCCGTTCACGCCGAAGCTGATCTGCGAGGTGTCGGAAGGCGACCCGAAGAGCACGAAGTCGCTCAGCGCCGGAACGAACACCGGCACCGGCGACCCCGGCGTGCCGAAGAGGTCGGACTGCTGTCCCGCCGGCAGCAGGCCGCCGCTGGTGTTGTAGTAGCGGCGTTCGCCGGTGGTGCGGTTCTCGTGGAAGAGATACATCGTGGTCGCGCCGCCGAATCCGTTCGGGTCGATGGTCAGGCGCAGGTGCAGTTGCTCGCCGGCAAGGAAGGTGTAGTAGTTGGTCTCCAGCAGCACGACCGGCCGGACGCCCGCTGCGTCGGCCGTGCCGCGGCCAAGCAACTGCATCGAAACCGGCGCGCGTTTGACCCATTCGGTGCCGGCCATTGCCTGCGATGCAAACAGTGCTGCTGCAAGAACGATCAGGATCTTTCGCATTGTCTTGAACTCCTCCAAAAGGGTGATCAGAAGGGGGTGTAGCTGAGACTGAGGCTGACCTTGCGGCCGGGCTGGAAGCGCCGCTGGACCTCGCCGCCCTGGATGAACTCGCGAGCGTCATTCAGCAGGTTCGTGCCGGCCAGCTTGATCTCGAGACCTTTGGCAAGGGCGATGCTCTGGGAGACGACGACGTCGAACGAGGCGTTGGCGGCCTCGTAGATGTCCGGCAAACCGAACGCGCCGACCTCGGTGAGCCGCTCGCCGCTGTACGAGCCGAGGAGGCGGACCATCGTGCCCCACTGCGGGTGATAGAACTGCAGGCCGAGGTTCGCCACCTGGTCGGACTGTCCCTCCAGCGGCCGCTCCTTGCTGGTGACGACCGAGAACTGGTGCTCGCCGAGGGTCACGTCCGAGTGGATCCAGGCGTAATTCAGGTTCACCGACCAGAGCCTGGTCAGCGCGCGGCGGAGCTCCAGCTCGAGACCCCACAGCGTCGCGGCGTCGGCGTTGACGAACGACATCCTGAGGTCGGACGTGGGCTGGATGATCCGCTCGATCGGCTGGTCGATCTTCTTGTAGAACGCGCTCGCGGCGATCACTTCGCCGGAGACGGGGAAGGTCTCCCAGCGCAGGTCGAAGCCGTCCAGCGTGGCCTGCTCGAGCTCCGGATTGCCCGACACCGACCGTCCCCCCGCCACCTCGGTGAACGTGAACGGGCTCAGCTCGCGGAACTCCGGACGATTCACCGAGCGGCCGTAGCCGAAGCGGAGGTTCGTGCGATCGGCAAGCTGATAGACGAGGTTGAGCGACGGCAGGAGGTCGTTCTTCCGGTTGACCGACTCGATGGCGTCGTCGATCGCGAACGGATTGAACGTGACCACGCGCTGGTCGGAGCTCTCGTAGCGCGCGCCGGTGATCACGCGCCAGCGGCCGAACGTCGAGTCGGCCATCAGGTACGCCGCGTCGATCGTGTGCTCGGCATCGTAGGCGTCGTTCACGCCGGTGACCTCGCGAATCTCGAAGAGACCCGGGCCGATGTTGTCGGTCACGAAGATCTCGTCGGGTGACTGCGTGAGATCGACGTGCAAACCGGGGCCGGCGACGAAGCGAAGACGCCGCGCGCCGAAGTCGCGCGTCCGCTCCAGGCGGTCCACACCCGCTTTCAATGACCCCGACCAGCTGCCGTCGGCATCGGCGAGGAAGAGCGTGTAGGCTACGCCGCCCTGCTCGATGTTGTCCTCGAGAGCGAAGAATTCGATCTTGCCCGAGTCCGCGTAACCGGTCTCCAGCGCGAACACGCCCGGATCGGCCTCGCGGTAGACGTTCTCGCGGAGGTCGGAGTCGTTGGATGCCTGCGAGCGGGCCACGTTCCACTCCACCAGACTGCCGATGCCGGGTCCCCCGAGGTGATGTTCGCCGCGCAGGCGCGCAGAGAAGATCTCTTCGAGCTGATAGCGGACCCGGTAGTCGCGGATGTTCCCGCCGCTCGCCGTCTGCAGCCCTTCCTGGAACCGATCCTCGGCCGAGGCATCGCGCGTGAGGACGGTGCTCAGGAACAGCGAGTGCGCGTCCGTCAGCTTGTACGAGACGTTGCCCACCAGGCCCGTGCTGGCGTGCTCGCGGTTCGTGATCAGGTCGTAGTCGTTGAAGGGCACCAGCTCGCCGGCGTCGTAGCCGAAGAAGCTCTGCTGCTCGTCGACGATCTCATAGCCGTGATTCGAGACCGCGGACAGCACCACGCCGAGGCGGCCGAAGGTGTTGCCGTACGTCAGGGACAGGTCCGTGGCGGGATCGGCGGAGCTGATCGCGTCGCCGGTCCAGCCGCCGACCAGCGCCTTGCCGAACCCCGCGAGCTCCTCGGCGGTGAAGCCGTTCGGGTCGAGCGTGCTGCGGCGGCGCAGAATGTCGGAGGGGATGCCCGAGGGAATCGCCTGCCCGCCGTCGCCGAGGCGATTCAGGCCGCCGGCGTAGCGGCGGAACGCCTCGCCCGTGGCCGCGCTGTGATAGCCGGAGCCGAACGAGAGCTTCAGGCTCTGCGCGCCGGGAAACTCCGTCGTAGTCATCTCCACCACGCCGCTGCCGAAGTCTCCCGGCTTGTCGGGCGTATAGGTCTTGACGACGTTGACGGTCTCGAGGAGCTTGGCCGGAAAGAGATCGAGGGGGACGACGCGCTTCTCCGTTTCCGTCGTCGGGAGGCTCGAGCCGTTGATGGTCGTGCCGCTGTAACGCTCGCCCAGCCCGCGCACGAAGACGTACTTGTCGCCGAGGAGGGTCACGCCGGTGAGGCGCTCGACTACGCCCGCGGCGCTGGAGTCGGGAGTCTTGCGGATCTCCTCCGCGGAAATGGAGTCGCTGACCACCGGCGCCTGCCGGCGGCTCTCGAGGATGGCCACCTCGCCGGTGCGCGCGGCCTCGGCGACGACCTCGACGGTCTCGCCGAACGCGGGGACGAGCGTGAAGGCGACGTCGAGCTTCTGGCCGGTGACGAGCTTCACGCTCGACTTCACCGGCTGGAAGCCGTCGAGCACGGCCTCGAGCGTGTAGGCGCCCGGACGGAGGTCGGCCAGTTGGAAGCGGCCATCCATCTCCGTCACCGCCAGGATGGGCGCGCTCTGCTCGCCGGCGCGCGTGGAGGTCACGGTCACGCCGGGCACCGCCGCGCCCGTGTTGTCGCGGACCGTGCCGGACACCACCGCCTGCCCGAGGCCTTGCGCCAGCGCGCTGGTGGAGAGAAGCAGAAAGAGGACGAGGAACACGGGGCGGGGGAACTTCGTCATGCGCAGCGTTGTACGCGCCGCGACCCGCCGATGAATTGAACCGGATGTGAAGGCGCGGTAAAGCGTCGCGGCGCGCGCGTGAAATGCGCACTTTTCACACGCGCGCCATCGCCCTTCACATCGGCTTCACCTCGGCCCCGTACATTCGCCGCACGCGATGCGACCCCTGGCCATCATCGAGAACGACGTCGCGCTGTCCACGGAGATCGAGTCCGCCGTGCAGGCGGCCGGCTTCTCCTCGCGCTCGTTCGCCACGCCCTCCGACGCGATCGCCGACCTGCGCCGCCGCGGCTTCGCCCTGGCCATCGTCGATCTCGATCTGCGCGACACGGATCCCTTCGCCGTCTGCAGCGAGGCCAGCCGCATCGTCCCGGTCATCGCCGTGACCTCCGACTGCAACGAGGACGTGTGCGTGCGGGCCTTCGCCTCGGGCGCGGACGACTGCCTGCGCCGACCCTTCGCCGGGCGGGAGCTGATCGCGCGCATCCGCAACGTCCTCCGCCGCGCCGAGACCGACGCCGAGGAGATCGACGAGCTGTCCTCGTTCGTCTCCGCCATGCGCGTCCGCATCGGCGACGAGGTCCACGACCTCTCCCGCGGCGAGAGCGAGGTCCTGGCCGTCCTCCTCGAGCACGCCCCCGCGCCCGTGACCGTGGCGCGCCTGTGCGAGCTCCTCCAGGCGAAGCGCGGCACGCTGGAGGCGCGCGTCAAGAGCCTCCGCCGCAAGCTCGGACCGGAGCGCATGATCAGCCGCGGCCAGTTCGGCTACCAGCTCGCCCTTCACGACCGCTTTACACACGATTGACCGCTTCTCGCGCACACGTTCGCGTGCACTCGACACCGCGGCGCTAGTGTGGCGCCATGACCCTTACATCTGCTCTCGAGTCTCTCGACACCGCAGAAATCGCGGTGGTCTCCCGCGCCGTCGCGGCCTGCGAGGAGCTGCGCCTCGTGCGCGTCGCCCGAGCCGCCACCCGCCTCGGCAACGGCTGGCTTTATCCGATCCTGTCCGTCTTCGTCGTGGCCATGAAGCTCGACGAGGCCGTCCGCTTCATCGCCTCCGCCGCCGCCAGCCTGGCCGTAGCCTTCCTGATCTACCCCGCCCTCAAGAAGTCTCTCCGCCGCAGCCGCCCCTGCGACTACGACCCGACCCTGGCCCGACTGCCCGAGCCCCTGGACCACTACTCCTGCCCCAGCGGCCACGCCATGACCGCCGCCGCGTACGCCGTCCCCCTCGCCCTCGCCCACCCACCCGCCGCCCCGCTGGCCCTGGCGATCTGCGCCGTCATCAGCTGGTCCCGCGTGGCCCTCGGCCACCACTACGTCAGCGACGTGGTGCTCGGGACGATGCTGGGGGGCGGGGTGGCGGTGGGGGTGGGGGCGGTGGTGGGGTGAGTTTCGGAGTGCGGTGGCGCCAGCCACCGCTTTCGAAAGCGGCGGCGATGCCGCCGCGCTCCAAGAAGGACGTCACCTTCGGGCGCGGTCACGCCAGTACCCGTGCCGCCGGCTCTGGTGCGCGACGGCAACGATGTAGATCCCGTACTCCTCGATGCTGTAGATGATCGAGTACTTCCACGTTCTGAGCACCCAGCGTCGTAGAGATCGGCTGATGGCGCGGCCGGAGCGGGGATACTGAAGCAACCTCGCTACGGCGGTATCGAAGCTGTCGAGGAAAAGGACGCCGCAGTAGGAACGCTCGCGCTCGAACCACTCGGCCGCTTCCTGGAGCTCCTGCTCGGCGTCAGGATGAAGAACGACCGCGGCCATCGTACTTTGCGCGAAGGCGGGCCATGACTTCCTCGTACGGAACCGACTTCACCTTTCCGCTCCGATACTCCTCCAGCCTTCGCTCGGCTTCCTCGATCCATGCGTCCTGGATCTCGCGCTCTTCGTCGGTGAGAAAACTCTCCCAGATCGAGTCGGCGAGAGCGCCACGCTCCTCGACACCGAGCTCCATCACCTCATCGCGCAGTTCGTCGAGCGTCCTCGGCATCGCCTCAGTCTACCTCGGTCTCCGCACTCCGAACCTCACCGCGCCTCCACGGCCTCCTTGAGCCGCTCGGCCCGGAAGTGGTCGATCAGGGGATCGATCACGGCGTGCACGGCTGCCGGCGGATCTCCTCCAGCTTCTGCCAGACCACCCGGATCAGCTCAGGACTGTACCGGTAGGCGCGCAGCAGGAGAGTGAGGCACCGCCGGCGATGCGCCGGCGGGTGCCTCTGGCTGTCCTTTTAGTTCCGGTTCTCGATGGCTCTCACCTCCTTTCTTCTGAACTTCCGAGGGATTCCGGCCGGGCCCACGATTGCTCGCCGTCTCCCTCTGTCGACCTTCTGTCGATCAAGTCGGGGGCCGGCCGTGACCGGCAGCGAGGCGCGTTTTCAGCTACGCGCAGGAGCACAGGCTGATCCGCGCAATCCGACGCACGATTCACGCGGGAGGAGTTGACGATCGGCACCGCTCCCGTCGCGGGTTCCCCAGGATGCGTGGCGACTCGCACAGGAGTCCCGCACGACTCGGCCAATTCACTCTGACGACAGCGGCAATCC
>JBIOTX010000075.1:0-2764 GCA_044866315.1 Thermoanaerobaculia bacterium | reverse complement strand
GCGCGGGATCGGCGGCCAGGGGGATGGCGGTCCGCTCACCCTGAAGCACGCGCCCGTCGCGGGCGAGGATGAACAGCTCGCGCCCGAGGAACGCAGCGGCGATGGGGGTGGCGGCGGTGTTCCTGCGCGTGGCCCGGCCGGTGGCCAAGTCGACGATCACCGCCTGGTCGTTGAGCGCGTCGAGAACGGCTACGTGCTCCGAGGACGCCGCGATCGCCGTCGGGTTGGCGACGCCCTCGGCGGTCCACGCGCCCGCGAGCTCCACGCGTCCGGCGTGGGCGGCCACGACGCCGCGAGGCGTATCGGTGAGGACCTGTGCGAACGCAGGAGAAGCGAGGAACGCGAGGAGGAGGAGCTTCTTCATCGCACCGTCTCCAGCCGGATCGGCTCGAGGAGGAGCGCGTCGGCCTCGCCGAGCTTCGTCACCCCGGAGACCCGGTAGGTGAGGCGCAGCGGCGCGGCGGGATCGAACGTGCCGGCGAACTGCGTGCGCTCGGCGAAGCGGAACGGCACGCCGTCGACCGTGCCGGACTCGAACGGCTGGTCGAAGCGGATGACGCTGGTGAACGAGGCCTGGTCGAGCTGGACGCGCTGCTCCGGCGTGAGGCGCTCGAACGCCTGCAGGAGCGCGCGCAACTCGGCCGCCGTGGGATTCGCTCCCGGCAAGGACGCCGGTGCCGAGGACTCGGCTTCGCGGCGTAGCGCGCGCAGGGTCTCGTTCTCCGGAAACTTCGTCAGCAACGCGTCGAGCGTCGCCCGCGCGGCGCGGGTCTCCCCGCGCCCCAGCTGTGCCACCGCGCGGCGGACTTGCGCGCCGGTCGACGTTCCCTCGGCGGGCTGAAGCCCGCCGCTCCACGTTCGGTATTGCTTGATGAGGGTCATCGAGAACGGGTTCGCCTCGAAGGCCTCGGCGTAGCGTCGCTCGCGCTCCGCGTCGCTCGTGGCGAGGCGGGCGAGGGCCGCGAGGGCAGTGACGTCGTCGCTGCGCGAGGCCAGGACGCGCTCGTACTCGCGGCGAGCCTGCTCCGTCGCGCCGCGGTGCTCGTAGAGCGAGGCCAGGCGGAGCTGGGCGCGGTTGAGGAGCGAGACGTACGCGGCGACGTCGCCGCGGGCCGAGGAGTAGACCTCGAAGGACTCCGCGCGGGCGACGTCGCGCCGCAGGGACGCGAACTTCTCGCCGCGCAGCGACTCGGTGACGGTCACCAGCAGGCGCTCCGCCTCCTCGTGCTGGCCCGCGTCGACGAGCGTGGTCGCCAGGGCGTGCTGATACACGGCCAGGTCGAGCGGCTTCTTGGCCTGGGCCACGGCGTTGCGCGCGGCGCTCACGGCCTTGCGCGGGTGTCCGAGCGTGCGCATGGCCGAGGCGTAGAGGTTCCAGGTCTCCGGATCGTCGCTGGCGTAGCGCGTGGCCTCCTCGAACAGCGCGAACGACTCCGCGGCCCGGCCGAGCTTGGCCTGGGCCAGGCCGGCGTACGAGGTGGCGATGGCGTAGCGGGTCATGCTCGCGTCGCGGCGCGCGGCGGTGCGCTCGCGCGCGGCCAGGTCGAGCGCCTTCGCGTACTCCGCGCGGGCCAGCGACTGCTCGTTGCGCGCGGCCCGGGCGTCGCCGAGGTTCAGGCGGCCGGAGAGCTGGGCCTCGAAGCCGCGCGAGGTGGCCAGCTGCTTCTCCATCTGGGCGATCTCGAAGTCGGTGGCCAGCCGCGTCTGCGCCAGCAGCACCGCGAGGAGGAGCGCCTTCATTCCGCGAAGTACCCCTTGCGCGCGCTGACGATCTCGACCCCGCCGCGGCGCGGCTGGACCTCGATCGAGCGCCAGCCCGACTTCGTGGCGCTGCTCTCGTAGACCACGAGGTAGCGGCTGTTGATGTCGGCGATGAGCCGGCGCAGGTCGCGCCCGAGCGACTCCCGGCTCGCGCTCACCACCGTGCCGCCGGTGTTGCGCGCTGCGCGGTCGAGGAACTTCGCGTGCGAGTCGCCGAGGACCAGTGCGTTCACGATCGTCTTGGTCGTGCTGATCCGGCGCAGCGCCTCCTCGTCGGAGAGCGCGCTGTTGCGATCCCCCCCGTCGGTGATCACCAGCGCGTAGGTGCGCCGGTCACGGGCGATCGACGCCACGGCGTCACGCAGCGACGTGCCGCCCGAGGGAACCAGCTCCGCGGCGGAGAGCTTCTCCCCGCGCGCCAGCGGGCGGCCCTTGGCCACGTGATGGTTGAAGAGGATGAGCGAGGCCGTGTCGCCGGCGCGCAGATTCGCGAGCTCCGCCTCTACCGCGCGCAGCGCCGCGGCCAGCTTGCCCTCGCCCATGCTCAGCGAGCGGTCGACCACGAACGCAAAGTGCGCGGGCGGGCGCTCGGCGCGGACGTCGCGGATCTGTTGCTCCACGCCGTTCTCGCGCAGGCGCAGGTCGCCGGCCTTCAGCTTGCGGGACGTCCGCACGCGCAGCGGCACCTCCACTAGGTCGACGTTGATCTGCTCGTTCGCGGTCAGGGCGGAGGTGACGATCGTCGCCGTGTCGCTCGTCTTGTAGCCGTTCGACCAGACCGTGGCCGTGATCGTCCGCGCGGACAGCGACGTGCCGAAGTCGTAGGCGATGCGGTACGGAGCCTTCCTGGCTACCCCCGCGAGCACGCCGTCGACATGGAACTCCACGCGGTCCACGTTCGCGGCGGTGGTGGTCACCTCGAGCGCCGTCGGCCCGAAGACCTGCGCGCCTGGCAGCGGCGAGACGAAGGTCACCGTCGCCGCACGCGCCGCGGAGGCGATCA
>JBIOTX010000074.1:0-21540 GCA_044866315.1 Thermoanaerobaculia bacterium | reverse complement strand
TGAAGCGCATGTCGGCGATGAGCCGCTTCGGCTCCTGAGGCCGCTCGATGACCCGGATGCGATAGTCCGCCTCGTCGCAGACCTCGCGCTGCTCGATGACCCCGCAGGCCTTGAAGGTGAACCCGTCATCGCCGGTGTAGCCCTCCCTCGGCGTGTAGGTCATCGACGCCGTGCGCCGCGGCTCCTCGGAGCCATGCACGAGCTCACCCACTTCACCGAAACTCGGCTTCTCGATCAGGAAGAAGGTGAGGGACACGCCTTCCGGCGCCGCGCCGGTGAGCGTGAGCGTGACCTGCGTGTCCTTGAACACGTCGGCTGTGGTGTCGTGCGCAATCACCGTGTCCACCGGCGGAGGCGGCGGCTCGTCGGGCGGCGGATCGATGCTGACCACTGCCACGCCGCTCGCGTCTTCCACGTCGACCACGCGGAACGTGAACGTGTCCGGCGTCGGCTCGCCGCCCGGGCGGTACACCACGCGCGCGCTGGTGATCGGCGGCTGGAACGGCTCGCCCGTGCGCGGATCGATCTCCGCCTCCGGCACGATCGGCTCAGGCTCGGACAGCTCGCCCTTCTGCGGCGGCTCGACGATCTCGAACCGCAGGTCGCGCTCCTCCGGATCGCGCCCGCGCAGGATGATCTCGCGCGGCTCGCCCTGAGTGAAGACGGTCTGCGGCTCTGCGGTGGGAGGCTGGTTTTCGGCGAAGGCGCTGATTGCGAGGAGAGCGAACAGCAGTACAGCGAAGCGATACCGCATTCCACACACCTCCGAGGTTTGGATCTGACGTGCGGGATTCTAAGGGTGCGCGCGGGCGAAGGTTAGGGACAAAGTTTGAGGTGTGAAAGGCAGAAGGCAGAAGGCAGAAGGTGCATGCCGAGTCGCACTTCAGCCTTCTGCCCTCTGCCTTCTGCCTTCTGCCTTCAGCTTTCGGCTTTCAGCCTTCAGCGAATGCCTCTCCTCGTCACGTAATACGTCGCAAAGCTCCCCAGCCAGTGCCCTCCTTCGTAATGCTTCCCCGTCACGGAGGCGAGCCCTGCCTTCCCGTGTGCGTACGCTTCCTCTTCGAACTTCTTCACGCGCGGGTCGTACTTCGGCAGGCCGTAGGCAATGCCTTCGAGCATCCAGGCGCGGCTCAGGTTGAGGCCGTCGAGATGGGCGAGCTTCGGGTCGCTGGGGTCGGTGACGATCTCCGGGCGGAGGGGCATCTTGGGCATGAACTTCGTCAGCCAGGAGGCGAAGTCGCGCGGGGGGAGGACGCGGCGCATGACGTCGGCCTCGGCGAGGCAGGGTGAGAGGAAGTCCTCGCCGGACGGCTCGTAGGTCATGGGGCAGTTGCGGTCGTAGCGGTAGAACGCGAGGGCGCGGGCCTTGATCAGCCTTGCGAATTCCTCGCCGCCGGCGCCGGAGTCGAGCATCAGGCCGAGGGCGAAGGCGGTCTGACTGTGCTCGCCGGAGCGGACGGGGTGGGAGAGCTTGGGCAGCCAGGTCCGCAGGCGCTCCACGGCGGCGTCCTCGAGCGGCTTGATGGTGGGGTAGAGCGGGTCCTTCATCTCCCGCAGCTCGCCGGAGAGCTGGAGCAGCCAGGCCAGGCCGTACGGCCGCTCGAAGCTGGCCCGGCCGGCACCGTTGAGGTACGCCACCTCGGCGGCGATGTTCTCGCGGGTGATGCTCTTCTCGAGCGCCGCCCGGGCCTTCGCGGCGAACGGCGCGTACGGCTCGAGGCGGATGAGGCGCGCGAGCAGCCAGTGCCCGTGCACGGAGGAGTGCCAGTCGTAGCAGCCGTAGAACGCCGGCGTGAGCGCGCGCGGCGGGCGCGCATCGGCATCCGACTGCAGCACATGGGCGATCTTGTTCGGATACTCCTTGTGCACGCAGGCCAGGGCGAGGTTGGCGAAGCGCTCGGCGGCCTGGGGGTCGAGGGTGAGGGCGGTGGCGAGGAGGAGGGGGCGGAGCATGGACGGGAGTTTACCCGCGCCGGAAAGGAGCACAATGGGCGGATCCATGCCCATCCGTATCGTGATCGCCGACGATCATCCGGTGGTGCGCCGCGGGCTCGCGCAGTACTTCAGCGAGGAAGAGGAGCTGGAGGTGGTCGCCGAGTGCGCGGGCGGCGAGGCCGCGCTCGCGGCTGTGGCCCGGCACCATCCGGACGTGCTGCTGGTCGACCTGCAGATGCCGGACATCACCGGCCTGGAAGTGCTGCGCCGGCTGAAGGCGAACGGCGCGACCGTGCCGGCGGTGCTGCTGGCCGGCAACATCAACGACGAGGATGTCGTGGAGGCCATGCGCCAGGGGGCGAAGGGAGTGGTGCTCAAGGAGATGGCGCCGGCCCTCTTGGTGCAGTGCGTCCGCAAGGTGGCCGCCGGCGGCACGTGGCTGGAGAAGGAAGCGGTCGGCCGGGCGCTGGAGAGGATGCTGCAGGGCGAGCAGGCCCGGAGCAAGGCCCGCGACCTCCTCACCCCGCGCGAGATCGAGATCGTACAAATGGTCGCCCGCGGCCTCGGCAACCGCGAGGTCGGCGAGCGGCTCTTCATCAGCGAGGGCACGGTGAAGACGCACCTGCACACGATCTACGAGAAGCTCGGCATCAAGGGGCGCGTGCAGCTCGCGAACTGGGCCCAGGAAAAAGGGCTGCTCTGACGAAAAGAAAAGGGCGAGCCGAAGCTCGCCCTTTTCCGCCGAAGCAGCGCTCTCTTTAGTCGCAGTGCCCCGGCCCCAAGTCTCCGTTGTTGAAGGCGTCGAGGAGAGTCATCCAGGTGAGGATCTTCGTCTTCTCCGCCTTCGAGACGGTGGCCCAGGCGCTGAAGCCATGGGTCGCCAGGTAAGCGTCGGCCTGACCGATGGTCGCGGCCACATCCGCGCCGGACGCGCCGCGGGCGATGTTGAGCTTCGCCGCCAGCAGCTGCGCGTAGAGCTTGGTGATGCCGTTCGAGGACGTGCCGAGATCCATCGACAGGGCCTGGACGGCCTGCGCGGCCGTGGTGATCTGCACGCTGCTCGGCGCGAACGGCGTACCGAGCCACTGCGGCAGATACTGGGTGACGTTGTCGGGATTGCGGCCGGTGAAGCCGGCGTGGGTCTTCCAGTAGCCGATGGTCAGCGTGCACCCTTGCGAGCACTGACAGGTGTAGACGGACGTCGCCACCGGACCGCTGGCCCGGGCGCTTCCGTCGTCGGACCACGTGGCCGTGTTCTGGACGTCGAAGTACGAGTTGCACAGCGCGGTGTCGTTGGTGACGTTGATCTCGAAATTCACCGAGCCGGAGTCAGTGAAGGTGAACGGACCCGCCGCCGAGCAGATGAAGCCGGCCGGGCAGGTGACGCTGTCGGCGATGGTGATGGAGCCGTCGCTGACGTGGTCCGGAGCGCCGAAGACGACTGCCGCGCTGCCTTCGAACACGGAGCCGTTGGAGAGCGCCGCACGGCCGGTGTTCGTGCGCTGGCCGGCGTCGCCGAGGGCCGTCGCGTACGAGCAGACCAGGCTCGAATTCGGCGCCAGGGCGTAGGGGAAGCTCACGCCGCAGTTGACCGCCACCGTGCCGCCCGGGGAGAGCTGGTCGCTCACCGAGGCCACGGGGGCCGGGATCGGCGCGGGATTGAAGACCACGATCGTGCCGTCGACGCCGTGGTTGCTGTCGATGGTCGCGCGGTGCACATCGAGGTTGTAGGCGATCGGCTTGGTCTGGCCGTGGCAGATCTCCGCGGTCGCGTCGCCGCTCTTGATGACCGTCCAGTCGAAGTCGCGGTCGTAGTGGGTGACGGCGGTCTTGCTGACGCTCAGCGCCCAGGCCGTGGTCGCGCACGTGTCGGAGTCGCTGACGACGTAGGTGAAGTAATCGCCGCTCGCAGAGGCGGTGTTGGTGATCGAGCCCGCCGCGGACGCGGCCAGGCTGCCGTTGCGGACGGCGGACGCTCCCGGGGCCAGCGTGCCGAGGTTCTCATTGATCCCCAGCGGCGCGTCGACGAGGGTGACGTTCGCCAGCGGCACGTTGCCGTCGTTGGTCACGGTCACGGTGTAGCCGACGTTGTCGCCGACGAAGACGTCGGCCGGGCAGCTCTTGGCGATCGACAGATGGGGATTGGCGAGCTCGCAGAGCGGGCCGTAGATCTGGCCCGTGTCGTCCGCGCCGAGCACACCGGCCTTGGCCGCGAACGGCACCACCCCGACCGCGTACGGCTTGTCGAGGGTGAACGTCACCGTCACCGGGACGTCCTCGAGCTGCGAGTCGGGGATCGCCGACGACTCCCACTTGATGCCGAACGTGCCGGTCGAGCCGTCCGTCCCCACGTCCGACGCCGCGGGAGTGGAGCTGAGGACGCTGCCGAGGTTGCAGAACCCGATCGTGAGATGGCTCAGCTGATTCGAGTTCTTCACGCTCTTGTGCCAGACCAGGGTGTAGCTCCAGGTGGACGTGCCGGTGCCCTGCGCCAGGTCGCCGGAGTACTGCACGCCGTTGAAGGTGAGCGTGAAGTCGCCGGCCTGCGCCGTCATCTGTGCCGAGGCCGCACCGGCGGCGAGGAGCACACAAATCGCGTACAGAATGAGATTCCGTTTCATGGTTTCCTCCGTTGTTGCCGCCCCTCGGACCCTTTTCGACGAGCGGTGTTCTTGATTCAGTGTTCCGTTGCCGATTCCATCTGCAACTCGTCGATGGTCGCGGCCGTCAAGATGTCCTGGCCGCGCTCCTCGACTCTCACCACCCGCCCGTTACAGCGCAGGAGGTCGTTCTGCAGCGTGAGCTCGAACGCGATCTCCAGTCCCGGCTCCAGAAAGCGATCGCTGAGAAAGGCCACTCCGGTGGCGCTGATGTCGATCGTGGCTCCGACTCCGGTCTGGTTCACCCGGATGGGGACACGCATCACGTAGCGAGCGGCTTTCCGCCGGTCCTGAATGGCTGTGGACATGTTCTGGACCCTCGGTGCGCAAGATAAGCGCGAGGGGCGGTGCGCACATCGCCGCAGCGGTAGTTTTTGATCTCTATCGAAAGATAGAGAAGGAATCCATCGACGCGCAGATGTGCGACGGGCGACGGTCGGCTATCGTAGCGGCCATCGCCGAACAGCAACGGCGATCTCCCATCAGGGCTGGGTCCAATGCCGAGGCGGAATCGTCCCCGCCGAGGCCTGAGGTGCAATTCCGACAAGTGACTTCCGTAGGGGAAGCGTGGCGGAGCTTCGAATCAAAGGAGAGAGAGACATGACACGCAAAAGCATCATTCTGCTGACACTGACCATGGTGGCGGTGCTCGCGCTGGCGCCGGCTTCGGCGTTCGCCTGGGCCAATGCGGCCTCGTACAAAGGACAGGGGCTGCTCGCCGACGACTTCGGCGGCTATGACCTGCGGACGGAGCTCTGCGGGGTGATCAACGGTGCCGATGCCGAGGGCCCGTACCTGCTCTGGGTCCTGACGGCCACCGGAGCCGCCAACGCCGACATCACCGGTCCGTGGGGCACGGCGGCGATGACCAAGACCGGCAACGGGACGTTCAAGTTCGTCAGCGGCTGGTACGACCCCGACACGCTCCCGGGCAACGTGAGCGCGACGTACGACGGCAAGGCCAAGAACGCGCAGCTGGTGGTCAGCCACGGCTGCCGGCCGTACCGGACCGGCGCCTGGTGCTCGCCCGGCTTCTGGCGCAACGCCACCGTCGGCGCGTGGACGCTGATCGGCATGAACGGGAGTGAGCTCTTCAACACCACCGTCTACAGCAGCTTCTACGGCGCTTCGTTCGTAGCCGATCCGACGCTGATCGGCGTGCTTTCCGCCTCGGGCGGGACGTACAAGGGACCGGGCGTGGCCGGCACCGATCCGCGCACGCAGGCGCCCAACACGCTGAACGCCTTCAACGCCACGGGCGCGTACCTGACGGACCGCATCCCCGGCTACGCCTTCGACCCGGACATCATGAACGCCGGTGGGAGCGACGCCTGCCCGATCGACCACTTCGGCAATTTCAAGCAGCCGGAGTAAGAGGGCAGGTGCGGCTGTCCATGTGCCCGGCGGGTCTCTCTCCCCGCCGGGCATCTTCCTGTCATCGCAGCGCGCCGCGCAGCGGCACGCGGATCTCCAGGCGTGCGCCGTGGTCGGAGGAGTCGACGACCATCTGCCCGCCGAGAGAGGCGACGCGCTCGCGGAGGGTGAACGGGCCGCGCTGCATCTCCTTCATGGTGGGCAGGTCGTAGCGCCCGCGGAAGGGGAAGCCCTTGCCGTCGTCGGCGATGTCGATGCGCACGTCGCTGCCGTCGACGCCGACCGACACCGCCACGCGCGAGGCCTCGGCGTGCCGGGCGGCGTTGGCCACGGCCTCGCTGACGATCGTGTAGATCTCCTGGCGCATGGCCGAGGGGAGGAGATGGACGACCGGCGCGACGTCGTTCTCGACTTCCAGCGACCACTGCTTGCGGAAGCGCTGGGAGAGCGACGTGAGGCGCTCGGCGAGCTCGGTCGGGCCGTCGCTCTCCCGCTCCGGGTCGAGCTGGCCGATGAACCAGCGCAGCTCTTTCTGGTCCGTGGCGATGACCTGCTCCATCTCGGTGAGACGCTGCTGGGCGACCTCGGGATCGCGGGCCATGAGCCGGGGGATGGTGCGCAGCTGGAGGGCGACGCCGGTCAGCGACTGGAGCACGGAGTCGTGGAGGTCGCGGGCCACGCGCACGCGCTCCTCGGCGACCGCGCCGCGGCGGAGGTGCTCGGCGGCGTGGAAGTGATCGAGACGTCCGGCGATGACCGCGCCGGCGATGCGGGCCAGGTTCACGTCCTCGAGCAGCGGCGCGCGGCCGTCGAGGAGCAGTAGATGTCCGCGCATGAACTCGCCGCTGAACGGAGTGGAGATCACCGCGTCGATGTCGAACTTCTCGGCCATGGACGGCGGCAGGGCCTGCTCGCGGGGAGTGACGGCACGGAAGGTGCGCCGGCTCACGAAGGCCGTGCCGGCGTCGAGCAGGTGGTCGGCGAGCTCGCGCTCTTCGCCGGTGCACTCCACGGCCTCGCCGTCGACGGTGCAGAGATAGGCCACCCGCTCGCCGAGGTATTCGTAGGCCAGGAGGGCCCGGGAGACGCCGAAGATCGAGGCCGCCTCGCGCAGGAGAGCCGTGATCAGCTCCTCCCGGCTCCCGGCCACGGGGCGCGGCCAGCGGGCGATGCTCGCCAGGTCGCCGTGCATGCGCTGCTGGTAGTCGGCGAGATAGATCAGCAGCGACCCGACCACGAACAGGTACGCGCCGCGGATGATGAATCGATTGAGCTCGAAAACGGGAGTGTCGGCATGCCCGACGCCGGAGGCGAAGAAGACCAGCACCGCGGCCATGGCCGTGAGCAGCGTGCCCCGGCGCCCGAAGCGCAGCATGGCGCAGACGATGCCGAAGACGAAGTAGGTGAAGAACGGGCTGGTCGGCCCGGCGGTCATGAAGTTGATCGTGCCGAAGAAGGTCAGGTCGATGACGTGGCTGGCGATCTGGGCCCGGCGCGAGATTCCGCCGGCGTACAGACTCCAGACCACGGCCATCAGCGCGTACGCCGCGTAGACGGCCAGAAGCGAGTAGGCGAGGGCGGGATAGCGGGACGGCTCGAAGGGATCGAGGTAGATCGCGCCGAGCGAGGCCACGGCGAGCACGAAGCGGCCGGTCGCGATCAGCCGCTCGGCACGGCTCTGGGGGACCGCTCGATGGTCCATGGTGAGCGATCAGGGTAGCGCGTTTAGCGCATTTCCATGACCACCCACGCGACCAAGGCCAGGGCGATCACGATGACGATGATGACCGTGATCGTGTTCGAGCGCGTGGAGCTGCTGCTCACCGTCTCATAGACCACCCGCCGCTCGGCGTGATGTTCGTTTTCATCCGGTTCCGGCATGGTCGGCGTTCTCAGCAACAGCGGTGCCACGCGCCAGCTGGCGGGAGGTGACCATGAAGATGGGGATGGACAGGCAGCTCAGCGCCGCGGCGATGGCGAAGGCGGTGCCGAGGCCCTGGCGGCCGCCGATCCAGCCGATGCAGATCGAGCCGATGCCGATGAAGATGTCGAAGCCGCCGATGACGCTGCCGAAGGTGCGGGCCCGGGCGCTCTCGGCGGTGTGGGCGAGGACGAAGGTGATGAAGGCCGGGAAGGCGGAGCCGAGGCCGAAGCCGAAGAGCGTGGCCGAGGCGATGAGCTCCGCGCGCGAGTGGGCGTGGGCGAGGAGGGCGAAGGCGATGGGAATGGCGGCGAAGGCGGGGTAGAGCAGCACGTGCGGGCCGAAGCGGTCGCCGAAGCGCGAGGTGAAGACGCGCACGGCCAGCGTGGCCAGGGCGAAGACGGTGAAGAAGAGCGACTCCGGACGGATTCCGCGCTCGAGCGAGAGGATGGTGACGTAGCTGGTCACGCCGCCGTAGCCGAAGGCGACGACGCCGAGGGAGAGCGTGGCCAGGATGACGCCCCAGTCCCAGAGGTCGCGGAGCTCGGGCAACGCGCGCGCTTCGCCGTGCCGGTCGCCGCCGGGAAGGCGCGAGGCCCAGATCGACGTGGCCGTGGAGATCAGGGCCATGTCGATGCAGAGCGCGACCCAGCCGTGACGGTAGACGAACAGGCCGACCGCGGGCGCGAGGGCGATGGCGAAGGTCGGCGCAAGCCCCCAGTAGGCCATCCCCTCGGTGCGCCGCGCGGGCGGGATGAAGTCGGTCATGATCGCCCCGGCGGCGGAGAGGATTCCCGACCAGAGCGAGCCGTGCACCACGCCGATGAGCAGCACCAGCGGCAGCACCGCCACCACCGCGTAGAGCAGGGAGAAGACCACGAACAGCATCGAGGCCAGGACGAGCATCCGCCGCCGCCCGATGTGATCGGCGACCGTCCCCATGATCGGCGCCGCCAGGGCGCTGGCGATCGTGTACGCGGCCAGAAACGACCCCGCCAGGGCCTTCGATCCGCCGAGGGCGATGATCCGCAGCGGAATCACCGGCAGGAGCTGGAAGGCCGCGAAGAAGGTGGCGCACTGGAAGGCCCAGAGGGAGAGGAAGCGGGGAGTGAAGAGAGCGGGCGCCCGTTGCACCCGCGGATGCTCTCATAGAATGTTCGCCGCTCCGCGCGGGTTGAGGGCAATCGATGAAAGTGAAACGCGCAGCCAAGTACGGCTTCTGCTCGGGCGTCCGCATCGCCGATCTGAAGGTCAAGCGCTTCGCCGCCGGCGGCGGCCGCGGCGCGATCCTCGGGCAGGTCGTGCACAACGAGCGCGTGGTCCAGGAGATGGAGGACCTCGGCGTCCGCACGGTCGAGGCCATCGAGAGCATCCAGGAGCCGACGATCGTCTTCTCGGCGCACGGCGTGCCGCCGTCGTTCCACGACCGGGCCCGCGCGTCCGGCCTGAACATCCTCGACACCACCTGCAAGTTCGTCTACGACATTCACCGCGAGGCGAAGCAGGCCCTAGCGGCCGGCTATCACCTGGTCTTCATCGGCGATCCGAAGCACCGCGAGGTCATCGGCTACACGAACGACCTCGATCCCGCCACCTACCACATCATCTCGAAGATGGAGGAGGCGGAGACCATCGACTGGTCGGGCTACGAGAAGATCAAGATCTTCTACCAGACCACCCTGAATGCCGAGGAGTTCGAGGACGTGGTGCGGACCATCGAGCGCCGCGCCCGCGGGGTGGAGCGCGGCGACACGATCTGCTACGCGACCAAGGAGAACCAGGACGCCGCGCGCGTGCTCGCGCAGGACCCGGAAGTGGACGTGATCATCATCATCGGCGGCAGGAAGAGCGCGAACACGAAGCACCTCTGGGAGATCTGCCGGGAGAGCAAGCCGTCGTACCTGATCCAGGACGCCGCGGACCTCGATCCGGCCTGGGTGGCGAACGCGGAGACGATCGGCCTGACGGCGGGCTCGTCCACACCCGACTACGTCATCGACGAGGTCGAACAGGCCTTGATGGCGCTGGCGCCGGCGTAGGAAAACCTTCTCCTCCATCGCGCCGTCTCAATCGAATAACTGCTCATCGCGCTGTGTTTACGGAGCGACTATGAAAATTATTCGTAGCACTTCTGCCGCCCTCGTGCTTCTGCTCGCGTCCGCTTCGCTGTATGCGGCGCCGGTAGTCGACTGCGGCACAGGGAACGTCGAGGAGCTCCGCTACTCCTGGCGGCTGCGCGGCGGCGTCCGCTTCATCGCCGGCCTGGTCTTTCCGACCAACGGCGTGGGCAACCTGCGCACGACCTACGGCGACGACCACTCGGTGCACAGCGAGCTCTTGATCACCGCGCCGAACGGGAAGAAGGGCGGCTTCTACGCCTACGAATCGGACATGGACCAGCGCGGCGCGAAGACGCTGATGACCTACCACGGCTACGCGTGGGGGAAGAAGGCCCGCAACGAGCGGACGGAGTTCGACTACGTCAAGCGCCTGGCGCGCATCCACAAGGAGACCCCGGAGGAGACGGAGAACCGGGTCAAGAAGCTCCCTGCGGGCGACGACGAGATGCGCGACATCCTCACGGCCATCTACTTCCTGCGCCAGAACGCGTCCGCGATCACCGGACCGATGAACACGACCATCTACTCGGACGGCAAGGAGTACCCGGTCATCTTCAAGCCGGGCCAGCGCCGCTCGTTCACCATCGACGGCAAGGCCACGCAGGCCCTCGGGTTCGAGATCGTCGACGCCCCGGGCGGCAAGAAGTGGCAGGGCGGGGTGAAGGTGTGGCTCTCGTCCGACGAGCGGCGGATCCCGCTGCGCATCGAGATCACCCAGAGCGTGGCCTCGATGCAGCTCGACCTGCAGAGCGTCGAGTCGAACTGCGCGTTCCAGATGGCATCGCGCTGACGCGCTACTGCTGTGTCCGTTCTCACGCGCGCGGATCGCAGGTAGGGACTCATCACCTTGTGGCACTCCTCCTATGAGGAGATCTTGTGCCTTCCGAAAGGGTGGTGCGTCCTTGCGAGGGCAGCCGGTATTGCAGCTTCGCCGGCCCGCTGTACAGGCAGCGTCTCGCGCTAGTCGAGCCCGCGCCGCAGGCGATCGTCGGCGGCTGCTGGTTCGAGAGCTTCGAGTATCTGGACGAGCCGTCGCGGTTCGTCTGCAATCGATGCGCGCACCGCACGCTCGCCTACGACGCACGGGCGGGCCCTCTGGAGCGGGTGTGGCTGCTCCTCTGCCCGTTCTGCGGCGAGCCGCTGGGTGAGCCCGGCGCGGCCACGCTGCTGTTCGACGGCGAGGGAAACGCAATGGCGGAGCTCGAGCTCCCCGGGCGAGAGGCGATCGCGGATGCGCTGCGACACAAAGGAGCTGGACCATGACCTCGAAACCTGCCGTCATCGGAGGAAGCATTGCTGCGGGCGTGCTGGTGATCGCGGCGATCGCGCTTCGAACAGGTGCCTCGCCGGCCGGCGCGGCAGCGGTCGTCGCGTTCATGATTCTGGCGGCGATTGCCGCCGCGGGGGCGATGCTGTTCGTCCGCGCTTTCCCGGAACGGCTGGGCACATTCACCGGCACCTTTGTCGTGGCCGTCGCCGCCACGGCGCCGTTGTTCGCCAGTGGCCTGCTCGCCGGCTTCCCGCTCGTCGGCTCGTTGTGGCGGCGGGGCGATCCGTCGCGGCACATCGTGTCGGCGATCGTGTTCATCATGTTCTGGCTGGCGATTCATCTGTTCAGGCAGGTGCTGGCGACCCTCGCCGAGAAGCGCGTCCTCGCCTACGTGGCGAAAAAGATCGCTAACCCCGGCAGGATCGACTGGGGCGATCTGCTCCCGCGGGAATTCGAATCCCGGAAGACCATGGCCTGGCAGCGTCTCGACCTGGTGCTGCAGCAGAAGATGAATCCCGAGCTGGCCGCGCGGCTGGTTGCGGAGCGGGCACACACGGACGATGTGGCGCTGCAGAGCATCTACGCTCCGCTGCGCGCGCTGGTGTGGGCCCTGCCGGCGTTCGGATTCATCGGTACGGCGGCGACGATGGCCCGCTCGATCAGCGGCATCGGCTCTGCCGTCGGCGGTCAGGGCGGCTCGCAGCAACAGCTCCGGGCCCTGACGGACGTGGTTCCGAACCTCGGCGACGCATTCAACATCACCCTCATCGCCCTGGCCAGCACCATCGTCTGCTTCTTTGCGCTGGCCCTGGTCCATGCGTACGAAGAGAAGACGATGAGCCAGCTGCAGTCGCTCACGGTGCGGCTCATCTCGGCATTCGAGATTGCCTGGCCGAGGACCCAGAACAGCGACGATCCGATCGGCAGGCTGCTCACGGAGATGTGGTCGCTGCAGTGCGAGATCGCCCGGCTGCGCGGTCCGGTCGCCGAGTTCGTTCGCGGCAACGGGTCGGCGCTCACGCTCGCGGAGCTCCTGTTACGCACGACCATCGAGCTGAAGGCGCTCAACGAGACCGCGGCAGCGCATGCCAGGGCCCTCGGCAAGCTGTCCGCCGCCGCCCGCACGGTGAAACCATGAGACTTCGCCGCCGCCGCGGCGCATCGGCCTCTCCGGTCGAGCTGCGCTTCATCGATCTCTTCATGCTGATCGTTGCGGCGCTCGTCTTCGTCGCGGTCGTGGCCATGCTCATCTCGTCGCCGCCGCGGCCTCCGGCGCCGCTCGCGGTGCTCACCCGCACGCTGCCGCTGGCGCTGCAGGACGAGCCGTACGAGATCTATCTCGCCGGCCGCGGCGGACAACCTCCGTACGGCTGGACGATCGCCGGCGGCGAGCTGCCGGAGGGGCTCGGTCTCGACGCCAACAGCGGCCGGATCTTCGGCGCGCCGAAATCGCACGGCACGGTGGAGGTCGAAGTCGAGCTGCGCGACGGGATGAACGAGGCCGCGCGGGCGACGCTGCGGCTCGACGTGCGCGCCACCGCGCGCGGCGAGCCGATGCACATCGCTGGACCGGCGGCGGCGCTGCCTGAGGCGGTCACGTTCGCCGATTATCGACACCGGCTCGTGGCCACCGGCGGACGCGCGCCGTACGCGTTCAGCGCGAATCCGGTCGCTCTTCCTCCAGGCCTCACCCTGACGGCGGATGGAGTCCTCCAAGGCCAGGTCATGCTCTTGAAAAGCGACGCCAGGCTGGCGGAGCCATGGCGTTTCACCGTGACCGGTGTCGATGCCGACGGCACGCAGACCTGGCAGCGATTCGTGCTGCCGGTGCGGTACGAATCGCGCGTCACCGCCATGAGCCGCGTCTGGCGGGCCGTGGGCATGGTCGTCGGCTTCGCCTTCCGCTGGATCGCCTTTCCGGTCCTCCTGCTGTCGCTCGCGGTGGTGGTGATCCTCGCCGCAACCGGATTCCGCGGCGCGATCGCGGCTCGGTGGGAGGGCGTGCGCTGGCGGAGGACGCGATGAGCCGCGGCGAGCACGACGAAAGCCCGGTCGAGCTGCGCTTCATCGACCTCTTTCTGATGATCATCGCGGCGCTGGTCTTCGTGACCGTGGCCATCCTGTTGCGCGGCCTCGGCTCCGACGACCGGCCGCACATCGTCACCCGGGCCTTCCCGGCGGCGATCGTCGGCGAGCCCTACGAAGTCCCGCTCGCGGCGAGCGGCGGCGCGGCGCCGCTGCGCTGGCGGATCGACGGCAGCCTCCCCGACGGCTTCGCCTTCGTGGACGGCGTGATCCGCGGGACCCCGACCACCGCCGGCTCGCGGACGTTCCTGGCCACGGTGACGGATCAGGAAGGCGCGAGCGAGACACGCCGCCTCACGCTCGCGGTCCGTGTGGCCGAGCCGTTCGATCCCCGGCGCCGGAAATGGATCCGCATCGTCTCGCCGGCGATCGCGCTGAACGACGGCCGGAGCGGCACGCGGTACGCGGCGCGTTTTCGCGGCGGCAGCGCCGAGGGCGTGCAACGGTGGATGCTCGTGGAAGGGTCGCTGCCGCGCGGGCTGAGCTTTTCGGAAAGCGGCGTGCTCTCGGGGGTCCCGCAGGTCGAGGCCATCGATCCGTGGATCGCGCCGTTCAGCGCGCACAATCGACGGCTCGCCAAACGGAGAGCGGGCACGTTTCGCTTCACCATTGCGGCGACGAGCGGCGGAAAAGTCGAGCAGCGTGGCGTGCTGCTGTACATCGAGCCGTCCCCTCCCGGCTTCTGGGCTCGCCTGCTGACCGGCGACCTCGCGCCGGACGACAGCGGCTGGATGCGCGTGGCCTGGCTCCTTCTCTGGCTGTTCGTCCCCCTCACGTTGCTGGTCCTGCTGTTTTTCGCGGCGCTGCCGCTGCTGCTGCTCAACTTCGGGTTTCCGCGGCTGATCATCGATGGGTGGCGTGGGGTCTTCGTCCGTCCCCACTGGGACCCCGACCGTGCGCCGCTGCCCCCGTCGCGCGCGGCGTTCACCATCGCGGCGGCGCGGTTCGTGGCGTTCCTTCTTGCGCTCATGCGCCTGCTGCTGGCCATCGCCATCGCCGTCGGCCGTGCGTTCCGCGGCGCGGCGCGGTTGATCGGCGAGGCGTTGCGCGGGGTTGGCCGGGCGCTGTTCGGCGACGCCGACCCCGACGGTGACCGGGCGGCGTGGTTCGGATGGAAGGGCTCCGGCGGCCGCGGTGGCCATTCGAATGATGATCGTGAAGAAGGAGGAGGGCAGCCGGCGGGAGGTGAAGAGGGGGAGGGCGGCGACGACAAAGGACTCTGGGACCACGTCCATGACTGGATGTACGCGGGGAAGGTCGGTGAGGAAGAGGAGAGCTGGCTGCTCGAGCCGAAGGAAGTGAACGGACCCGGATCGGGCACGCATCGCGAGCTCGAGGACGCTCTCCTCGCGCTCGACGAGTGGGAACGGGGAGGGACGAGCGGGGGAGACGGGGGAGGACGAGGGGGAGAACGGGGGGCACGCGGGGGAGGAGGACGAGGGGGAGGAGGCGGGGAAGGACCCAAGACAAACATCCCGCCCGCCCTGCTGCGCCGTCTGCGTCGCCTTGGACAGCGGGCGCGGCACGGCAGCCGAGGAAGAGTGTCGTTCGAAATCGTGCCTCGTCCCGAACGGCCCCCGGACGAGGCCTATCTGGACAGCCTTCGCCGCGGCGGCTCGGTGCGGCATGGCGGCGCGTTTCTCGCGCTCCCGTTCGCGGACCGGATCGGACTCGCCGAATCGGCCATGGCCGTGCATCGCGAGCCGTACCGCGGCCTCGGGCTGGTGCATTTCACCCTGGACGAATTTCTCCGCCGGGCCGGCGGGATCACCGGCCGCCCGCGCAAGAGCTTCGATCGCCGTTTCGACGTGGTGCTCAGCCGCCGTGGTCCGGCGCCGCCTCCGCCCCCGGAGGCCGGCCAGAAGCCGCCGCTCCCTCCCACCGCGGGCGTTCAGGGCGGCGCGGCCGTCCCGGCCATTCCTCCGGACCATCCGCTCCTGGCCACGATCGCCAGCTCCGCAAACCAGGCCCAGGAGTGGATCGCGGGACTGCTGCCGGACTCCCTGCCGCGCTCGCGCCGCGTCACCATCGCCCGATCCCTTCTGCGAAAGCGCGCCCACATCCGGCTCGAAGACGACGTCGTCCACGTCCGGTTCGCGCGTCCATTCCGGGAGGCGGATGCTGCCGCGGTGCAGTCGGCGTTCGATAAGCTGAATCGACAACCCGCCCGGACCATCGGGTGGATGTCCTTTCCGATCCGTTTCGAGCTCAGGGCGTGACCATCGATGCTGCGCATCCTCCACATCTCCGACCTCCATCACCGCGGTCCCGGCGATCCTGACGACTGGCGTCGGCGCCTGGTTCTCGGCGACGAATGGAAGAGGAATCTCGAGGCCATCGAGGCCGTCGACTGCGTCTGCTTCACCGGCGACGTCGCGTTCTCCGGAAAGGAAGTGGAGTTCGAGCCCGTGACCGCGTTTCTCGAGGAAACGCTGGCGCTCCTCGGCGTGCCGTGGGAGCGCTTCTTCGTCGTGCCCGGGAATCACGACGTCGATCGCGCGGTCGCCGTCGCCGAGTACAACGCGGTGCGCCAATGGGCGTACGCGGAGCGCGACCCGTTACACCTTTCGCGCTATCTCGCCGGCGCGACTCCGCATCCGCCGGAGGGACTCGGCGCGGCGTGTCTCGACGGACTGCTCTCGCGCCGCGACGCCTACCAGCGCTGGGTGACGACGACGATCGGCCGCAGGGAGCTCGCCCCCTCGCCGGACCTTCACCCTCGCCTCGGCTATCGCGTGCGCGTGCCCCGCGAAGAGGGCGGCGCGGTCGAATTCATCGGCCTCGACAGCGCGTGGCTCTCCGGCACCGACGACGAGAAGAAGCTGCTTCTGACGGACGATCAGCTGGCGCGGCTCGCGCCGCTGCCGCGCGAGCCGGGGGTGCTGCGCATCGGCCTGGTGCATCACTCCTTTGCCGATCTGATGGACGGCCGCTCGGCTCGGCAATTGATGGCCGGGCGGGTCGACATTCTCCTGCGCGGGCACCTTCACCGCACCGAGAGCTCGCATTTCGTGCTCGATCAGGACCGGGGGGTGGCCGAGTTTGCGGTCAGTTCCCTCTTCGACGGCGGTTCCCTCGACCAGTACGAGAACGGCTGCCAGGTCATCACCATTCATCGCGACGCGCCGCTGGCAGGCGTGAGCTGGTTCCGCTCCTGGTCGCGCAACCGCTTCTGGCACAGCGACAACTCGCTGTACGCCGGCACGGTCGACGGCCGCCTGGAATGGATTCTCGCGCGCGGCAGAGCCGTGCTTCCGCACGAGGCCGGTGCGGCGGCGATGGCCGCGTATCCACGCGCCGACTACCTGCGGGCGCTGCGCCGGCATGTCTCGCGGGAAGGGGTGTCGACGGGGCTGATGCGCCCCGATCGCGTGTACGTGCCGCAGCGGGGACGCCGGATCGGCGTCGAGGCGGCGGAAGACGAGAAGATGCGCGAGGCCATGGGCGCGGTGTGGTCGGGGGACCGCCGGCGCGTGCTGGTCTGCGGCAACTACGGGATGGGAAAGACCTACTTCGCGCTGCGCACGGTGCTCGACCAGATCGATGCCTTCGTCGATCCGTCGCCGCGGCGGCTGCCGATCTACTTCCCGCTGCACCGGCTCGACTGCGCCGCCGCGCTGTCGCGCGACCTCCTGCAGCACCGCGACGTGCTCGTGCAGATCCTCGAGTACTTGCGGACGCTCGAGTTTCCGCCCCTGTCGCGAAGCGAATTCGCGGAACTGCTCGCCGGCGGCGGCGCGGTGGTCGTGCTCGATGGTCTGGACGAGCTCAAGACCCACCGCTCGGAATGGCGCGAGATCCTGGCCCCGCTCCTCGACCTCCCCGGCGCAGCCTGTGTTCTCACCTCGCGCACGGCCTATCTCGAGGACAAAGAGCCGCTGCTGCGCGACTGGGACCTGTACGAGCTGCAGCCGTGGTCGCCGAACGAGTGGACGCAATACGCGTATGCCTGCGCCGGTGAGATCGGCGACGTCGAAGCGTTTCTTCGGCTCGTCGCCGGGCGCCCGCGCCTGCAGGAGCTGACCACGCGGCCGCTGTGGTGCTTCATGATGGTCACCGTCCACCAGCGCCTCACGGACGCGTCCGACGCCGGCCTGGCCGATCTCTATCAATCCTTTCTCGACGAGACGCTCGAGCGGGTGATGCGCTCGATGCAGCAGCAGCAGATTCTCAAGCCGCGGCAGAAGTTCATCGCCCTCGAGCGCTTCGCCGTCAAATGTGTTCAGGAGCAGCGGAGCTCGTTGCGCGACGAGGTCTTCCGGGCCCTGGTGAGCCGCTTTCTGCACGATCAGCAGCTCTCGGCCATCGACGATCTGCTCGACCGGGAACTGAAGGTCTATTCGTTTCTGAACTACGACACGGGCGGCTATTTCAGCTTCGGCCACGCCTCGTTCGAGTCGTATTTCTTCGCCTCGTCGATTGCCCGCGATCTCATGCCCCGGCTGGCCGGCACCGCGCGCGGGGCAACCGATCTGCGGGAGACCACGCTGGCGAAGTCGGAGCTCAGCGATGAGACGCTCATCTTCCTGGCCGGGATCGTTCACAGCGCGCGGGTGACGCAGAGCCTCGGCATCGTCCCCACCGCCGCGGCGCACGCCGATGCGCTCGCGAATCTGGAGCCGTTCGTGCGCGAGCGCCTGGCCCATCCCGGAACCGGGACGGCCCTGCGCCGCAATCTCTTTCTCCTCCTGCTGCGCGTCCGTCGCATCGGCGAGCCCCGTCCGGCTCTCCGCCGGCTGGTGTTGAAAGGCGTCTCCATGGCGGGACAAGACCTGTCCGGGTGCGACTTCGAAGACGTCGACTTCACGACCGCGCGGCTGCAGGAGGTGAAGTTCATCGGCAGCTCGCTCCGCGGCTGCAAATTCACGGCGGCGGCGATCGATGAGGCGGATTTCTCGAATGCCGATCTGGCGGGCGCCGACTTCACGCGCGTTCAGCGCTCCTCGCGCCCACCGCGGTTCACCGATGCGAAGAACGCCGGACAGGCGCAGCTCGAGCCGTGGCTGCGCGAGTCATTGGTCGAGTGAGAAGTCGGGCATGAGCATCGAATACGACACGGCGTCCCCCAGCTCTCCGACCACCACGTCGTACAAGTAGGCGTCACACACGAGCAGGACGCTCGAGAGCTGCCGGCTCTCGATCTCGGAGAGCAGGCGGGCGGCGAGCAGCTTGCCGCGGCGGATGCTTTCCTCGCCGAGCTCGATGACATCGCGCATCCAGGCGTCGACCTCCTTCGCCTCGGCATGGAGCTTGGCCTGCAGATTCGCGCCGATCGCATCGAGCCGCCGGCAGAGGTCCACCGCGGAGAATCCCGCCAGCGCTTCCCGGGCCGCGTCGCCGTATCCGATGCGGAACTGGCGCAGCTCCTTCAGCAGCTCCATCACCGGCATCAGCGCGATCAGCTCGCGCTCGCGATCGTCGCTCGCGGCGGCAAACAGGACGTCCGTCTCCAGCCGCCCCAGCGCCTCGGCCATCCCGAGGGCCAGTCCGGATGCGCGCAAGGTGGAGAGGCGATGCAGGATGTAGCTGTGGCGGAGATAGAGCTGGAGCGTCGGATACCGGTTCACGTCGATGTCGAGCAGCGGCGCGAGCTCGATCATTCGGGAGACGACCTCTCCATGGCCGAGGTGCGGGCGATGCTGCTGGTCGGGATCGAGGCGGACGGCCGGCCCGAGGAAGTCGCCCATCTGGCTGGCGATCGCATCGGCGACCTCGCGCACCAGCCAGTCGTCGACCGGAGGCTCGGGCTCTTCGAGCAGCGCCCGGCAGGCGTTGATCGTGTTTTCGTGCTCCGGTTTGCGCCCGCGCGTGCTTTCGAGGACGTAGAGATACAGCTCCACCGCCGCGCGCGGTGAGAACGCGTGTGCTTCGGCGCGCGCGGTGATGTCCTGCTCGAGCCTCTGCTGCTCCAGGTTGATCGCTGCCGCGTGCAGCAGCGGCGTCAGCTCCATCGCTTTCGCGGCCAGAACGAGCTCGAACGGAACGCTCTGCCCCTGCGATCGGGCGATGTCCATCATCTGCCGCAGATACGCGGCGAAGGAGACTTTCCTGTCGCGATGGTCGTCGTGGAGCTGCTTGATCGTCGAGAAGGGAGTGTGGTTGCCGCTCGCGAGCTGATCGAACGCATGGATGAGCGAGTTGAAGAAGGGCGTGGCCAGAGTCATCCGCTCGACGGCGCGGCTCGTCAAGGTCTGAATGTGCGCGCGCGGATCACTGTCCTCGACCGGCAGGACGAGAGGCGGCTTCTTCGATCCGGCGATGGCCATGGCAATCCCGAGGGAGCGCTTCTCGAGATAGTCCTGGAAGAACTCGCGCTGCAGCGCCACCGTTTCATGGGGCAGCTCCTCGAACAACAGGGCCGCATTGCGCTGGGCCGTTTCGTAAGGCTTCTCGCCCACGGCGTAGCGAGGCGGGTCGAGAATGCAGAACACGGACGGACGCCCGTCGATCACCTGGGAGTCGACCAGCGTGCAATGCTCGAGATCACGCCGAAGCAGCGGATCCCACATGCGAGGAGGCTACACCTTTTCTGCCGTCAGGAAAGCCCCCTCAGGCCGTCACGTCCTTGGGTATCGAGACCGGCGTCCCCAGCCCGCAGAACAGTCCCACCAGGTCCAGGAGCTCGGCCACGTGGAAGGGCTTCTCCAGGACCACGGACGGCTTGAGATCCTCATCCGCCGGCTCGAGCTTGTAACCGGTGATGATGATGACCGGCGCGTCCTTGCTCTTGCTCCGGAACCAGCGCAGCCATTGGCGGCCGTCCATCTTGGGCATGGACAGGTCGAGGATGACCAGCTGGATGTCGGGATTGGTCTCCACCAGCGGGATGGCCTGCTCGCCGTCGAAGGCGACGAGCACTTCGAAGCCATACGGCGTGAGCAGCTCCCGGTAGTAACCGATGAGCTTCTCGTCGTCGTCCACGACCAGCAGCTTGCGTAGCTTGAACGGGGTCCTTCGGGCACGGATCAAATCGCGGACTCCACTTCTACAGGTGTGATGCTCTGGCGGACGCTGCAAAGCCCGCACCACGAACAGGCTACCGCGTCTCGCGCATGGGGGGGACCACGTCCGTGGGAACGCCGGTCTGGATGGTGGCGGGCGCGGCCGGCAGCAGGCGGAACCGCGCCGGGTCGTAGCGGAGGGCCATCAGCCGCCCCTTGTGCACCGGCGTCTCCGGCGGCAGCTCCACCCGCAGGCTGATTCCCCCGCTGAGGATGCCCCGGACGATCCACCGCCCGTCGGTAAAACCTGCCTCCTCGATCCCGAAGACGAGGTCGGAGTCCTCGCCCGGCTTCGCCGGCGAGAAGTCGCCCGGCCGGACCAGGGCCACGCCGCTGCCCTGGAACGGCGGCTCGCTCACCTCCCACGCGCCGATTACGGACTCCACGGTATTGCCGCGGAGGGTGATGGGGATGACGTCCACTTCTCCCACGGCGACCGCAGCCGCGGCGCTCTCGGGCCGCGCGAACACCTCCGCCGCGCTGCCGCTCTGCACCACCCGCCCGTCGTCGAGCACCACGATCTGGTCCGTCAGCGCGAGCTCGTCGCGCGAGGCCGGCGCGGAGATGACCGTGGCGCCGACGATGCGCAGGGTGCGGTAGAAGTCATCGGCGAGGGAGGGGCGGGCAGAGGCGGCGACGCGCTCCAGCACGCGATCGGCGACGACGATCCCCGGCCGCAGCAACTCGATCCGCGCGAGCGCCACGCGCGTGGCCTCGGTGGACGAGAGCGAGTCGACGCGCCGCTCCAGAATCGGGGCGAGCTGCCACTTCTCCGCCGCGAGCACGTACTCGCGATGGCGGTCTTCCCGGTCGAGCGTGCGCGTGCGCACCGCGGCCACCAGCGTGTGCTGCACGCTCCAGCGCCCCGGAACGTCGATCGCCGAGGTGACGAAGAGCAGCGGCCGCTGCGCGGGCCTCAGATCGTGGATGACGCGTGCCCCGGCGATGATCTCCCCCGACGCCGGACGCAGCTGCCCCGCGATCAGCCGGAGCAGCGTCGACGCCCCGCAGGCCGGCGGACCGGTGATGGCCGTGTGCGTGCTGCGGGGGAAGGTGAGGGTGACGTCGCGCAGCGCGAACCCGCGGTCGTAGCGGAACGCGAGGTTGCGCAGCGAGACGTCGAGCACGCGCCGATTGTAGTTGCGAGAACGTGGAGCGGCGGGCTTTAGCCCGC
>JBIOTX010000073.1:0-3775 GCA_044866315.1 Thermoanaerobaculia bacterium | reverse complement strand
TCCCGTTCTCCTTCCTCGTCGTCCGCCTGACCACGGGCACGGACATCCGCAAGCACGGGAGCCGCAATGTCGGGGCGACGAATGTCGCGCGGACGGCGGGGCGGGTGCCGGGGGTGGTGGCGCTGATCCTCGACGTGGCGAAAGGCTACGGCGCGGTCGCGCTGGCGAAGTGGATCGTGGCGTCGCCGGGGTGGCCGTTCGAGGCCGGCACCGCTCCCTGGCAGTCGCGGGAGATGTGGATCGCGCTGGCGGGACTGGTCGCGGTGCTCGGGCACATGTTCCCGGTGTGGCTGCGGTTGCATGGCGGAAAAGGCGTGGCCACGGCGGCGGGGGTGATCCTGGCGCTGGATCCGCGGGTGTTCGCGGCGGCGGTGATCGTGTTCGCGATCGTGGTGATCCTGTTCCGCATGGTGTCGCTGGCGTCGATCGTGACGGCGGCGTCGCTGCCGCTGCTGTTCCGCTTCATCGGCCATGACGCGCCGTTCTGGCGGATCGTGATCAGCATCGCCATCGCCCTGGCGGTGATCCTCAAGCACCACGAGAACATCGCCCGGATCGTTCAGGGGGTGGAGCGGCGGCTCGGCGACCGGAAGAAGGAGAAAGAGTGAAGATCTCGATCATCGGCGCCGGCGCGTTCGGCACGGCCATGGCCATCACCGCGGCGCGCGCCGGCAACGACGTCCTGCTCTGGGCCCACGACCGCGACGTGGCGGACGGGATCCGTGAGACGGGTCTCAATCCGCATTACCTCCCGGACGTGCCGCTCGACGAGACGCGCATCCGGGCGACGACCGATCTGGCCGAGGCCGCGGAGTTCGCGGAGACGATGTTCATGGTCGTGCCGAGCCACGTCTATCGCGAGGTGCTGACCAACCTCTCCGCGCACCTCACCCGCGCGGTGAAGGTGATCTCCGGGACGAAGGGCATCGAGAACGAGAGCCTGGAGCGGATGTCGGAGATCAGCGCCGACGTCCTCGGGACGCGCCTGCAGGCGTTCGCGGTGCTCTCGGGGCCGACGTTCGCCCTCGAGTGCGCGCGCGCCGATCCCACGGCGGCGGTCATCGCCTCGAAAGACCTCGAGTTCGCGCGAGAGGCCCAGCAGTTCCTCTCCTCCCCCGCCTTCCGGCTCTATCACACCGAAGACGTGATCGGCGCGGAGCTGGGCGGCTCGCTCAAGAACGTCGTCGCCATCGCCGCGGGCGTGCTGGAAGGCCTCGGCCTCGGCTTCAACACGAACGCCGCCCTCATCACCCGCGGCCTGCACGAGATCACCCGCCTCGGCGTGGCCCTCGGCGGGCGGCTGGAGACATTCGCCGGGCTGGCGGGCATGGGCGATCTGGTGCTGACCTGCACCGGCGCGCTCTCGCGCAACCGCACGGTCGGGGTCTGGCTCGGCCGCGGGCAGAAGCTCGAGGACATCCTGCGGGACGTGAAGTTTGTGGCCGAGGGGATCAAGACCTCGAAGTCGGCCATGCAGCTCGCCCAGAAGCACGGCATCGAGATGCCGATCACGACGGAGATGTACCGCGTGCTTTACGAGGGCGAGTCGCCGCGCGAAGGGGTGCAGCGGCTCATGACTCGAGCGCTGAAAGCGGAAGCTGCGTGACCGGCGGCAGGGTGTAGAGGCGCAGCCAGGCCGCAGCCGCGACCGCGGCGAGCAGCGAGACGATCGCACCGAAGACGATTCCGCGCGGTCCGCGATTGACGGGCAAGGGGCTCGGCGGCGCGTTCGGGAGCTCCTGGATGCCGGCGCGGGTGAGCACGAAGCGGACGCCGAGGGCCTCGAGCGCGCGGAGCTGCTCGGGTGTGAACGCCGGCGGCAGCGAGTGCAGTCGCGGATCGTAGCCGGCGGCGCGGAGCTCCTCGACCCGCCGCTTCGACGTGAGCGCGTCGTAGGCGACGACGTCGCGCACGCCGTAGAGCGTGCCGAGGTTCGCCGGGAAGAATTCGCCGGGCGCGGCGATGAGGTACTGCCGCGACGGGTCGCGCTGCTTCACGGCGCGGAGGATTCCCGGCTCGGGCGGCACGTCGGTCATGCGCACGGCCGGGTTGTAGCCGGCGCCGAATGCGATCAGCTCCCCGATCGCGGCGCCGAAGACAACCAGCTCGCGGCGGCGGATCGGCGCGAGGAGGGCGATCCCGGCCAGCAGCCAGAGCGCGCCGGGAACGGCGACGCGGCGCAGCGCGGTGTTGCCCGCGGCGTCGAGGTAATAGGCGAGGCGCTGCTCATACACCTCGGGTGCCTGCTGGAGATGCCCGCGCGCGCGAAGCTCGGCGATGCCGGCGCGCGCGGTGCGCGTGACCAGCGACGGGGCGAGAGCTGGAATCGAGCCCACGATGAGCGCACCGAGGCCCACGACGATGAGAAACACGCCGATCTTCTTCCGCGGACGGGACGCGAGCTGCGCGAGCGCCGGGCCGGCGGCGATGGAGCCGAACATCACGAACAGAACGGATCCGTACTCCAGCGCGACCACGCGCAGCACCGGCACGTGTCGGGCGATCTCCCACACGCCCGGCGGATACCAGGAGAGCACGAGCGCGACGGCGCCGATGACGAGGCCGCGCCGCAGCGGCGGCACGAGCGAGCGGAAGGAGACGAGGAGCGCGAGCAGCGTCAGCGCGCCGATGTACGCGGCGTTGCGCAGGTTGAAGTTCTCGCCCTTGGCGAAGACGGTCAGATCGAGCTCGCCGCGCGCCGGGCTGCCGAGGATGCCGGGGAGAACCTGTCCGGCGACGGCCCAGGCGCGGAAGGAGTGCGAGGCGCCCGGACGCTCGGCACCCGCGTACGACTCGCCGAGGACGGCGAAGAAGGGGACGAGCTGCACAAAGAGCAGCAGAAAGCCGAGGAGCGCGCCGACGCTCACGGGGACCAGCGCGCCGAGGCCGAGGGTGGGGGTGCGGAGGGCCTCCCAGATCAGGAAGACGAAAATGCCGACGACGCCGACGAAGAGCGTCTCCGGATGACCGCCGGCAGTGCAGAGCGCGGCGAAGAGGATGGCCAGCGCGGCGTTTCGGAGGCGCGGCTGCTTCATGAGCCGCAGCGACGCTGCGGCGAATGCCGGTAGCAGCGCGGAGACGTTCGTGTGCGGCCAGAGCAGCCAGAGCACGGTGTTCCCGGCGGTGGCGAAGACGAGCGCGGAGACGACGGCCTCGCGCCGCGCGACGTCCAGCTCGCGCGCGAGCCAGAACGCGGAAAGCGCGGCGGCGAGGAGCTTGAGCAGCGCGGAGATGGCCCAGCCGTCGAGATCGAACAGCAGCCGCGGCCAGGTGAACGGCGAGAGCAGGCCCGTGCCTGGATCGGCGTAGAGCGTCCCGCCCTCCCCGGCGAAGCGGTTGACGAACGGAGCCTCGCCGCGGGCGATGAGGCGCCGGGCCTCGCGCTCCCAGGGGATGAACTGGGTAATGACGTCGGAGAGGAGCGAGTTGGACACGCGCACGCGCTGTGCCGGATCGGCTTTCCAGGCGCCGCTGTCGAGCGGCAGGTCGAGCGGCGCGAAGGTGCGGCCCGGGAGGAAGCCGGGAGCGACGTAGATCAGGGCGATGACAAAGAAGAGGGGCGCGACGCGTCTCAACGGCGTGGGGAGCGTAACACGACGAGAGGCAGCCCGTAGCAGAGCGCGTAGACGGCGAGCGGCGGGACGTTCTCGTAGAGGAGATACGACAGCGGCGCGGCGAGGGCGAACGCGATCCAGGGCGTACGCTCGGCCAGCGCCGCGCCGGTGAGCGTGAGCCAGTACCAGGGGTGGACGGCGGGGGAGCAGAGGAGGAGCAC
>JBIOTX010000072.1:0-16208 GCA_044866315.1 Thermoanaerobaculia bacterium | reverse complement strand
GGTCCCTCGCTCACGCTCGGGATGACAAACGATCACTCCTCGTCCTCGTCCTTCTCCCCCTCCGGCGGCAGCACCTCTCGCAGAATCGTCTCCACGCGCAGCGCGCGCATGGCCGTCTCGTCGTAGCGGAAGTCGAGCTCGGGGGTGTAACGGAGGTGGATGCGCTTGCCGAGGTGATGGCGAGCCTGGCCGGCGACGCGGCGCAGCTCCTCGACGGTCTTCTTCGTGTCCTCTTCCTTGAGGCCGGTGATGTAGACGCGCGCGTAGTGCAGGTCGGGGCTGACCTCCACCTCGCTGATCGACGACCAGCCGAGGTCGAAGCCTTTGAGGTCGCTGCGCAGGACCTGGACGAGCGCGTCACGGACGTTCTCGCCCACTCGGGAGGTGCGTCGTGTTTTCTTCATGTCAGATCCGCTTCCTCGTCGAAGTCCAGCTTCTCGCTCGTCCACCCGGCCAGCACCGCGCCGCTGTTGGCCTCGACGAAGTTCTGGATTCTATCCAGCAATGAGTCTGCCGAGTCGCGGCGGTCGGCGATGAAGCTGATCCCCAGGCGGGCGCGCTGGTGGAGGTCGTGGAAGGCGACCTCGTTGGCGGAGACGTGGAAGCGGCGGCGGAGCTTGTCGCGCAAGCTCCGCACCACCATCCGCTTTTCCTTCAGCGACTGCGCGTATTCGATGTGAAGCTCGAAGAGCGCAACCGCGACGATCACGACGTTACGCCAGCGCCGCCTGGATCTGCTCGGTCCGGAAGGCCTCGATCACGTCGCCGATCTTCACGTCCTGGAACTTCTCGATGCCGATGCCGCACTCGAAGCCCTGGCGGACCTCGGAGACGTCGTTCTTGAAGTGCCTCAGAGACCCGATCTTGCCTTCGTAGATGACCCGGTTGTCGCGCAAGAGGCGCACGGTCGCGGTGCGGGGGATGGTGCCGTCGACGACCATGCAGCCGGCGACGACGCCCACCTTGGGCACCTTGAACGTCTCGCGCACCTCGGCGCGGCCCTGGAAGACTTCCTGGAACTTCGGCTCGAGCAGGCCGGTCATGGCCGCCTTCATCTCGTCGACCAGGGTGTAGATGACCGTGTACATCCGGACGTCCACGCCTTCCTTCTCGGCCAGCTCGGCGGCGTTGCGCTCGGGACGGACGTTGAAGCCGACCACGATGGCGTCGGACGCGGTGGCCAGGAGCACGTCGTTGGTCGAGATCGCGCCCACCGAGGAGTGGATCACGTTGACCTTCACCTCGGCGGTGGAGAGCTTGCGCAGCGTCTCGCCGAGGACCTCGACGGAGCCCTGCACGTCGGCCTTGACGATGAGGTTCAGCTCCTTGGCCTCGCCCTGCTGCATGCGCTGGAAGAGCTGGTCGAGGGACATGCGGCCGCTCTTCTGCTGGGCCGCCTCGCGGACCTTCTCCTGCCGGAGCTGGCCGATCATGCGGGCCTGGGTCTCGTCGTCGACCACGTTCAGCGTGTCGCCGGCGTTCGGCACGTCGTCGAAGCCGGTGACCTGCACCGGCGTAGCCGGGCCGGACTCGGTGACGCGCTTGCCGCGCTCGTCGGTCATGGCGCGCACGCGGCCGTAGGTCGAGCCGGAGAAGAACGGATCGCCGACCTTCAGCGTGCCGTCCTGGATCAGGACCGTGGCCACGATGCCGCGGCCCACTTCCTTCTTGGCCTCGAGCACGACGCCCTTGGCGGCCATGTCCGGATTGGCCTTGAGATCGAGCATGTCCGCGGTGAGCAGGATCATGTCCAAGAGGTCGTCGATGCCCTTCTTCTGCTTGGCCGAGACCTCCACCGAGACCACGTCGCCGCCCCACTGCTCGACGAGCACGTTGGCGTCGGCGAGCTCGCGGCGCACGCGCTCGGGGTTCGCGTTCGGCTTGTCGATCTTGTTGATGGCCACGATCATCGGCACCTTCGCGGCCCGGGAGTGATCGATGGCTTCCTTGGTCTGAGGCATGACCCCGTCGTCGGCGGCGACGACCAGGACGACGATGTCCGTCACCTTGGCCCCGCGGGCGCGCATCATGGTGAAGGCCTCGTGACCCGGCGTGTCGAGGAAGACGATCTTCCGATCCTTCTTCTCCACGTGGTACGCGCCGATGTGCTGGGTGATGCCGCCGGCCTCCCCTTCCGCGACCTTGGTCTCGCGGATCGAGTCGAGGAGCGAGGTCTTGCCGTGGTCGACGTGACCCATGACGGTGATGACCGGGCCGCGCGGAACGGTGCCCTTGGACTCGGTCCGCTCCATGGCCTCGAGCTCGACCGCCTCTTCGAAGGAGACCATCTCCGCCTCGATCCCGAGCTCCTTGGCCACTTCGAGCGCGAGCTCCGCGCCGAGGGGCTGGTTGATCGAGACCATGAGGCCCTTCTTCATGAACAGGTGCTTCATCAGGTCGCTAGCCTTGACGTCGAGCTTCTCGGCCAGCTCCTTGACGGTCACGCCCTCGGTGAGCGCAACCCTGCCGGTCGGCCTCTTGAACTCGAGGACCTTCGCCGTCGGCGCGGCCTGCTTGCGGGCGTCGCGGCGCGAGGAGACCTTCTTCGGCTCGTCGTCCGCCTCCGGCATGACGATGTCCGGACCGAGATCGTCGGCGATGACCTGGGTGCCGGAGAACGGCCCCTTGGTCAGGAGCTCCTGATCGAACTCCGCGCCGCGCACGGTCTTCCCGCGCTTGCCCGTGGTCTTCTTCTTCTCCGGCTGCTCGTCGACGCGGCGCTCATCCTTCTTGCCGCGGATGATGTTCGTGCCGGGCATCGGCGGAGGAGGAGGCGGAGCCCCCATCGGACGGCCGCCACCGGGACGGAGCCCGGGACCGCCGGGACCACCCGGACCGCGCATACCGGGACCGGACGGGCGTGCGCCCATCGGACCGCCGGGGCGCGGGCCACCGGGACCGCCCGGACGGGGACCACCGGGTCCTCCCATCGGACGCGGGCCACCCGGACCGGCCGGACCACGGGCGGCCATCGGCGGCCCACTCGGACGCGGACCGCCCGGACCACCCGGGCCCACCGGTCGCGGCGGCGTTGCGGCCGGCTGCCCGGCGTAATTCGGACGCGGACCTTGCGGCGCGCGGGCCCGAGGACCGGTCGGACCGGTCGGACGGCGATCGTGCGACGGGTGGGAAGTCGGCGGCGGCGTCGGGGCCGCGGGACGCGCGGCAGGAGCCGGCGGGGCCGGAGCCTCCGGCGCCGGCGAAGCGGCGGCGGCAGGAGCCGGAGCCTCGGCAGGCGGCTGCGGCTCCTCGGCGGCCGGCGCCGGTGCCTCGGCGACGGGCTGCTGCTCGGCGCGGGCGGCCACCTTGGGCTGCTTCTTCGGCGGAGCGGCGACCGGCGGCGCTTCCTTGGCGGCGCGCTCCTCGGCCTCGGCGGCTTCGACGAACTCCTGGATGATCACCGGAGGCGGCACAGGCGCGGCCGGGACCTCCTCTTTGGGAGCCTCGGCCTTCTTCCGGACAGGCGGCTGGACGATCGGACGCGGCGGACGGACCGCTTCCTTCTTCTTCTCCGGCTGCGGCTTGTCCTCGCGCATGATGACGCTGCGGGTGCGCGTGGTGAGCTTCTTGCCGGTGATGAGCGCCTGGATCACCTCAGGCTCGAGGACCTGACTCGGATCCGTGATATCGGCGCCGAGCGACTGAAGCTGGAAGATCATGTCCTTCTCGGACTTGCCCATCTTCTTGGCAATGTCGCTCACTCGAATTTTTGCTGCCGCCATTCAATCTCCCCTTGGATCTACCTGCCGAAATTTGCTTATCTCATGACGCCTCGCGCGGACAGGCGGGATCGCCTGTCCTCCACGTCACTCGCCGGAAGCCTGGGCCTGCTGCTCGTCACCCGAGGCTTCCTGCTCCATGTCTTCCGATTCTTCTTCTTCGCCGCCCGGGGTCTCCTCGACCTGCTCGTGCTTGCGCGCGACCTCGATCATCTGCGCGGCCATCTCGTCGTCCACGCCTTCGATGGCGGTGAGGTCCTCGACCGAGGCATTGATCACCGAGTCGAGGTCGTCGTAGCCGGCGTCCTCGAGGAGCTGGGCCCACTCGTCGGGCATGTTCTCGATCTCGCGCACGCCGACCTGCGCGCGCGATTCGGCCATGGCTTCCTGGAGCATGGCCGCGAGCGCATCCGCGACCTCGCCCTTGACCTCTTCCTCGGACTTGATGTCGATCTTCGCCCCGATCAGCTCCGCCGCCAGGCGCACGTTCAGACCGCGCTTGCCGATGGCCAGCGAGAGCTGGTCGTTGTCGACGATGACGTCCAGGTGCGGGCGGTGGGCCTGCTCGTCGCTGGTCACCGAGACGCGGGTGATCTTCGCCGGCGCCAGCGCGTTCTGGGCGTAGTTCACGATGTCCTCGTGCCAGGGGATGATGTCGATCTTCTCCCCGCGCAGCTCGCGGATGATGGACTGCACGCGCGAGCCCTTCATGCCCACGCAGGCGCCGACCGGATCGACGTCGCGCTCGCGCGACATCACCGCGATCTTGGCGCGCTCGCCCGGCTCGCGGACGGCGCCCTTGATCACCACCGTGCCGTCATAGATCTCCGGCACTTCCATCTCGAAGAGCTTGATGAGGAGGCGCGGATCCGTGCGCGAGAGCACGACCTGCGGCCCCTTCGGCTGGGTGTGGACGTCGACGATCACGGCCTTGATGCGGTCGCCCTGCGAGTAGCGCTCGGCCCGCGACTGGTGGTGCCGGGGGATGATGCCCTCGGTCTTGCCATTGAGGTCGATGATCATGTCGCCGCGCTCGAACCGCTTCACGTAGCCGTTCTCGAGCTCGCCCATCTTGTCCTTGAACTCGTTGAAGACCTTCTCCCGCTCGGCCTCGCGGACCTTCTGATAGAGGACCTGCTTGGCCGACTGCGCGGCGATGCGTCCGAGCTCGTCGGGCGGCTTGGTCAGGGGGATCTTCACCTCGTCGCCCTGCTCCACCTCGGGATCGATCTTCTGGGCCTCGTAGGTGCGGATCTGGGTGTTCGGATCCTTCACCACGTCGACCACTTCCTTGCTGATGTAATCGAGCTTGATCGTGGACCCGACCTCCGCCCCCGGATCGACCTTGCGGGCCTGATCCAGCGTCCACTGCGCCTGCGGGTCCTCGATCTGGTTCTCGTCCGTGACGATCTCCTTGATGGCGAAGATGGTCACGCTCCCGCCGCTGCGGTCGAGGACGGCCTCCAGCGGCTCCCTCGTCTTGTAGTACTTGCGTGCGGCCGTCGACAACGCGTCTTCCAGCGCCTTGTAGACGCGATCGACGTCGATCGACTTCTCGTACGCCAGTGCCTTGATGTCTTTGTCGTTGAACATCGGTGTCTGATCCTTCGGTTCACTCACGATTCGACGTGTGCGCGTCAAAGCTCCACTTCCAGTCTGGTTTCCTTGATGTCTTTCACCGGGATGGCGTAATCCGGATCCTTCTTCATCACCGGATCGGTCACGACCACCGTGTCGCCGTCGAACTCCTTCAGCTTGCCCACGATGACGTGCAGTCCGCGGATCGGCTTCGCCGTCTTCACGCGCACCAGCCGCCCCACGAACTTCTCGTAGTCGGACGGCTTGTAGAACTTGCGGTCCAGGCCCGGCGAGGAGACCTGCAGCTCGTACTCGGCGGGAATGGGGTCCTCGACGTCGAGCCAGGTCGAGACCTGCTGGGAGACGAGTTGGCAGTCCTCGACGGTCACGCCGCCGTCCTTATCGATGTCGATCCGCAGCAGGTAGCCACGCCCCTGCTTGCGGTAGTCGATATGGACGAGCTCCAGCCCCTCGGATTCGACGATCCGCTGGATCTGCTGCTCGACCCGCTCAGGAATCCCCGTCATTTTCCCCCTAGAACAAAAAAAGCGGCCGGATCGGCCGCTTTCGAAAGACCTGCTCGAAAGCCGTCGAATACTAACACATCCCTGCGATGCGTTACAACGCCGCAAATCCTGGCAGCGATTCCCGTTTACGGCACGGAAACGGACAGCACGACCGCCTCGGCGAGCTTCAACGGATCGACGATCGTCCCGTCTTCCCGGAACAGTTCCCACTGCGCGTTCCCATTGAAGAAAAAGCGCTTATCGATGACGACCCCGAGCGTTGGATCGCCGAGGCCGGGAGCGTTCGCGAGCAGCGTGTCGACCGCGGCGACGCCGAGGCCGCTGGGCATCAGACGGATGCGCAGGATGCGGTTCGGATGGGTGCCGTTCTGCGTCGCCACGAGCGTCCGCGGACCGGCTAAATAAAGGCCGTCGACGCCAAGAAGCGAGGCCGTGCGCGGGACGCTCAGGAGGCGCAGGTCGCGCGTGCGCCGGTCGATCGCGTAGAGGCCCTTCGAGTAGTCGGCAACGTAGAGCACGCCTGCATCGGCGGTGAGCCCCTGGAGCGAGGCGAACGGGCCACGCAGGAAGATCTCCAGGGCGTCGCCGCGGACCGTGTAGATGGCCGGCGAGGCGCCGTCGCTGACGTAGACCGCGCCGTCGGCGGCGACGGTGACGTCGCCGAAGTGATGCTCGCCGGGCGCGGCCAGCGTGCCCAGGAGCTTGCCGGTCTTCAGATCAATGCGCAGCAGCGCCGACTTGCCCTTGTCCTCGGCGCGGAAGCCCTCCACCTGCGGCAGCGCGGTGGTCGTCGCCCAGAGCACGCCGCGCGCGTCGTCGACGGCCATCCCGAACACGCCCCACGGCAGGTCCTTCACGAGGGTGGTGACGTTCTTCTTCGCGTCGACGGCCAGGATCTTCCGGTGGCGCACGCTGCTCACCAGGAGCCGGCGCGACTTGGCGTCGTAGGCGAGCCCCTCGGGGATCAGCCCGAGCTCCTCGATCCGCGCCTCCTCGCGCGCCGTGCCGATCGGCTGTGCGTTCGCCGCGAACGCCTTTACCACCGCGTCGAACCGCGGCTGCCCTCGCAGCGAGGCGAAGTCCTTCTCCTCGGCGACGGCATAGACCATCCCCATCGCCGCGACGCGCTCCAGATTCGCCAGGGCCGCCTCGCGCTGGCCGTTCAGCGCCAGCGCCGCCGCGTAACGCACCAACAGCGTCGGATGCTGCGGCCGGAGCGCCGACGCCGCGCGGACGTTCTCCAGGAACGCGCGGTGGTCCTGCTTCTCGTACGCAGCGAGGGCCTGCTGGTAGAACCGGCGCGAGTCGGCCAGGTCGTCGCCGAGGGCGACGCCGGCGAGGAGGAGCAGCAGCAGAAAAAAGGCCGCGCCTCGCGGCGCGGCCTTCTTGGACATCGATGTCACGGTTGCTTAGTGGCGAACGCTGCGGCGCAGGCTCGACTTGCCGGAGCCGTTCGGGTAGATCACCGCGATCGCGCCTTCGCTGAGCGGCTTGAGGTACTGGGCCTCGAGCGTGGTCGCGTCGCCCGAGCCGTTGTCGAGCAGCGAGCCGTACGCGAGGAACGCCGGGCAGCCCTGCACGCAGCCCTGCGGGACGTCGCCCGTCGGCTCGTTGTTGCGCTGCTCGACGGTCACGAAGTAGCCCTCGCCGGTCAGGCCGGGGAACATGTCCTTGAACGCCGGCTGGGCGGAGCCCAGGGGTCCGAGGCGCACTTCGAACGTGCCCTTGCGGTCGGCCGCGGAGAGCGTGCCCTGATAGGCGGTCACGACCAGCGTGGTCGAGGAGTACTGGGACGCGTTCACGAGGCCGATGTTCGTGCGGTAGGTGCCGTCCGTACCCGGCTCACCGGTGAAGCGGATGCCCGGGATGAAGACCTTGTCCAGCTCCGCGGTGGTCTGCAGGGAGCTGACGAAGTGGTACCAGGGAATGCCGGTGAAGAGCTGGCCGGTGGTCTTCGGGTTCGCGCCGGAGCCGGTCGGGATCTGGTAGACGCGGCTGGTGGCGCTGATGTCGCGGAAGAACGGGCTGAAGCCGTCGTCGTCCTGGGTGGTCTTGCTGCAGTCGGCGCCCTTGAGGCAGCCGTTGATGACCAGCAGACCGAACGGCCGCGTGGCCGGATCGATGTTCAGAGCGGTGACGAAGAAGTCCTTGTAGTCCTTCCGCTCGAAGGCCTTCAGGGCGATGACGTTCTTGAACTCCTGGCCCGTGCCGCCGCCCGCCCCGATGGGCTGGTAGATGACAGTGACGTCGACTTCATCGGGCGAGAGGTTGGCGATGGAAATATCCGAAATGAACGTGCCGCTGGCACCCTGGAAGTGACCGCCGGCCGGGATGTAGACCTGGTCGCCGCCGCGGAAGTTGCTCGCGCCCGCACTGAACGCGCACAGGATCAGAAGCGCCGCGGCAACACCAAGCTTTTTCATGGACATATTCTCCCCTTTAGTACTCCGTGATATGGAACGAACTACCGATCTGTCGGTATGCTGCGACGGCATTCTAAACGAAGTAGGAAGCCCCCAACAGCGTTGTCACCGAACGTATACGGATGGAAGATGAAAAACGTCTCGACGCGGTGGTCGGCACGGCTCAGCACGGCTCCCGCCTCGACCGCGCCCTGGGCGAGCTCTTCCCCGCCCACAGCCGCAGCTTCCTCGCCCGGCTGATCGAGTCCGGCCATGTCCGCGTCGACTCCGTCCCCGCGGCCAAGCCCTCCCAGCGCCTCGAAGCCGGCCAGCACATCGAAGTCGACCTCCCTCCCCCCGCGCCCACGGAAGTCGTCTCCCAGGACCTGCCTCTCACCATCCTCTACGAAGACGAGGACCTGGTCGTCATCGACAAGCCGGCCGGCCTGGTCGTCCATCCCGCCGCGGGCCATGCCGATCAGACGCTCGTCAACGCCCTGCTGTTTAGGGTGAAGGACCTCAGCGGCATCGGCGGCGAGCTCCGCCCCGGCATCGTCCACCGCCTCGACAAGGACACCAGCGGCGTGATGGTCGTGGCCAAGAACGATGACGCGCATCGCAAGCTGACTGCCGCGTGGAACACGGACCGGGTCCGCAAGGAGTACCTCGCCCTGGTCTACGGCACCCCGCCCGAGCGCGGAACCATCGACGCCCCCATCGCCCGCGACCCCCGCGACCGCAAACGCATGGCCGTCGTCCCCACCGGCCGCCGCGCCATCACCGACTACGAGCTCGTCGAGCGCCTGCGCTACGTCTCCCTGGTGCGCTGCCGCCTCCGCACCGGCCGCACCCACCAGATCCGCGTCCACATGAAGCACATCGGGCACCCCATCGTCGGGGACCCGGTGTATTCGGGGCCGCAGTGGCGGGGGATTCCGGATAAGCGCGTGCAGAAGGTGTTGGCTGGGGTTTCGCGGCAGATGTTGCATGCGGCTGCGATCGTGTTTCCGCATCCCAGGACGGGGGTGGCGGTTCGGTTCGAGGCGGCGTTGCCGGACGATCTGCGGTTGACCAGTCTATCCCTGCGCGCGTAGCGCGCGAGGATCTCCGGTTATCCCGGCAGGGAATGGCCCATGGCACGTTTACCGAGAGGGCTCCATTGACCCCGCGTCTGCGCGCGGGGTGAACTGAAGAAACCCCTACAACAACACCCCCGCAATCGTCGCCGTCATGAAGTTCGCCAACGTCCCCGCGATCATCGCCCGCAGCCCTAACCGCGCGAGGTCGCCGCGGCGCGAAGGCGCGAGCGACCCGATGCCGCCGACCTGGATGGCGATGGAGGAGAAGTTGGCGAAGCCGCACAGGGCGTAGGTGGCGATGACGAAGCTGCGCGGGTCGAGGCTGCTGCCGACGCCGGGCTCGCCGAGCTTGACGAAGGCGACGAACTCGTTGAGAACCATGCGCGTGCCGAGGAGGTTGCCGACCAGCAGGCTGTCCTTCCAGGAGACGCCCATGGCCCAGGCGATGGGGCGGAAGATCCAGCCGAGGACGATGTCGAGGCTCGCGGGGAACCACGCCCACACGTTGTGCACGTAGCCGAACATGCCGTTGATCATGGCCACCAGGGCGATGAAGGCGATGAGCATGCCCGCGACGTTCAGGGAGAGATGCAGGCCCTCGATCGCGCCGCGGCCGGCGGCGTCGATGACGTTCACGTCCTGCTTCGGCACGACCACCTCGACGTCGCCGCCGGTCGTCGGCTGCTCGGTCTCCGGCACGATCATCTTGGCGATCATGATCGCGCCCGGCGCGGTCATGATCACCGCCGTCAGGAGGTGAATGACGTCCACCTTGGCCACGAGCACGTACGCGGCCATGATCCCGCCCGAGATGTGGGCCATGCCCGCGGTCATGATGGTCATCAGCTCGGACATGGTCATCTCCGGCAGGAACGGCCGGATGGTCAGCGGGGCCTCGGTCTGGCCCATGAAGATCGACGCCGCCACGGACGTCGACTCCGCGCCCGACGCGCCCATGAAGCGCGTCATCAGCTTGGCGAAGAACGTCACCACCAGCTGCATCACCCCCAGGTAGTAGAGGACGGCGAAGATCGAGGCGATGAAGATGATCGTCGGCAGCACCTGGGTGGCGAAGATGAATCCGAGGCTGCTCTTTCCCTTGCCCAGCTCTCCGAACACGAACTCCGAGCCGACCTGCGTGTAGCCGATCAGGTTGTTCACGATGCCCTTCATCGTCTGGAAGATGTAGGCCAGGAGGTTGAACGCCAGGAAGAGCCACAGCGACACCAGGGCGTAGAGGATCCAGAGCGCCTTTCGCGCGCCGCCCGGCGGGATCCGCTTGGCGATCTGCACCACCAGCACGGTCATGCCGAGGAAGATCAGCGCCGCTCCCCAGGTCTCGAGCGGCGGCGTCACCACCGCCAGGGCCGCGGCGATCTCGCGGCCCTTGAGGACCAGGATGGCCACGATGATCTGCAGCGCCAGGCCCCACCCAACCGGCCTCCACTTGATCGCCCTCCGGTTCGTCGACAGCAGGTAGGCAATCAGCAGGATCCCGAAGAACCCGATCAGGGCAGTGAATCGCTCCATCGTGTGCGCTCCCCTCGCGTCGGCCTGGCGTTTTGGAACCGAGCGTCCTTTATGAACGACGGGGCACGCCCTGTCAACGAAGAAGAGGCCGTCAGCGGCCGACGGCGCGGACGCGCCGCCGCGGCGCCTCGATGACCTCGACGTACACCCGCGGCACGCCGCCCGCGGCCTCGTAGCGCGTGGTGCGCTCGTAGGCCAGCACGAGGCTCGCGCCGTCCATCGCCGCCTCCACCTCGGTGCGCGACTGTCCGTCGCGGCGGAGCTCGTAGTCGATGCCCGTCCCATCGTCGGCGAAGCGGTAGAGCCGCAGCGCCGCGTGGAGCGGGTCGCCGGTGTCGCGGATGAGCACCCAGGAGTCGCCCTGGCGCGCGAGAGTGTGACGCAAACCGCTGCGCTGGAACGTCGGGCCGACGGCGCCGGTCGCGTCGATCACGCGCATCTGGACGACGCCGTATGCGTCCCATCCCACCGCGTACCGGCCGTCGCCCGCGGCGGCCGCCGTGACCGCCTGGACCGGCGTGCTGTTCCCGTGAACGGGGAACGGCTCGGCATCGCGTGCGACGAGCATGTCGTCGAAGCGGATGCCCCACAGACGCGAGTCGATCGTGCAGGCGCGCGGGCAGGTCGGCCCGAAGATCAGCGTCCGGTAGACCAGGAGGCACTCGCCGCTCGCACAGGCCAGCGCCGGAACGAGCGGATAGCTCGACGAGATCACCGGGACGATCTCCGGACGACGGACGACCGTACCGTCGGGAAAGACCCGAGCCAGTCCGATCGCGGTCGGCAGAGCCTGCGTCCAGGCCACGACGAAGTGCGAGCCGGCGCCGGCGACGACGGCGTCGCCCGCGTTCTCGGCGATCCGGATCACCGGCCCAACCGGCGCGCCGTCGCGCACGATCTGCCCGACGATCCCGGCGATCTCCCGCCAGACCACCAGGAACACATCACCGGCCGCGGCCACTCGCGGCAGCGCGAACGCCGCGGTGGTGGTGGACAAAGTGATCACGCGCGACGCGCCGCTGCGATCGATCAGCGCCGCCTCGACCGCGCTCTGCGGCTCTTCGTTGCCGCCACGGCGCGACTCCCATGCGACCACGCGTCCATCAGGACCGGCGGCGACGCTCGGCGTCATCTGCGCGGACGGCGAATAGGCGATCGCCACGGGGACGTCGTTCGTGGCCCGGCCGACGGCGAAGACGTCGAACTCGAAGTAGCGGAGCCCCGAAAGCTGCACCGACACGACGGCCAGCGGACCCGGCGCGACCGCCAGCTGCGGGCTCGCGCTGCCGGCTGGCAGGGCCACCTTCTCCGGCGGCCCCGGCGCGAGGTCGATCGAGAGGGAGCGCCGGACGAGCGCGCCGTTCATGGAGTGATCGAAGTAATAGAGGATGTAGCCGTCGCCGTCGGCGACGAGGCGCGACGCGGCGTTCGCCCCGGTGGCGAGCGTCACCGGCGTCCCCTGCAGCACGCCGTCACGATCGATGCGCACCGCGTTCAACTGCCCTTCCCACCACCGCTCCCACACCGCGAGAAACCCTCCCGGCGCCGGCACGAGCGACACCTCGCGGATGTACCTGATCTCGGGGTCCAGCACGCTCTCGGCGATGGGGGTGCCGGTCGCGCTGAGGACGGCGAGACGAATCTGATTGCCCCATGCGTAGGCCAGCAGGACGCGCGAGCCGTCGAACGCCGCCGCCCGGAGGTCGCCGTCCGCCGAAATGGCAAAGAGATCGGCCGGATCGCCTTTCACCTGGCCGTCGACGTCGATCGTCGCCGCGCGCACCGGACGCCCCGGCGCCTCGAGCGCGAACCAGAAGACGAGGAAGTCGCGCCCGTTGTAGATCGCCCGCACTTCGCCGAACGCCGGACCGCTCTCGATCCGGCCGCGCGCGAGCACCTTCAGGTCGGCATCGACGACGGCGTACCGCAGCGATCCGCCGACGACCAGGCAGCGCTCCGGCGCGCACGCGATCGACGGCGTGTCGAAGGCGTCGAGAATGCGCACGCCCTGCGGATCGAGCACCTCCCCTGCCGGGCCGATGCGCGTCGCGTAGGTCCCGCCGCCGTGTGCGTCCCGGTAGTCCGACCATGCGGCCAGCCAGCCATTGCCGAACCGCACTACGTCGGGCTCGAGCTGCTCGCGCGGCGCCATGGTCTGATCCAGCGGCGCGACGGGCACCTCATCGGCGAGCGCCAGCGTGCAGGAGAACAGAACGAGAAGGAATCGACGCATGTCGGTCAGTGCCTGACGGCGCGGGTGCGCTTCAGCGGCTCCAGAACGTCCAGGTAGATCCGCGGCACGCCGCCCGCGGCCTCGCCGCGCGTGGTCCGCTCGTAGACGATGACCACGTCGTCGCCGTCACTCGCGGCGGCGACCATCGCCCGCCACTGCCCGTCGCGATGCAGCACGGAGTCGGCGATTCCGCCGCTGCTGGTGAAGCGGAAGACGGCCAGCCTCGCAAACGGGTGCTCCGCGTCCGGGGCATTGCGAACGAGCACCCAGCTCCTTCCCTGGCGTGCGAGCACATATCGGTAACCGGTCTGCTGGATCGCAGGGCCGAGGGTTCCGGCGGGATCGAGCACGCGCACGGTGATGAACACCCCGCTCGACCAGCCGACGGCGTACGAGCCGTCGCCTCCGGCCGCGGCGGAGATGGAGTCGACGATCGGTCCGGTGCCGCGGAGCTCGAGCGGCTGCGCATCGCGCGAGGTCAGCGAGGCGTCGAGGCGTGAGGCCAAGACGCGGCTCTCGGTGATGCACGGGGGCCACGGACAGTTGCCGAGGTACAGCAGCGCGCGCCACACCAGAAGACACTCGCCATTCGCGCACGCGAGCGCCGGCTCGTAAGGATCGGTGGACACCTTCTCCAGAGAGATCGCCTGCGGGCGCCAGACGATCGTCCCGTCCGCGAAAACGCGCGCGAGGGCGATGCGGTTCGGCTTGGCGTGCGTCCAGGCCACCACGGCCTGGTCGCCGATCGAGGAGACCGCGACGCCCACGGGCGCCACGTTTTCGGCGATGGTCAGGGTCTCGCTCAGCTCCCCGTGCCGGATGAGCCGTCCACGCAACGTGGTGGATTCGCGCCAGACGACGAGGAACGCGTCGCCGGCGGCGGCCACCTCCGGACCGGCGATGTCGCCCGCGGCGATCGTGAACTCGCGGTACGCGCCGCCATTCCGATCGAGGACCGCCGCATGGAGCTCCCGCCGCGGGTGGTACTCCACGCCGCGCTTTTGCTGCCAGGCCACGATCGTTCCGCCGGAACCGACGGCGATCGCCGGTCCGTTCTGCGCGGGCGCGGAGCGAGTCACCGGCCGCGGGGCGTCGCCGATCGCGTCCCCCACGGCGAAGACTTCCACGTCCGTGCCCTGATGCGTGAATCGCAGGGCGGTGATGACCAGCGGCTCGGCGCGTCCGGGCGCCACGGCAAAACCCGCCAGCCGGCTGTCCTCCGGAATCGGCACGTTCTCCGCCGGGCCGAGCACCAGATCGCTCGAGAGCGGCCGCGACACGAGAAAGGGCTGCAGCGGGTCGGGGACGAGGTGATGCAGCACGAATCCATCGCCCGCGCGGACGAGCCGCGGGCTCATCGCCGATCCCGCTTGCAGCGCGGCCGCGGGCCCGTGCAGCGCGCCGTCGTCGTCCACGCGAACGGCGACGATGTCGCGCAACGCCCAACTGCCCCACGCCGCGACGAATCCGCCGGCGGCCGGCGCGATCGTGGCCTCGCCGAACGCGCCGCTGGTGTCGAGGGTGATGTCCCGCGCCAGCGGCGTGCCGGTGGCGCTGAACATCGCCAGGCGCAGATTCCCCTGCACCTGGTACATCAGCGCGATGCGCGAGCCGTTGAACGCGGCGGCGCTGAGGTTGCTCGGCGGCTCCTGAGGCAGGATCCTCTCCGGCCGCGCCTTCACGTTGCCGTCGGCGTCCAGGATCATCCTGTACGCGCCGTTCGCCGCGAGGATCCTCGGCGTCCAGAAGAGGAGGAACTCGCTGCCGTTCCAGAACAGGCCGACGGGCCAGAGCGTGTAGTCCTCGACGAGCCTGCCGAGGTCTTTCACCGTGCCGTCGCGACCGATGAGGCCCGCGTAGAACCCGCGATCGATCACCAGACAGCGGTCCGCGGCGCATGCCACGGCCGGACCGCCGTGCTTCGACGGCAGGCGAATCCCGAGCGGATCGAGGACCTCGCCCGTTGCCGAGAGGCGCGCCGCATACACCGGCACGTCGTAGCCTTCGCGCGCGTCCTCCCAGGCCACGAGCCAGCCATCGCCGAAGGGGGCGACCGCCGGGTAGAGCTGATCGCGGGGAACGGCGCCGAGGTCGAGCGGCGCGACGGGGCGTTCGACCGCGAGCGTGGGGAGGGCGAGGAGCAAAACCGCGAGAAGGGTCCACCGGGGCATGTTGGCCACTGATACGCTCGCCGGACAAAAACCGTCGGTATACTCGCGCGCCATGATCGAGGCAATCGGAGAGGCGCTTCACTACATCCGCAGCAAAAGCAGCATCCAGCCCGAGGTCGGGGTGATCCTCGGATCCGGGCTCGGCAACGTCGTCGACGCCGTCGAGATCGACGCGGCCATCCCCTACGCCGACATCCCCGGCGCGCGCGCGTCCACGGTCATGGGCCACCAGGGACGGCTGATCCTCGGCCGCGCGAACGGCCTGCCCGTCGCCGTGATGCAGGGCCGCGTGCACTTTTACGAGGGCTACGAGATGGACGAGGTCATGTTCCTCTCCCGCGTCCTCGGCCGCCTCGGCATCAAGAAGCTGATCGTCACCAACGCCGCCGGCGGAATCAACACGTCGTATGTCCCCGGCGACCTCATGCTCATCTCCGACCACATCAACTTCATGGGCGTGAACCCCCTGCGCGGCCCGAACGTCGACGAGCTCGGCCTGCGCTTCCCCGACATGAGCGAGGCCTACCCCGAGTCGCTGCGCAAGATCGCCCGCGAAGTCGGCACCTCCCTCGGCCAGAACCTCAAGGAAGGCGTCTACCTCGCCCTGTCCGGCCCCACCTACGAGACCCCCGCCGAGATCCGCGCCTTCCGCGTCCTCGGCGCCGACGCCGTGGGCATGTCCACCGTCCCCGAAGTCATCGCCGCCTCGCACATGCAGATCCCCGTCCTCGGCATCTCCTGCATCACCAACATGGCCGCCGGGATTCTCAAACAGAAGCTGCATCACCAGGAGGTGATGGACACGACGGCGCGGGTGCAGAAGGAGTTCACGGCGCTGGTGCTGGGCGTGCTGTCTCGGTTTTCCAGTTAACCCCCGCGCGCAGACGCGGGGGTGGACTGTCATTCCCCGCGAAAGGCCCCCGGCGTCATCCCGTACGCTTCCCGGAAGCAGCGGTAGAACGTCCGCAC
>JBIOTX010000071.1:0-41631 GCA_044866315.1 Thermoanaerobaculia bacterium | reverse complement strand
CCCGGCGCCGCTACACCTCCCACTTCGGCCGCTCCTTCCACCGATCGTGCATCCACACCCACTGCTCCGGAACCTGCCGGATCTGCGCCTCGATCTCCTCGGTCACCTTCGCCGTGAGTGCCACCGGGTCGTCGGTGCGTTTGCACTGGAAGGGCGGGGTGAACCGCGCGTGGTGGCCGCCGTCGGGGAGGCGCTCGATCACGCCCACGGTCACCCAGGCCTCCGTCCGCACGGCGAAGCGCGCCGGGCCGATGGGGGTGGGGGCGGGGTGGCCGAAGAACGGCACCTTCACGCTCTCGGTGCGGATGTTCTGATCCATCACGAAGCCGAGGATGCCGCCGCGGCGGACGGCCTCGATCATCTGTCGCGCGGAGGCGGGGGAGCCGCGGTCGATGGTGCGCATGCCGGAGCGGAGGCGCAGCTCGGTGATCCAGCGGTTCATCTGCGGCGACTCGCGCTCGCGCTGGAGCACGCTGGCCGGCCGCCCGGAGAGCGACGTGGCGAAGGACAGCCACTCCCAGTTCCCGCAGTGGGCGGTGAAGATGATGATGCCGTTGCCGCCGTCGATGACCTCGAGCACGCGATCGAGCCCGTCGAACGTGGTGGTGCGATCGCGCGCGGCCAGGTCCATGTCCCACATCCAGGCCAGCTCGAAGAGGGACATGCCCAGGTGGCGGAACATGTCCCGGATGGTCCGGCGGCGCGTGGCCTCGTCCCACTCCGGAAAGGCCATGGCGATGTGCCGCTCGGCCTTGCGGCGCTCGCGCCGGGCGAGCATCCAGGCCAGCGATCCGAGACGGCGGCCGAGGAACTGGCCGGCGCGCAGGGGGATGCGCCGACCGACGGCGGCGACGATCACGAGCAGGCGATAGAGCGCCCGCTCCCTAAATGCTCGCAGCCTCGGGCCTGCCACTTGCGAATTCCCGCACCAGCGCGTCCCAGTCGCCGCGCTCGCGCAGCAGGCGCTCGACGATCTCCCGGAACGCGCCCGCGCCGCCCGCCGCCTCCAGCTTCCACGTTGCCGCCGCCCGCACCTCCGCCGCCGCATCCGACGGCGCGGCGGAGATCGCCGCGCGCATCATCGGCGCCAGGTCCGGCAGGTCGTCGCCGGCGTAGAGGATCTGGTCGAAGGTGACCTCCAGCTTCCGGGCGATCCGCTCCGCCTCCTCGAGCTTGTTCACCGCCCCCTGGCGCAGCTCCTGGATGCCGACGTCCTGGGCCCGCCGCTCGAGCGCGGCCGAGCTGCGCGACGTGAGCAACGCGATGCCGATGCCCATCTTCTGCGCGAGCTTGGCCGCCAGGCCGTCGCGGACGTTGAACTCCTTGATCTCGCTCCGCTCCCCGGCGTAGATGATCTTGCCGTCGGTCCACACTCCGTCGACGTCGGAGATGATCAATTTGATGTCGGAGGCCTTGGCCATCGCCGGCTCATCCTATCAGTGCCGGAAGTGCCTCTCGCCGGTGAAGACCATCGCCAGGCCGCGCTCGTTCGCGGCGGCGATGACCTCCGCGTCGCGCACCGAGCCGCCGGGCTGGATGACCGCGCGCACGCCGGCGTCGGCAAGGATGTCCAGGCCGTCGCGGAAGGGGAAGAATGCGTCGGAGGCGGCGAACGCGCCGGCGGTGGGGAGGATCGACTTCAGGATCGCCACCTTGGCCGCGTCGACGCGGCTCATTTGCCCGGCGCCGATGCCCACCGACTGCGAGGTCTGGGTGAGCACGATCGCATTCGACTTCACGTGGGCGCAGACGATCCAGGCGAACTCCAGCCCGTCCATCTCCGCGGCGGTGGGCTGGCGGTCGGTGACGACCTTCCAGGCCTCGCGGCCGGCGACGCGGTCGGGGGACTGGATGAGGATGCCGCCCGCGGCGGAGCGAAGCTCGTGGTCAGTGGCCAGTTGCCGGTTGCCGGTGGTGACGAGGCGGAGGTTCTTTTTCTTGGAGAGGATTTCCTGGGCCTCGTCGGAGAAGGAGGGGGCGACGATGACTTCGAGGAAGAGGTCCGCGAGCTGGCGGGCGGAGTCGGCGTCGAATTCGCGGTTCGCGCCGATGATGCCGCCGAAGGCGGAGACGGGGTCGGACTCGATGGCGGCGCGGAGGGCGTCGCCGAGCGAGTCGCGGCGGGCGACGCCGCAGGGATTGGTGTGCTTGATGATCGCGATGGCCGGCTCGGCGAAGGCCGTGGCCAGGCGGATGGCGGAGTCGAGGTCGAGGAGGTTGTTGTAGGAGAGCTCCTTGCCCTGGAGCTGCTCGAACGGGCGCTCGCCGGCGGCGACCCAGAAGCCGGCGCTCTGGTGCGGGTTCTCGCCATAGCGGAGATCCTGGAACTTTTCGAGCTCGAGCGACATCCGTTCCATCGGCGGGCTGAAGCCCGCCGCTTCACGTTCGTGGAGCCAGCTGGCGATGGTGATGTCGTACTGCGACGTCTTCGCGAACACGGCGATCGCGGCGTGGAGGCGAAACTCCTCGCTGATCTCGCCGCTCTCGAATTCGGCCAGAAAGTCCTCGTACATGGCGGGATCGCTGAGCACGACCACGTGGCGGTGGTTCTTCGCCGCCGCGCGGAGCATCGACGGCCCGCCGATGTCGATCTGCTCGACCGCCTCGGCGAGGGTGACGCCTTCGTTCGCGATCGTGGCCTCGAACGGGTAGAGGTTCACCACCACCAGGTCGATCTTCGGGATGCTCAGGCGCTCGACGTCCGCGATGTGCGAGGCGTTGTCGCGGTCGTGGAGGATGGCCCCGAACACCTTCGGCGTGAGGGTCTTGACCCGGCCGCCGAGGATCTCCGGCGCGCCGGACCACTGGGCGATGGGGGTGACGGGGATGCCCGCCTCGGTCAGGTGCTGCGCGGTGCCGCCGGTGGAGAGGATCTCCACGCCTTTGGCCGCCAGGGCGCGGGCGAGATCGAGGATGCCGGTTTTGTCGGAGACGGAGAGGATGGCCCGTTCAATGCGCATTCAGCACGAGGTTGCCGTCACGCATGACGGCGGCCGAGCGGACGTCTCCGCCGGCTTCCTTCCAGATGAAGTAGTAGAGGTTGACCAGGTCGGTGACTGCCCGCGAGTAGCAGACCGAGGCGATGCCGAAGGCGGTGGAGCGATCGTCGAAGTCGGCGGAGCTGCGGCGCGTGCCGTCGCGGAAGTACTCGTTGGCAACGAGCGGATAGAACCTCGCCGAGCGGGCGAAGGTGCGGTCGAAATAGGGAATGAGGTCGAAGCGGGACTCGAGGCCGTAGAAGACGGTCGGGAACTTGGCCATGCGCCGCTCGAAGTACTGCTCGAAGTCGTTGCGCGACGCGGTCAGGCGGGTGTCGTCTTTCGAAACGTGGAAGGGATTGTTCGCGTCGGCGACGAGATGGGCCAGCCCGCCGAGGCGCTCGATGACGACCGGCATTGCATCGCCCTTGCGGATCGACGAGATCACGCCCCGCGTCTCGCGCTCGATGCGCTCGCGCAGGCGTCCCTCGCGGGAGAGGACGAAGTAGTGGTGTGCGTCCGTCCCCTCGTCCGACTGGGCCTTCTCCAGCCCGCGCTTGTACTCGGGCTCGAACTTCTCGATGAGCGTGCGCAGGTCGGGCGGCGCCAGGGCCGCGCCTTTCCGGGCGATGCGCTCGTCCGAGACGCGCGTCCAGGCGTGCGCGACCGTGGGAAGAAGGATCAGGAGAAGGAGGGTTGCCAGGCGGCGCATCGTTCCTCGTGATCGTAGCCTATGAACCGCGCCTTTGCAGCCCATCTCGAGCTTCTCTACGCCTGCCGGGCCTGCCCGAACGTCCTCGGCGAGCCGGTCACCGGCGCCGTCCCCGGCGCGCGGGTGATGCTCGTCGGCCAGGCGCCTGGGCCACGGGAGATGGACCAGCGCCGTCCCTTCGCCTACACCGCCGGCAAGCGCCTCTTCTCCTGGTTCCAGCAGCACCTCGGCATCGACGAGGCCACGTTCCGCAGCACCGTCTACGTCGGCGCGGTCATCCGCTGCTTCCCCGGCCGCGACCCCAAGGCCGGCGGCGACCGCGTCCCCGATGCCACCGAGATCGCCAACTGCGCCCAGCACCTCGACCGCGAGTTGCGCCTCCTTCGCCCCGAGCTGGTCATCGCCGTCGGCACCCTGGCCGCGAAACAGCTCGTCGGCATCGCCGAGTTGAAGGAGGCGGTGGGGCGGGTGCACCGCGTCACCCGCGCCGGTCACACGTTCGACGTGGTCGTGCTGCCGCATCCCTCGGGGCGATCGACGTGGCTGAACAAGCCGGAGCACGCGGCGTTGTTCGAGAAGTCGATGCGGTTGATTGGGCGTTTCGGAGTGCGGCGGCAGAGCCGCCGCTTTCCAAAGCGGTAGCTGCGCTACGTCAAATTCAGTTCGTTGACGATGATCTCGTAGATGAGCTTGTTCTTCCAGAACTCGGTGTGCGCTGCAATGGGTGTGATTGCCGCCGGATCGACCTTGTTATCGACGGGATTTTCATTGTCGCGCTCCGGTGTGTCATAGAAATCCAACGAGCCGCCCAGGATGTCGAACGGGCTGAAGACATTCACCCACTTGAACCGCCGATTGCGCGTGATCAGCGGCTGCTTCGACGCCGCCAGAGCATCCCGGGCGCTGGTGGTGTCGGGGTAGCGCTCCGCGAAGATGAATGCGAACTTGTCGAGCGGAGATCCGAACGTGAGCAGGAGTCTCGTGCGGGTGCTGACGCCGAGATTCTCGAGCGGCGCATCATCGCAACACAGCGTGTCGTCGCTGATGTCCGCGAGATCGTCGTCGTTGATCAGTCGATTGAGCGCGTCGTACACGACTGCGGATCCCAGGGAGTGACCGGCGACGAGGACGTCGTCGTAGAGAAATTCGCCGTTGGCATCGCGAAATGCGTAGACAGCACGCAGGGTGTTCCACACGACCGCCCGGATGCGGTCGCGCAAATCGAAAAAGCGGTCGACGAGATGGGAACAGACGTAAATCGCCACATCGCCAACGTATTGAATGAGGAAACGGCGCACGAAGAGCACCGCGGCGAACAGGAGCAGCCAGGTCACGAACCCGAGGGCGTCGTTTGAGCCGCAGAGCGCGAGCGTAGCCGCGACTGCGATCAATGCCAGGATCAAACCGGCGATTCGGCCGCCTCGTCCGCGCGGCGAGCCACTGCGAGTCTGCGCCCGCAACGCAACCACGGCATACGAGAGCACGGCCACGGCAAACCCAAGAAGCGCCCACCACGCCGCACGCTCCGGCGCGCTGCAATGCAGCAGGACGTTGACTTTGCCGTGCAGCTGCCGGACGAGCCACGCGATCGCCGCACTCCATTTCCCGGAGCAGAGCGACGGGTACCACACGCAATCTCCGCGTCCGGGAAACGGCTCCTTCTCATCGAAGATGAGGAACAGCGGGATGGCGACGTACGCACTGAACCACAGCGCAAGGATCATCGCCGCTCCCGGAACTAGGGCCAGCCAGTGGATCGACGCGGCGGCGTTGTAGCGTTTCCTCTTTTTCAACGCGCGGCCGATCGCGATGATGGCCACGGCCATGGCCAGGCCTCCGGCAAGGACGCCGAGCAGCAACTCGAACAGCGTGGTCAGATCGCGGACGAGATCGTCGGTGACCCAGCGCGCCCCATCCTCGAACGTGAATCGGGTAATCGCCACGCCGGCGATCGTTCCGCCCACGACGAGCATGGCGATCACCGTCAGGATGGCGATGAACAGGAATGCGAGGTTCCAGCGACTGATGGGGAATGTATGGCGCTTGCCGAACATGAACCGATGGAGTTGTGCGTTGGAGCGAATGCCGTTCCATCCGCCGGAGAGAAGGAAGCGCACGGTCAGCCACAGCCCGATCGCCCCTTCGGTCAGCGGTGCCCAATACGCTTCGTAAAGGTGCACTGGCGGGAGCTCATCGCCGTTCGACGCCCTCACTTTCAGTTCGAGCCTCTGCAATTGCTCGCAGCCGACACGCACGGTAAGCGCGGTCGACTGCTCGACTGTCATCTCACGCCCTTCGATCTCCTCGCAGAGTCCGCGCGCGATATCGTCGAGCGTCTGAAAGCGCACCTGCTGTCCCATGCCATGGGCGACGAACACCGCGCGTGGACGGAGCGGCCGATGCTCGCGCTTACCGGGTCCCTCTGCCGCTGACTCGTCGATGGGAGGCCGTCCACTGACGCGCGGACGAAGGACGCGATACGGTTCGGTCATGCTGCTCCTCTCTATTACGAGAGACAGCACCGGCATTTTCCCATCTCCGCGTACGTCGTAGTCAGGCCAGGCGGGACATGGCCCACTGCAGGAGGCGCGCGCGGCGGTGGCGCGCGCATTCACCCGATCTGGGATCGGGTTCACTGTCCTCCAGACGAGATTCACTCGATCCGGGATCGGATTCACTGTCCTCCAGACGAGATTAAAGCGATCCGCGATCGGAAAAAAGTGACAAAAGATGGAGTACAACTGTCCTCAGGACGAGATTAAAGCGATCCGGGATCGGATTCACTGTCCTCCGGGCGAGACTAAAACGATCTGCGATCGGAAAAAAGCGATCCGGGATCGGAAAAAAGCGATCGCGGATCGGATTCAAGCGAAAACGAGCTGCGCACGTGCGGAGCACGCGGTGTTGTTGGAGTGCGGCGGCCGTAGCCGCCGCTTTCCAAAGCGGTAGCTGCGCTACCGCACTCCGAAATCACCGCCGGATGTAGTGCCGGGCGATGTAGTCCATCTCCGTGTACGTCGTGGTCAGGGCGAGACGCGACTCGATGATCAGGTAGACGCTTGAGGAGAAGAGTAGGCCGGCGCCGATGAAGCCGAGGAGGAGCGGGATCCAGCCGATGTTGTAGCGCACCAGCGCCACCACGCCGATGGCCACGCTGGTGGCGATGAAGAAGCCCAGGCCCAGGTAGAGCCGGGACATGGCTCGCTGCAGCAGGCGCGCGCGGCGGGTGTTGATCTCCAGCTGCTCATAGAGGTGCGCCCGCCGGCGCTCGGTGATCTCGTCCGTGGCCGTCCCGAGCTTCTCCAGTTCCTCGGCGCGCTCGCGCACGCGATCGACGCAGCGCATGGAGCGATTGGAGGTCGTGATCAGGAGCGAGCTCGAGGCCAGGATCAGCACGGCCGGGGTGATCATCGCGCCGAGGACGTCGAGGACCGACGCCAGCTCGCGCGTGGACGTCAGATCAGGCCACATGCGCGAACGCGTCTCGGGTCAGATTCTCCCGTCCGGTCTCGGTGACGCACACGTCGTCCTCGATGCGGATGCCGCCGTACTTGCGGAACGAGTCCACCCTGTCCCAGTTCACGTACTTGGCGTTGTCGGTTTTCTTCAAGTCGCCCAGCAGTGAGTCGATGAAGTAGAGGCCAGGCTCGATGGTGAACACCCAGCTCGGCTCGACGACGCGCGTCAGGCGCAGCCAGGGATGCCCCTCCGGCTTGGGGATGGTCTTCCCGGTGCGGTCGGCCATGAAGCCGCCGACGTCGTGGACCTGCAGGCCGAGGAGATGGCCGACGCCGTGGGGGAGGAAGGTGGAGCTGACCCGGGTGTCGACGACGCCCTCGGCGTCGAGGTCGCGGACGAAGCCGAAGCGCACGAGGATCTCCGCAACGCCGCGGTGGGCCATGAGGTGGATGTCGGGGTAGTTCACGTTCGGGCGGACGGCGTCGACGAGCGAGAGCTGCATCGCGTCCATGGCCTCGATGAGCTCCTGGAACTCGTCCTTTTGCCGGGAGTAGGTGCGGGTGATGTCCGAGGCGTAACCGTTATACGTCGCGCCGGCGTCGATGAGGAACGAGTGGAGCTCCGCCTCGTCGTGCCGCTTTCGGGTGTGGTGGTAGAAGTGGAGGATCGAGGCGTGCTCGTTGAGGGCGATGATGTTCCCGTACGGGATCTCCTCCTCGGTCTGGTCGGAGGCCCGCAGGCAGCCCAGGTGGATCTCGTACTCCGACTGCCCGTCGCGGAAGGCGCGCTCGGCGGCGAGATGTCCTCGCGCGCCGCGCACGTTCGCGCGGCGAAGGCACTCGATCTCGTACTCGGTCTTCCAGGCCCGGTCGAAGTGGAGGCTGTCGACGACCTTCACCGGGTTCGGCGTCAGATCGCCCCAGGAGGCGAAGCGCTCGTCCCACTCGCCGATGAAGGCGATGCGGCCCTTCGGCAGATGCTGCCTGGCCTCGTCCGGGTCGGCGATCATCACCAGGTCGAACTTCTCCACCCAGGCGTCGGTCGGCTTCTCGGCCACCTTGTGCCAGTAGTCGACCGGCTGCCAGTAGATGAGCTTCGGCTTGAGGTTCGGCGTGTAGATCACCCAGCAGTTCGGGTTGTCGGTGACCGGCACCCAGCACTTGAAATGCGGGTTGACCTTGAACGAGTAAGGCATGTCGTCGAGGAACTGGTAGTGCAGCGTCCCGGCGAACACGGCGACGTGCTCGAACTCGGTGTCCAGGAGGGCCCGGTCGTGACGGAGCTTCTGAATGGTCACGTGGGCGGTGTAAATCGTGGCCAGTGCGTCATCCATGGCGCCGGAGGATATCAGGGGGCAGGGCGCGGGCCTAAGGCACGGCGTGCGGATGTTTGTTGACCCGGCACAACGCGCACATCGGCAGGTCGATGTCCGTGGTGTAGCCGCACTGATCGCAGACGTAGAACGGCTTCGTCGCCTGCAGGTTCGGAGAGCGCGCGGCCGCCAGCAGCAGGTTCGCGTGCTCGACCTCCGTGTCGCGGGTCTGGTCGAAGATCCTGGCCAGCTGCGGGTCCTTGAACTCGGCGGCGATCTCCAGGGCCTCGTGGTAGATGCCGTCGCGCTCGCCCATCTCCGCGGCGGCGGCGGCGCGGATGTTCTCCGCGGTGCTGCCGGCGACCGGGTGGAGCTCGACTTCCGCCGGGACGGGCAGGCCGCGCTCCTCGAGTGCCGCGGCGAAGCGAGCGGCGTGGACGCGCTCGGCGCGCGCGCAGGCGCGGAACAGGCTCGCCGCGCCGGCCTGATTTTCCTCCATCGCCTTGGCGGCAAAGGCCTCGTAGCGGGCCACGGCCTCACGCTCGTTGACCAGGGCCTTCTCCAGGATGTTGCGGACTTTGAACGGAGCCGCGCCGAGGGGGAGCAGCAGGGCGGCGGCGAGAACCAGAAGTGTTCTCTTCATGGTGGCCTCCTTGCCCTCATTCGTAAGTCCCGCGCGGGCGATGGGGTGCATGGGCCATCACGGCTCGAAGTGATCGCGCGCGCGCGCACCGGTTCAAAAAAGTGAAGCGCGTCGACCGCCTTTGCGAATATCGACGCGCTCCTACGCTAGCGATCCCCACTGCTGCGAGGACTGACCAAGCCCTTGTGCATTCGGGATGCCAGTTATTTGAGCTGGTCCAGCACCTGATCGATCGACAACATCCGCTCCTTGCCCCGTCCATCGCGGAAGACGGCGTGATACCAGCCGCGGACACCGACCGGGGTGAGCACCTCCCGGCCGATCCTGAGCTGCTTGCCGGTGGCGAGGCGGAGGAAGACGCGCTCGTACGCGGAGCGGGCGAGGCGCGGCGACTGCGGGGCGGGGGAGCGGCGGCGCTCGTCGGCGCCGCGGCGCTCGCGCGCGGCAGGGAGGCGGACGCGCGTGCGGCGGTCATCGCTCTCGCCGCGCCAGGGCGGGGCGAGCTTCTCCTCGATGTCGATGCGGCGCCGGCGCGGCTCGTCCGACGCTTCGTCGGCCATGGCGCCGGCGTAGTTGCCCAGCTCCGGGAGCGAGGTGCCCCACCGCACTTCCCGCCCGACGTCGTCGTACGCCGCGGGGCGCGCGCCGAGGTCGAGCAGCGACGGCAGCTCGCCGCGCAGGACGGCGAAGAGGATGCGGAAGCTGAACGGGTCGGAGGAGCGGCGGATGGAGTCGAAGAAGCAGGTCGCGATCTCCAGGGTCAGCTCGCGCAGGGAGACGTTCCGGCCGTCGGTCGTGGTCCAGACGCGCGCGTCGGGTTTCGTCTTGAACGGATCGCGCGGGAAGTGGAACGCGCGGACGATCCACCCCTTGCGCGTCTCGTGGCGGCCAGGCGTTACGCCCTCGAGCGTAGGTACGCCGTGCGCGTCGAGCTCTTCCAGCCGGTACGAGGGCCAGGCGATGACGTCGCGGACGATGCCCACGAGGAGCGCGGTCGTCGCCGCCATCAGGCCGGGGTCGGGAGTGAAATCGAAGGTGACCTCGATGCGGTCGCGCCGCGGGCGGACGCCGACGCCCGAGGACTCGCTGTTCCCACCGAGGACGATGGCTGGGACGGGGAGGACATGGGCGAGCAGGAGGGCGAGCTTCTGGATGGTCCGGTTGCGGTTGCGTTCCTCCCGCGGCAGCTCGTAGGAGATGTTGAAGTGGCAGCTGAAGGCCTGCAGGCGGATGCGCTTTCCCTCCTGCGCCTCCCAGCGGTCGAGCTGGTCGCGCACGAAGCCGACCTGCTCCCAGAGGCTGCGCACCACCCGCGCCGTGCACTGCGGCGCGATCTCGATCACCGGCGTGACGACCTCGAGCACGCCGCCGTCGAAGTACACCGCGCCGCCGGTCGGCAGCTGCGAGGCCTTCGAGCCGCGCTCGAGCATCGGCCGGTCGATGAACCCCGCCGGCGTGCGCCAGTACTCCTCAGGGACGACCGGCTCGTCGTCCACGAACACGCGGAACTCCGCCTCCAGGCCGATGACCGGCATGCGGAGCTCGTGGCGATAGGGGAAACGAAGGGGATCTGCGGTTGCCATGGTCCCGGACCAGGAAGTCCGGGAGCAAGGTTTGCGCCGGAGGAAACGTCAGCGCCGGCTGGCGCGCTTCACCATCTTGAACTCCACCGTCAGCTCGTGCACGACCTCTTTGAGCTTGCCGCTCTCGTCCTTGTACGGCTGGAAGCGCCAGTGCTTGATCTTGCTGACGGTGGCCCGGGCGAAGTCTTCGCGCTCGGGCGGCTTGATGACGGTGACCTCGCGGACGCGCCCTTTCTTGTCGATGATGTAGCGGACGACGAGCACGTCGTTCCAGCCGCGGATCTTGGCCTGCTCCGGATACTCCGGGTACTCCTGCGCGACCGCGGGCATCGGCAGCGGCGCGTCGCGCTCGAAGACGACCGTGTCCGGCAGGGGCAGGGTCTTGAGGCCGCCGATCACGCCGCCGACGGTGCCGCCGATCTCACCGCCCTCGACGCCGCCTTCCTGTCCCTGCGGCTCGGCGACCGGACTGGCCACGGCCTCGACCGGCTGCGGCGCCTCCTCCACCGGCTGCACCTCGGGGATGAGGTCGGGGATGATCGTCGGCGCGACGAGGGGCATCTTCACCGGCACCGGCTTGAGCGTCGGTACCACCGCCGCGCGCTTGGGTGCGGGCGGTGGGGGCGGCGGCGGGGGTGGGGGCGGCGGCTCGACGAGCGAGTACAGCATGAACATCTTCGGAGAATGCTGCGGGAACTCGACGTTCCAGATCGAGCCGGCCAGCACGGCCGCGCCCGCGAGCGCGTGAAGCGCGAGTGACACCGGAAGGCTCTCGTAAAAAAGCTTCCGGCTTCGCGGCCTTACGGTTTCCGGTACGACCGTTTCGAACATAGCATTCCGTTTTTGCGGTTTTCGCTGGGCAGCGTAGCATCGCTGCTCTCTCTCGCTCTGCTACAAGAATGTAACGCATCGCGCAAGCGATGCGCTTTGGGCTACAGCGAGGCCGCCACGGTCGCGAGCTGCTCGGCGATCTCCTCGAGCGAGGCCTTTGGGGCGGTGGAGCTGTCGAAGCGGACGAGCACGGGATCGTAGATGCCGCGCTGAAAGAGCGCCGCGCGGACCTCGATGAACCGCTCGCGCAGCTGGGGCGTCATCGCCCCGCTTTTCAGCTCCTCCGCGGTCTCCGCGGCCATGGTCTTCAGCACGTCCAGGGGCATGGCGATCGGCAGCTTGTCGTCGTGCGTATGGTCGTCGTAGCTCATTCGTCCCTCCGGATGCCGAGCGTGGCCAGGTCGACGCGCTTGAAGAGCGTCACGCCATACTCGGCGAGTCGCTCGGGCGGCCAGTCGTCCACCTGGATCAGGCCGTGCTCCGAGAGGTCGCCCGCGGCATCGACGATATCGTAGCCCGCCCACACGGCGAAGCCCCGCTCCTCGGTCGGCCCCATCGAGCCTACGCGCGTGAATTTCTTGATGTAGCGAGCCATGCGATGACCGCGGTGCCGAGGGCCCAGGCGCCGTTCACGGCGATCCCGACCAGGGCGAGCTTCGCGTTGCCGCCCGTGGGCAGGCCCTTGAGCGGCGCGACCACGAACCCGGCCACGAGCGTCGGCGCGACCGCGCCGAAGACGATCGCCGTCGCCCACCAGGCCGACGGCTTGCGGATGCGCGACAGCACCAGCCCGAGGAGGATCCCCCACAGGCCGCCCCAGAACGAGAGCGAGATCAGCGTCGGAACGCCGAACGGCTTGGTCGGCTCCATCGAGTACGGCGCGCGGTCGACCCAGCCCATGGCGTGGAACATATACAGCACCGGCTGATGCAGCAGCGGCACGGCCAGGGCGCCCGCGATGAACCATTTCACCCACTTCATGTCATCCTCCCGCGCGCAGACTATGCCACCAGAGCTGATCGTCTTTATTGGACTGCAGGCCTCCGGCAAGTCCACGTACTATCACACCCATCTCGCGGCAACGCACGTGCATGTGAGCAAGGATCTGATGCCGAACGCGCGCAATCGGGACGCGAAGCAGGAGCAGCTGATCGGCGCGGCGCTGGCCGCGGGGCGGTCGGTGGCGGTGGACAACACCCATCCCACGCCGGCCGCGCGGCTGCCGCTGATCGAGCTGGGGCGCCGGCACGGCGCGCGCGTGGTCGCGTACTACTTCGAGGCCACGGTCAAGGACGCCGTGGCGCGCAACCGCAAGCGGGAGGGAAAGGCGCGCGTGCCGGACGTGGCCATCTTCGTCACGGCCAAGAAGATGGTCCCGCCGTCGATGACCGAAGGGTTCGACGAGGTGCGCGTGATCGCGCCGCTGCCGCCGCCGACGCCATGACACCGCGACAACTGCTCAAGAAGCTCTTTCCGCCGATGCTGGCCACGCTCGCCGACGGTCCGCCGCCCGGCGAGGAGAACTGGGCGTACGAGCTGAAGTACGACGGCTTCCGGGCCGTGGCCGCGATCGTCGGCGACGACGTGGCCATGCTCAGCCGCAACGAGCTCGATCTCGCGCCGCGCTTCCCGCGCACGTACGCGGCCCTCAAGAAGTTCAAGGCCAAGGACATCGTCGTCGACGGCGAGGTGGTGGTCCTCGACGAGAAGGGCGCGCCGCGCTTCCAGCTCCTCCAGCAGGGCGGGAACGAGAAGATGTTCCTCTTCGACGTCCTGTGGCTCGACGGCGAGGACCTCCGCCGCAAGCCGTACGCGGAGCGCCGGCGCATCCTGGAGAAGCTCATCGCCAAGGCGCCCGCGGGCATCGCCATCTCCCAGCAGCTCCCGCCGCCGGGGGAGAAGGCGCTGAAGAAGGCGTCCGCGGACGGGTGGGAAGGCATCATCGCCAAGCGCAAGTCCTCGGTTTACGAGCCGCGGCGCTCGAAGGAGTGGCTGAAGATCAAGGCCCAGAACCAGCAGGAATTCGCGATCGTCGGCTGGTCTCCGAGCAAGGCCGCCGAGCGCGAGCTCGGCTCCCTTCACCTCGGCGTTCTCCGCGACGACGGCGCGCTGCACTACGCCGGTAAGGTCGGCACCGGCTTCACCGGGAAGATGCTCGCGGAGCTCAAGCGCGAGCTGTCGAAGGACGTGATCGACAAGCCCGCGGTCAAGGACGCGCCGCGCGACCGCAAGTCGATCTGGGTCCGCCCGCGCCTGGTGGCCCAGGTCTCGTTCACCGAGTGGACGGGCGACAACCGCCTGCGCCATCCTGCGTTCCTCGGATTGCGCGAGGATAAGAATGTGAAGGAAGTGGTGAAGGAGAAGGCGGTGAAGGTGAGGGGCTCACAGGCTCACAGGCTCACAGGCTCAGAGGGGTCGCGAGTCAACCTCACGAATCCCGACCGGCTCCTCTATCCGCGCGACAACATCCGCAAGGCGGACGTCGCGGCGTATTACGAGGCCGTGGCCGAGCCGATGCTTCGCGCGCTGGTCGACCGGCCGCTCGCGCTCGAGCACTGGAACCAGGGGATCGACAAGCCGTCCTGGTTCCACCAGAACATCGGCAAGGAAGGGCCGGACTGGCTGACGGTGATCGAGACGCCGACGCGCACGACCAAGTCGGGGAAGGCCAAGCATCTGGTCGTGGACAGCATCGATGCGCTGCGCTGGCTGGCGCAGATGTCCGTGTTGACCGTGCACATGTGGTCCTCGCGCGCGCCGAGGCTCGAAGAGCCGGACTGGGTGCTCTTCGACCTCGACCCCGCGAAAGGCAAGGGCATCGAGCAGGCCATCGAGGCCGCCGGGGTGATGCGCCGGCTGCTCGAGAACCTGGAGCTGCCGAGCGTGCCGAAGACTTCCGGCAAGCGCGGCATCCATGTCTTCGTCCCGCTCGCGCCCGGCTACTCGCACGAGGCCGCCGCCGACTTCGCCTGCTCGATCGCCGCCGCGGTGGCGGCGAAGGTCCCGGGCATCACCGTCGAGCGCAGCCTGTCCCAGCGTCGCGGGCGGCTCTATCTCGACTGCATGCAGAACGGCTACGGCAAGACCGTGGTCGCCCCGTACTCGCTCCGGGCCATGGACGGCGCGCCGGTCTCCGCGCCGCTCAAGTGGAGCGAGGTCACGAAGAAGCTCGATCCGCTCAAGTACAACATCCGCACGATGCCCAACCGAGTGGCCAAGGTCGGCGACCTTTTTGCGGAGGTGCTGGCCAAAGGCGTACAACTTCCTGCGCTGAAATGAAACGCCAGGCCCTCGCCGTCGCGCTCGTGCTGCTCGCCGCGTGCAGCTCCGGCGTGCCGAAGGACAGCCGCGAGAAGACCGCCCGGATCTCCGGCATGATCATCCGCGTCGACCGCGAGGCCATGCTGATCCACGTGGTCCCGCCCGACGACGACGACCGCACGCGGGACATCCCGGCCATCCGCTACAACTCCCTGACCATCGTCGACCGCGCCCACCACCCGTCGAAGGTCGACGACCTCCTGCCCGGGGAGAAGGTGCTGATCTTCGGGCGCGAGGACCTCGCCACCGGGGAGATCACCGCCGACCGGGTCGCGGTCGAGGAGCCGCACCGGACGAACAGGCCGCCCGTGCCCCAGCCGCCGACTCACACGTGAAGCCGGTCTCTCCTCGCGGCCATCGATCCGATGAGGAGAGCGAGGAGCGGCGTGAGAATCACGCGCGGCGAGGAGCTTTCGATCCACCAGACGGGATCGTAGTAGTGGATGTAGAAGTAGACCGTCGCGCCGGAGGTCAACAGGGCGATGACCAGCGGCAAGAAGGCCCGGCGGATGTTCCCGAACGCGATGAGGACGATCGGAACGATCCAGGGGAGCCAGAAGAGCTGGAATCGGGCCACTTTCGCCAGCGTCTTCAGCGCGATCGGCAGCGCCGACCAGTAGACCGGCAGCACCGCCCCGCGATACATCATGAAGATCTCGTTCTGGGCGACGAACGCCATCCAGCTGCCGACCAGCAACGCCGCGGGAATGGCCACGATGACCGCGCGCCGGAGGTTTCGCTGCACGATGAGGATGGCCAGCACCGTGGCGATGGCAAACGTCGTCCCCTCGAGCTTCGTCCACACCGCCCCGGCCACGCCGAGGGTAGCGAAAAACGTCTGCGCCCGCGGATTGTCGTCCAGGAAGGTGAGCGCGGCGATGGCCATGGTCTCGAACAGCAGCAGCATCGGTTCGGCACAGCCGGCCGGATACGAGACGGCGTAGGTGTAGGCGATCGTCGCCGCGACCAGCAGCGTCCCGAAATCATCCCCACTCCAGACCCGGAGAATCGCCAGCGTCGCCAGGAGCAGCAGCGGCGAGGAGAGCACCGCCGCCCACCAGGAGAACTGATGGGAAAGGGTATTCGACCACGCGAACAGGAGCATCATCAGCGGCGGATAGTCGGTGGTCAGGATCGGGTAATTACGCAGGATCGCTCCGTCGAGTCCGCCTGCGCGGAAGAAGAGAATGGCCTTGGGCCCCCAGGTGAATTGCAGATCGCCGCAGCTCTCGCGCGCGCTGATCGTGCCGTAGAGCGTCAGGAGCCAGCAGATGGCCGTGCCGGCGAGTGCGATGCGCGACGGTCGCGCGGGCGGCGCGGAGGGCGTCGCCGTGGGGATGCCGCGCCGAATGAGGGCGATCCCGCCGATGACGAACAGGGCCAGCAACGGCAGCAGTACCGTGCGGCTCCACTCGATGCCGGCGAACGACAGCAAGGCCATCGTCACGGCCACGATCAATGAGCCGGCGGCCGTTGCCACACTGAGTCTTCCGGCCAGCGGCATCGAGCGGACGAAATCGAATCGCCACACGGCGATGCCGATGAGCGGCAGGACGAGATAGGCGACGATGCCCAGGATGTCCGCCGTGGTCATCGTTTCACTTCGTACAGGGAGCCCTTGGAAAGTGCCGCGATCCGGCGGTAGGAAGGATGCGGGAACTGTTGTGGGCCGACGGCGACCACGTAGTCGGGAAGCGTCTCCGCGGTCGTTCCTTCGAATTTCGGCGGAACCACTCGCTGCCGGGTCAGCAATCCCAGGCCGGTCAGCCAGAGCGTCGGATCGTAATTCGGCGCCTCCTGCGGCGCGATCACCGTGACCTCCGCTCCGCGCGGCAGAAGAGGGGCGGCCTCGCGGCAGGCGACGATGGCGTCGACGCTCGCAAAACGGGAAGGCCAGACATGGTCCTGGATCGTCTCGGGAAAGAGATCGAAGTACGGTCCGCCGAGCCAGTGGAATCGATGAACGATGGCCGCGACGTAGGCGAGGGAGACGGTCAGAATGAGGATGCGGCGGATTCGAACGCCCATGCGGAGCGGTCATTCTATGGTGGAATGGGCGCAGCGGATGGCTCCATGAAATCGCACACGAAACATCTGACCTTTCACACCCGCGAGCGGATGGAGTTCGTCAACATCACGGCCCGGGTCGAGGCCGAGGTGAAGACCAGCGGGGTCCGGGAAGGGCTCTGCCTGGTCAACGCCATGCACATCACCGCCAGCGTCTTCATCAACGACGACGAGCGCGGCCTGCACGAGGACTACAAGCGCTGGCTGGAGTGGCTCGCGCCGTACGACCCCAGCCCCGAGCGCTACCATCACAACCGCACCGGAGAGGACAATGGCGACGCGCACCACAAGCGCCAGGTCATGGGACGCGAGGTGGTCGTGGCGATCACCAACGGCAAGCTCGATTTCGGCCCGTGGGAGCAGATCTTCTACGGCGAGTTCGACGGCCGTCGGGACAAGCGGGTGATGGTGAAGATCATCGGGGAGTGAAGAGTTTCGGCACGTCGAGACTGAAATCCGGCAAGAGAGGCGACGTGAGCCGGTCCGTGATGCTTGCCTCCTGGTCGAGCGCTGGTCCGGACCGGACCTCCACGAATCCTGCCGGATCGACGATCCAGTATTCGACGACGCCGGCGCTCCCGTAAACGAACCGTTTGGTGACGCGATCGTATGCGCGGTTCACCGAGAGCACTTCCACGCAGATCTCCGGCACGCGCGTGATCGGTCCCGGCTGTTCGCGATCGATCGCGGCCAGAAAAACCATCGCGTCCGGCTGCAGGATGCGGCCCGGAGCGAAACGCACGTCGAGCGGTGCCTGCGCGATGGTGACTCCGGAACGGCCCTCGGCCCAGCGACGAAGCGCAAAGACCACACGACCAAGCACTTCCTGATGCCAGAACAGCGGGGTGGGAGAGACGATCACCTCTCCATCGATCAGTTCGATGCGCTCGACCGATTCCGGCAGGCTGAGAAACTCGGCCTCTGACACTCGTGACTTCGTGGCCGTCGACATGCACGGATCATAACGCCGTGAGCAGCGGGATCGAGGACAATGGGGAGGGGGAGTGATCATGAAGCGCACCGCGATTCGTTTTCTTCTCGTCCTTTGCGCGGCGTCGTCGCTGCACGCCGCCGCTCCGACCTCCGACGAGATCCGCAAGATCATCGCCGAGCGGGTCGACGCGGGGCAGGGCGTGGGCATCGTCGTCGGCGTCATCGATCCGTCCGGCCGGAGGGTCGTCAGCTACGGCGCGCGCGACCTGACCGCCAAGCAGCCGGTGGGCGGCGACACGGTCTTCGAGATCGGCTCGGTGACCAAGGTCTTCACCTCGCTGCTCCTCGCCGACGCCGTCGCCCGCGGTGAGGTCGCTCTCAGCGATCCGGTCGCGAAGTACCTGCCGGCCGAGGTGAAGGTGCCGGAGCGCGGCGGCCGGAAGATCACGCTCCAGGACCTGGCCACGCACACCTCGGCGCTTCCGCGCATGCCGTCCAATTTCGTGCCGAAGAATCCGGCCAATCCGTACGCCGACTACACCACCGAGCAGATGTACGCCTTCCTCTCCTCGTACGAGCTGCCGCGCGACATCGGCGCCCAGTACGAGTACTCCAACCTCGGCGCGGGCCTGCTCGGCCATATCCTGGCCCGCCGCGCCGACATGGACTACGAGACGCTCGTCCGCAAGCGCATCCTCGAGCCGCTGGGCATGAAGAGCACCAGCATCGCCCTCTCCGGTCCGCTGAAGGCGCGTCTCGCCGTCGGCCACAACGAGCTGCGCGAGGCCACGGCGAACTGGGACCTCCCGACGTTCGCCGGCGCAGGCGCACTGCGCTCGACGGTGAACGACATGCTCCTCTTCCTCGGCGCGATGATGGGATTCCGCCGGACGACCCTGTCGCCCGCGATGACGGCGATGCTCAAGGACCGCAAGCCGGCCGGCGCGGACATGCAGGTCGCTCTGGGCTGGCATTTCTTCACCACGCCCGACCGCCCGGAGATCGTCTGGCACAACGGCGGGACCGGCGGCTACCGCTCCTTCGTCGGCTTCGATCCGAAGACCCGCGTGGGGGTGGTCGTGCTGTCGAACATGACCATGCCCGGCGGCGTCGACGACATCGGCCGCCATCTGCTCGATCCCGCGGCGCCGCTGCGGAAGATGCGCAAGGCGGTGAAGGTCGACCCGAAGATCTACGACGCCTACGTCGGCAACTACGAGCTCCGGCCGGGCTTCATCCTCAGCGTCACCCGCGAAGGCGACCGCCTCTTCACCCAGGCCACGGGCCAGGCGAAATTCGAGGCCTTTCCGGAGAGCCAGCGCGACTTCTTCCTGAAGGTGGTCGACGCCCAGCTCACGTTCCAGCCCGACGCCGGCGGCCGCGCGGCGAGCGTCGTCCTGCACCAGGGCGGCCGGGACATTACCGCGAAGCGGTTCGAGGGCCAGCTGCCGGTGCCGAAGGAGCGCAAGGAGATCGCCGTCGATCCGGCCATCCTCGACCGCTACGTCGGCCGCTACCAGCTCGCGCCGGGCTTCATCCTCACCTTCACCCGCGAGGGCAACGCCCTCTTCACCCAGGCCACCGGACAGCCGAAGTTCCCGCTCTTCGCCGAGACCGAGCGCGACTTCTTCCTGAAGGTCGTCGACGCCCAGGTGACGTTCGTCGTCGACGAGAGCGGCAAGGCAACGAAGGTGATCCTCCACCAGAACGGCGACCACGAGGCCAAGCGGATCGAGTAGTAGGCTCGGTGCGATACGATCACGTCCCCAATGCGCACCATCATCACCGGCGCCTCCAGCGGAATCGGCCTCGCCCTCGCGCGCGAGCTGGGCAGGCGCGGCCATGCGCTTGCGCTCCTGGCCCGGCGCACCGAGCTGCTCGACGACCTCGCCCGGGAGCTGAAGGATCGGGGCACGAACGCGGTGGCCATCGCCTGCGATGTCATCGAGGCGAGCGCGGTCCACGAGGCCGTGCGCCGCGCCGCCGAGACTCTCGGCGGCCCGTTCGATCTCGCCATCGCCAACGCCGGGGTGAGCATCCCCGGGCATGCCACGAAGTTCAACCTCGTCGAGGTGGAGCGGGTGCTGCGGGTGAACGTGTTCGGCCTGATCTATCTCTTCGATGCCGTCATCCCGGCCATGGTCGAGCGGCGGAGCGGGCGCTTCGTCGGCGTCGCCTCGCTTGCCGGCCTGCGCGGTCTGCCGGCGTCCGCCGCCTATTCGGCGAGCAAGGCCGCCGTGCAGTCGTTCCTCGAGGCCAGCCGCATCGAGCTCCTGCCGTACGGCGTCGGGGTGACGACCGTCAATCCCGGCTTCATCGCCACGCCCATGACGGAGAAGAACCGGTTCAAGATGCCGTTCCTCATGGACGCCGACCGCGCCGCGCGGATCATCGCCGCGGGGCTGGAGCGCGGCAAACGGGTGATCGAGTTCCCGCGGCCGATGTCGATGGTGACGCGGGTGATGCGCTACCTGCCCGACGCCGTGTACGAGCGCATCACCGCGCCGTACGCGCGGCGGAAGATGGATCCGGCGAAGGTGAAGATGTGAAACCGACGACGATGGTTCGCCTCTGGTCCCTGCGGAACGTGTTTCTGCTCTGGCTGATCCGCCTCAAGGTGCTGGAGCTGACGCCGGACCGCTGCGTGATCCGCGTGCCGTTGAACTTCATCACTCGCCGCCGCGACATCCACGCCATGTACCTCGGCACGCTCTGCATGGGCGCCGACGTCGCCGCGGGCCTGATCGCCTTCAACCTGGTCATCCAGCGCAAGCAGAAGGTGTCGTTCGTCTTCAAGGACCTCAAGGCGGAGTTTTTCAAGCGCGCCGAGGGGGCGGTGCACTTCACGAACGACGACGGGCCGGTGATTCAGGACCTGATCAAGCGCGCGCTGGAGAGCGAGGAGCGGCAGGAGGCCACGGTGCACGTGGTCGCCACCGTCCCGTCGAAGCTCGGCGACGAGCCGGTGGCGAAGTTCGAGCTGGCGCTGTCGATCAAGCGGCGGTGACCCCCCTCATCCGTGTCATCCCGAGCGAGAGCGAGGGACCTGGGCGGGTGGGAGGCACGAGGCATGTGCTTGGCGCCCCTCCCGCCCAGGTCCCTCGACTACGCTCGGGATGACAGGGGGGGTGAGGGGTCACCGCTTCGTCGTCAGCTCCTTGTAGAGAATCTCCGTGAAGACGTCGGTGGTGATGAAGCTCGTGGCCAGCTGCTTCCACGGCTCGAGCACCTTCTCCTCTTTCAGCTGATCGAGGGTCTTTCCGGCGGCGATGCCCTGCTGGACGGCCGCCAGGGTGGCCTTGAGCGTGTCCAGGAACTTGCGCAGGCCGGCCTTGTCGGAGAGCGCGCCGTGGCCGGGGATGATCTTCGCGTCGTCGGGCACGGTCGCCAGCACCTTCTCGATGTTGGCCATGAGGCCGCGCACGCTGCCGCCGTTCTCGAGGTCGATGAAGGGCAGCATGCCGTTGAAGAACTGATCGCCCATGTGCACCACGTTCGACTTCGTGAACCAGATCACCGCGTCGCCGTCGGTGTGGCCGTGCGGCATGTGGATGGCACGGACGTCCTCGCCGTTGAGATGAATGGTCAGGGTGTCGTTGAACGTGACGATCGGCAGCGCGCCGGCGGGGGCGGGCGGGGTGGCGTGGCCGAAGGCGGTGGTGCCGGCGGCGAGGCGCTTGCGGACGTTCTCGTGGGCGACGAGCGGTGCGGACTTGCCGAAGTACTCGTTCCCGCCGGTGTGGTCGCCGTGATAGTGCGTATTGAGGATGAAGCGGACCGGCTTGTCGGTGATGGACTCGAGCGCGGCCTCGATCTTCGGCGCCAGCGGCGCGTACTGATCGTCGATGACCACGATCCCGTCGGCGCCGACGCTCGCGCCGATGTTCCCGCCCATGCCGGTGAGCATGTACACCGAGCCGGCGACTTTCTCCGCCTTCACCTCGACCTTGCTGAAGTCGCGCTGGGCGAATGCGGCCGCGGAGACCACCAGGAGCAGAATCAGTTCGAGTTTGCGCATGGCGGCGGATTATAGGCGGATGAAATTCTCGGCTGCGACCGAGGCTGCGATCGTGGAGTCGCGGGCGATCGTGCGCGTCGGCTATCCGTGGTGGCTCAGGCCGTTCCTCTTCAGAGGCGTCGCGGCCATCACCCTTTCGCGGCGCATTTTCCTGAGCCCGGAGATGGCGGAGCACTCGCAGGAGGTTCTCGACCGGCTCCTGCGTCACGAGCTCACCCACGTGCGCCAGGTCCACCAGCACGGATTGGTGCTGTTCCTCCTGCGCTATGCGACCGAGTTCGTGATGCACCTCAGAAGCGAGCGGTCGATCTATGGCGCATATCGGCGTATCTCCTTCGAAGTCGAGGCCCGGGCCGCGGAAGAGGGGGAGGCCGGATCGGGCCTATAATTCAATGGTCCCGCAATGATCCAGGTTCACTCACTCGAACCGCCGCAGATGGAGCGCTTCCTCGAGCGGCACAAGGCCGGGCTCTCGCTCAGGGACGAAGTCGACCTCGACCTCGTGCTGCGGCAGATCCTCCAGCGGGCCAATGAGTTCGTCCCCTCGGAGTCGGGCTCGATCCTTCTCGACGATCCGTTCCGCAAGGTGGCCTCGCGCAAGGACAACGAGCTGGTGTTCATCGCCACGTTCGGGGAGGCCAGCCGCAATCTGGTCGGGCACCGCCTCTCCGCGCAGCACGGCATCGTCGGCCGGGTCTATCAGACCGGTACGCCGTATCTGTCCGCCGACGTCGACCACGACGCCTACTTCTACAACAACATCGACCAGGCCCTCGGCCACAAGACTCACTCCGTGGTGGCCGTGCCGGTCTACATCGGCAAGCACGTCTGCGGCGTTTTGGAGCTGATCAACCGGCTGGAAGGGAAGAGCTTCACCCAGCGGGACATGACCCTGCTGGAGATCTTCGCCGGCTACACGTCCTTCACCCTGCAGAACGCGCTCGACGCCAAGCGCGCCCACGAGCTGGCGAAGAAGGACGATCTCACGGGCCTCTACAACGACCGCTGGTTCCACGTCCGCCTCACCGAGACCCTCGGCGAGGCGCGCAGGACGGGCCAGAACGCGGTGCTGCTGTTCATGGACCTCGACCGCTTCAAGTGGGTGAACGACTGCCACGGCCACCTGGCCGGCAGCCAGGTCCTGCGCGAGGTCGGCTTTCTGCTCAAGCGCCTCGTGCAGCGGCCCGACGCCACGGTCTCGCGCTACGGCGGCGACGAGTTCGTGATGATCCTGCCCGACACCTCGCTCGACGAGGGGCTGCGGATCTGCGAGGACATCCGCCGGACCATCGAGGCCACGACCTTCCTGGACCGGGAGTGGGGCTTCAGCATGCCGCCGGTCCGCCTCAGCGGGATCCTCTCCGCGTCCATCGGCGTGGCCTGCTACAAGCCCGAGCTGTGGCGCGACGCCTCGCCGGAGCTGGAGAAGAGCGAGCTCCTCCGCCGCGCCGACGTGGCCATGTACCGCGCCAAATCCCTCGGCAAGAATCAGGTCGTGGTGTGGGACGAGACGCTCGTCCCCGCTTCCGGCGGACAGCTCTCGGATGCGGTGTAGCGGGGCATCGTTTTCTGCTATCTTCACCCATCCTTTTTTCAGCCATCCTTTCCCGCATTTTCCGAACCATCAGGAGGTAATTCACATTGGCCAAGATCACCGCTGAGTACATCTGGATCGACGGACAGAGGCCGACGGCGAAGCTTCGCTCGAAGACGAAGATCCTCGACGCCCCCGTCAAAAAGCTCTCCGACATCCCCGAGTGGGGCTACGACGGATCGAGCACGTACCAGGCGAGCGGTCACTTTTCCGACCTGCTGCTCCGCCCCGCGAAAGTCGTCCCCGATCCGCTGCACCGCGAGAACGACGTGCTCGTGCTCTGCGAGGTGCTCAATCCGGACGGCTCGGTGCACTGGAGCAACACCCGCGCGCACCTGCGCGAGGTGGCCGAGAAGTACAAGGAGCACGACCCCTGGTTCGGCATCGAACAGGAGTACACGTTCTTCGAGGGCAACCGCCCCCTGGGCTGGCCCGATCACGGATTCCCCGCGCCGCAGGGCGGCTACTACTGCGGCGTCGGCAGCGACGAGGTCTTCGGCCGCGAGGTCGTCGAGGCCCACGCGGACGCCTGCGTCCGGGCCGGCATTCACATCTACGGCACCAACGCCGAGGTCATGCCGGCGCAGTGGGAGTTCCAGGTCGGCGCCGTCGGCGCGCCCGACATCGCCGACGAGCTCTGGCTCGCGCGCTGGCTCCTGTACCGTATCGGCGAGGAGTTCGGCGTCAGCGCGACCCTGTATCCGAAGCCGGTCAAGGGCGACTGGAACGGCGCCGGCGCGCACACGAACTTCTCCACCAAGACCATGCGCGAGGACGGCGGCATGAAGGTCATCGAGGAGGCCATGCGCAAGCTCGAGAAGCGCCACGAAGACCACATCAAGGTCTACGGCGCGCACAACGAGGAGCGCCTGACCGGCCTCCACGAGACCGCCCCCATCCACCAGTTCCGCTGGGGCATCAGCGATCGCGGCGCGTCCGTCCGCATCCCGATGGCCACGGCCAATACGGGGAAGGGGTACTTCGAGGACCGTCGTCCTGCCGCGAACATGGACCCGTATCAGGTCTGCGCGATCCTGATCGAGACCGTTTGCGGAGAGTATTAATCCTCTTCTTCCACCCCCAGATGCCGCACATCCACTCGTCGCACTCCATCGAGTGCGACGAGTGTCTCCTCCAGCGCCGACACGTCCATCTTCTCGCCCGCACGCAGAACCACGCGCAGGGTGACGTGCTCCGGCCCGCGCACGATCGACCGGCGTAGGGGCGCGAGCCCCAGCTCGTCCGCGTGACGCCGCCAGATCTCGTTCACCACCGGCGTGCTCTCGCCATCGCAGTCCACGCGTAGCTCGAAGCGGCCGGCCCGGCCGTGGGGCCTGGCGATCCGGATCATGCCCATCTCGATCCGGCGGAACATGAACTGGACGATCACGATCCCGGCGGTGATGATCACCGCCAGCCGAACCTGGCCGAGGCCGGCGGCGACGCCCATGCTGGCGTCCGCCCAGAGCGTGGCCGCGGTGGTCACGCCCTGGACGGTCAGGCCGCGGTGCATGATCACGCCCGCGCCGATGAATCCGATGCCGCCCACCACCGCCGCGGCGATCTGCCCCGGGTTGTGATTGTTCGGGCCGAACGTGTCGGACATCATCGCGAACGCCGCGGCGCCGATGGCCACCAGGGTCATCGTCTTCAGGCCGGCATGCTTCTGCCGCCACTCCCGCTCGATGCCGATCACCGCCCCGAAGGCGATGGCGATCGCCAGGCGGATGACGGCCGTCTGCAAATCGATCACTTGAAGCTCATCTGGGGCAGGCCGAGCCAGAAGCCGGCCGGATACATCGTGTAGCCCTGCAGGTCCTTGTCCATGATGGCCACGTTGGTCTGCTGATACAGCGACACGTAGGGCAGGTCCTCCTGCAGGATGCGCTGGATCTCGCCGTAGATCTGCTTGCGCTTGTTCCGGTCGAAGGTCGAGCGCCCCTCCAGGATCAGCTGGTCCACCTTGCGGTTGCTGTAGTAGCCGCGGTTTTGTCCCTCGGGCGGGAAGTTCGCCGAGTGGAAGATGATGTAGTAGAAGTCGGGATCGCCGATGCCGTTGCGGCTGAGCGAGTACATCTGGAAGTTGCCCTTGCCGATGTCCTCGAGGAACGTCCCCAGCTCGCTGGCCTGGATCTTCACGTCGATTCCGGCCTGCCGCAGCATCTGCTGGATCATCTCCGCGCGCAGATTGGCCTCGGCATTCGTGGAGGTCTTGAACGTGAGCGAGAACCGCGGCTGCGGTCCGTCGCCGTCCGGATCCTTGTAGCCGGCCTCGTCGAGGAGCTGCTTGGCGCGATTCAGGTCGTAGGGATACGCCGGCAGACCCTCCACGCGCGCCCAGTGTCCCTGCCCGAACATCGTGTCCGCGGGGATACAGTGCCCGCGCAACAGGTCCTGGCAGATGCGCTGGCGGTCGATGGCGTGGGCGATGGCCCGGCGCACCGGCACCTTCGAGAGGATCGGGTCCTTCAGGTTGAAAGCGAGGTACTGCCAGACCGATCCGGGCTTCTTGACCACCTGCACGTCGGCGTTCTTCTCGAACTCGGCCACGTTCTCGAAGGGGATCTGATTGACCTCGAAGTTGACCGTGCCGCGGCGCAGCTCGAGCACGCGCGTCGTGTCATCGGGAACGACCCGCACGGTGATCCTGCGGATCTTCGGCACGCCGCGATGCCAGCCGTCGAAGGCCTCCAGCTCCACGACCTGATCGGTCTTGAAGTCCACGACCTTGTACGGGCCGGAGGAGATCGGTTTGGTCTTGAAGGCGTTCGCGTCCGCGCCCGTCGGGACGATGCCGAGGTTGAGATTGTCGAACAGGCCGCCGTTCGGCTCCTTGAGCCGGAAGACCACCGTGTGCGCGTCGGGCGCCTCGATCTTGTCGACCGCGGAATAGCCCGAGGCCTTGGAGTTCGTGACCTGCTGGTTGATGACCGACTCGTAGGTCCACTTCACGTCCTGCGCGGTGACCGGGCGGCCGTCGTGGAACTTCGCGTTCGGATTGAGGTGGAAGATGATCGTCCTGTCGTCGGGCGTCTCCCAGCGGTCGGCGAGATCCGGCGCGTAGTCCATCTCCGGCGTGACCTGGATCAGGCCGCGGCAGCAGAGATCGAAGATGCGCCCGGAGGCGTTGTCGTTGCCGACCCGGGGATCGAGGTTGGTCGGGCTGCTCTGCAGCATGGTGATGAGGCGGTTCTCGTCGGCTCCGCCTGCCGCCTTCTTCTCGCCGCCGCCGCATGCGGCGAGAATGACCACAAAGGCGGTCGCGAGCGCGATCAAGTGACGCATTTTCATACTGTTACTCCTCCGTTGCGGTCTTTACAAGACGGGTGCCTTGTATCATGCGCCCCGTATGTTTCTCAGAAGACTCGTGCTTGTCGCCGCGCTGGCGGCCGCGGTGGGGGCACAGGCCCAGCAGAAAGTGATCGTCCTCGGCTTCGACGGGGTCGACGCCCGCTACACCGAGCGCTGGATGAACGAGGGCAAGCTTCCCAACCTGGCGAAGCTCCGCGCGACCGGTACGTACCGGCCGCTCCTGCCCACGACACCTGCCCAGACGCCGGTGTCGTGGTCGACGTTCTCGACCGGGATCGATCCCGGCCGCACCGGCATCTTCGACTTCCTCCGCCGCGACCCGAAGACCTATCTCCCGGTCTTCGCCGCCTTCGACGAGACCACCGAGCCGCTGCTCCTCGGCGAGCGCAACCCGGTCGTCTTCGCCGCCGCCGTGCTGCTGCTTTTCGCCATCATCGCGGCTCTTCTCCTCGTGTGGCGCCGCCGTCTCGGCGGCGTGATCGTTCTTCTCCTCGGCGTCGCCCTCGGCGCCGCCGTGTTCTTCGCCGTGAAGAAGTACATCCCGTCGACACGTCCGGCGGTCGTCAACCGCCGTCAGGGCATCCCCTTCTGGGAAGCCGCGGCCAGTGCAGGGAAAAAGGCGACGGTCGTCCACGTCCCGGTCACGTTCCCCGCAACCGATTTTCATGAAGGCCACATGCTCTCCGGCCTCGGCGTCCCGGACATCTCCGCGCGCGTCGGCAAGCCGTTCTACTTCACGTCCGAGCTCGACTTCCAGCGCAGCGGCACGAACGAGTTCTCCATCGAGGTCGTGCAACTCGAGGACAACAAAGGCGTCATCCAGACCAAGATCCAGGGCCCGCCGAACAAGCTGTTCAAGGAGCCGCCCTACATCTCCATCCCCATGACCATCACCGTGGCCGACGACCGCAACTCGATCGATCTGGAGGTGAGCGGGCAGAAACACACCCTCCGGCCGGGGCAGTGGACAGGCTGGGTCGACTTCGTCTTTCCCTTCAATCCGCTGATCAAGGTGCGCGGCATCAGCCGCTTCCACCTCCTCGCGGTGCAGCCGGAGATCAAGCTCTACCTGTCGCCGATCAACTTCGACCCGCGCCACCTCCCGCCCGGCTTCCGCATCTCCACGCCGGGCGACTGGGCGCCTCAAATCGCAAAAGAGCAGGGGCTGTACAAGACCATCGGCTGGCAGATCGATACATGGGCGATCTCCGAGGGTTTCGCGACGGAGCAGATCTTCTGGGACGACATGGAGTGGACGGTGGCCCAGTCGCGGAAGATGTTCCGGGACTTTCTGGGGCGCGACGACGACCTGATCGTGCAGTGCTTCGAGTTCCCCGACCGCGTCGGCCACGTCTTCTGGCGCATCGTCGATCCGCAGCACCCCGCGTATGACGCCAAGCTCGCCGCGCAGTGGGGCGACGCCTTGCTGAAGGCCTACCAGGTCATGGACGCCATCGTCGGCGACGCCATGGCCGCCGCGGAGAAGAAGAACGCCGTGCTCCTGGTCGCGTCCGACCACGGCTTCGCCTCCTACCGCCGGCACGTCCACTACAACACCTGGCTGGTGATGAACGGCTACATGACCCTCAAAGCCGGCGTGCAGGTCAAAGACCGCAACGTGGAGATGCTCTTCGACCAGGGCCAGTTCTGGGAGAACGTCGACTGGTCGAAGACCAGGGCCTACGCCATGGGCCTCGGCGAGGTGTACGTCAATCTCAAAGGCCGCGAGGCCCAGGGCATCGTCGAGCCCGGCGCCGCATATGACGCCCTCAAGAAGGAGCTGAAAGAGCGCCTCGTCGCGATGGTCGATCCCGAGACCAACGCGCACCCCGTCCGCCGCGTGGTCACCCGGGAGGAGGCCTACAAGAAATTCGACCCGAACATGATCCCCGACCTCTTCGTCATGAACAACGACGGCTACCGCGTCTCCTGGCAAACCTCCCTGGGCGGCGTCCCGAAGCAGGTCTTCGAGGACAACAAGAACGTCTGGAGCGGCGATCACTGCTCGGTCGACCCCGAGATCGTCAAAGGCATCTTCTTCACCAACCGCAAGCTGCAGGACGGACGCGCGCCGTACATCGGGGACGTGTATCCCACGGTGCTGGCGGCGCTGGGAGTGAAGGTGCCGTATGAGGTGGATGGGGTAGAGTTGCGGTAGGGATGGTCGATCTCGATAAGCTGCTGGAACTGGTGCGGGCAATGAACGAGGAGGGTGTGGAGTACATCACCTTCGGCGCGATCGCCATGGGTGTGCACGCGCTCCCACGCCTGACCGAGGACGCAGACTTTTTCATCGCTCCGTCCGTGGAAAACATCGAGCGTCTGAAACGAGCACTCCGGCGCGTCTGGGACGATCCGTACATCGACGAGATCACCGCGGAGGACCTTCTCGGCGACTACCCCTCGGTACGCTATGGTCCGCCGGTCGATGATTTCACGATCGACTTCCTGACGCGTCTCGGCGAGGTTTACCCGTACGACAAACTCGAGTGGGAGGTCAAAGAGCTGGAGGGGGTTTCCATCCGGGTCGTGACTCCTCGTCAGCTGTACGAGATGAAGAAAGACACGGTTCGGTATAAAGACCGAATTGACGCCGACAAGCTGCGGCGAAAATTCGATCTCGCGGAGGAGTGATGCCGGTTCACAAATATCGGCGGGTGGAAGACATGCCAGAGGCGTGGGAGTATTTCGGCGATCGAAACATCGGTGGCCGTCTGCGCTTCGTTTTGAGCATGGCCCGGGTTGCCGGTCCGCTCGGTATCCCGCGCGGTGTCGCGAAATTCCGCTCGATCGAAGAGCTCGCAGCTGATCGCGAGCGCTATGAAGACGCACGCATCGCGCGCGTCCGCTCACAAGGCACCCGCAAGTAGTCCATGGATTACAAACGCCTCCTCACCCAGGTCGAGCGCACCCTCGAGCAGATCGACACCACCGAGTCGACCACCACCACCGTGGCCCAGATCGCGGAGACCATCGCCCTCAACTTCCGCGAGGAGCTGGGCATCACAGGCGGGCGGGTGTACGAGGCCCGGGACGAGTCGTACGAGCTGGTAGAGCGGTTCGGGGAGTCGCATCACGGGGAGCTGGGGATCGACGTCCCCATGGACTACAAGCCCATCGAGCTGGTGATCGAGAACGGGATCGTGGTCATGGACCCCAGCGATCCGGGGGTGGACATCACCCTCGAACAGCGCCTCGGCGCGCGCCGGTTCTGCGCGATCGCGGTCGGGGACGAGGACTACATCATCGCCTTCAACGTCTCGCCGGCGCTGGGGCGGGAGGACATCCTCTTCTCCCTCAACCTGGTCCGCTACGCGATCAACCAGAAGCTGCGCGCGCAGCGGTTCGAGTCGCTGATCGTCGAGGCCCAGCGCATCCAGCAGTCCATCCTGCCGCAGCGCGTCCCGCAGTACGCGGGGTACGACATCTGGGGCCGGACCGTGCCGGCGGAGATCGTCAGCGGCGACTTCTACGACTTCATCCCCATCTCCGACAACGTCCTCGGCCTGGCCATCGCCGACGGCTCGGGCCACGGCCTGCCCGCGGCCCTGGTCGTGCGCGACATCTACATGGGCCTGCGCATGGCCACCGACCGCGACTTCAAGATCATCCGCACGCTGGAGAAGCTGAACCACATCATCCACCGCGGCCGCCTGACGACGAAGTTCGTCTCGCTCTTCTATGGCGAGCTGGAGACGGGCGGCATCCTCATCTACTCGAACGCCGGTCACAATCCGCCGTTCCTTCTCCGCAAGAGCGGCAAGGAAGAGTTTCTCCGCAACGGCGGCCCGGTCCTCGGGCCGACTCCCGATGCCACCTACACCCGCGGCTTCGTGAAGCTCGAGATAGGCGATCTCCTCTGCCTGTACTCGGACGGCATCATCGAGGCCCACGACAAGAACGAGCGCGAGTTCGGCATCGACCGCCTGGTGCGCGTCGTGCGCACGAACCGCCAGCGCTCGGCGCAGGACATCGGCCAGGAAGTGCTCGCCCGCGTCGCCAAGTGGGGGAGGGAAGACGAGGACGACCGGACGGTCGTGATCGTGAAGTCGTTCGAGGTGAAGTGATGGGGGACGTGCTCTACATCAACGGCCGCTTCACCACCACCGACGAGCCGGTGCTGAATGTGGAGGACCGCGGCTTCCAGTTCGGCGATTCCGTGTACGAGGTCTTCAAATTCCTCGGCCGTCGGGCGGTCTTCGCCCGCGATCACTTCCGGCGGATGGAGCAGGGACTGCGCGAGATCGAGATTCGCGTGCCCTGGGACGAAGAGTCCTTCGTGAACACGGTGTCCGAACTGCTCGGCCGGACGAAGCTCGACGACGGCATCGTCTACACGCAGGTCTCGCGCGGCGTGAGCCCGCGCGCGCACTTCTGGCCCGACGACGCCGAGCCGACCGCGGTCATGTACTCGCGGCGGTTCAAGTTCCCCGACCCGGCGAAGAAGGAGCGCGGCATCCGCGTCATCACCACCCGCGACCTGCGCTGGAAGGCGTGCAACGTGAAGTCGGCGAACCTGCTCGGCAATGCCATCGCCAAGAAGAGGGCCCAGCGTGCGGGTGCCGACGAGGCCATCCTGCTCGACGAAGGAGTCGTGCGTGAGGGCGCCAGCTCGAGCTTCTTTGCCGTCCGAAGCGGGAGGATCATCACCCATCCGCTCGACGAGCACATCCTCCCCGGCGTCGTCCGCGATCACGTCATCAGCCTTGCTCTGGCGGCCAAGATCCGCGTCGACGAGCGCCCCCTGCGCGAGGCCGAGCTGTTCGACCTCGACGAGGCCTTCATCACCTCGACCACCCAGAGCGTGATGCCGGTGACGGAGATCGACGGCCGGGTGATCGGGAACAGCCGCCGCGGCGAGGTCACGACGCGCCTTCAGGAGCTCTTCGACGCCGAAGAGCGCGCGGCCGCCGGGTAATTACTCGTCCGTGTCCTTCTTCTTCAAATCATCGAACGCCTTGCGCGCGCGTTTGCGGCAGGTGTGCAGGAGCTGCATGACGTAGCCCGTGGTGGTGCCGAGGCGCTTGGCGATCTCCGCGGCCGAATAACCGTGGCCGTAATAGAGGTCCAGGACCTCGCGGCATTTCGGATCGATCTTGCGGAGGGCCGCAGCCATGGTGACGCGGTCCACAATGCGCGTTTCCAGTCCGCCGGAGATGGGATCGACGTAATCGGCAACGTCCGGTGGCAGAGAGGTCGTTTTGGCCGCGGCGCGCCACCAGGCCCGGCTGGCGTGGCAGATCGCGCCAATGAGCCATTTCTTGGAGTCGCGCACGACAGTGCGGCCCAGGAGGTAGGCCGTGAAGACCTCATTGACCAGCCCCTCGGCGTCGGACGGCGGGATATTGAACTTCTTCTCCGCAATCTCACGCAGAAGCGGCGCGTGCTGCTTGTAATCGTCTTCTACGGTCATGCCAGGGTCCGCTTACAGGGCGGATCCGACCGCCGCGTTGTCGGAAGTATAGTCGCGCAACTTAGGAGGTCCCATGATCCCCTCCTGTACACTGCGCCGCCATGCGACTGCTCGCGGGCGACGTCGGCGGGACGAAGACCCTGTTGCGCTGCATTGAGCCGGACGGCTCGATCGGGCGGGACGAGCGCTATGACAGCGGCACCTATGCATCGTTTTACGATCTCCTGCGCGCGTTCGACCCCGGGCCGGTGGACGCGGCCTGCTTCGCCGTGGCCGGGCCGGTGTGGGGCGGGCACGCCGGGGTCACGAACCTGCACTGGGAGATCGAAGAGCGTGCGCTGGCGCGCGAGTTCTCCATCCCCCGGGTCTCGCTGATCAACGACTTCTATGCCGTGGCCCTCGGCGTACCGCTGCTCGGCCCCGACGACCTGCTCCCGCTCCACGCCGCGCCGCGCGACCGCTCGGCGCCGATGGGCATCCTCGGGGCGGGGACAGGACTGGGCGAGGCCATCGTCATGGGCCGGCAGGTTCTGCCCACCGAGGGCGGCCACGCCGACTTCGCGCCGCAGGATCAGGAACAGGCCGCGCTGTTCGTGCAGCTCCACGAGCGCTACGGACACGTGAGCTGGGAGCGCGTGCTCTCCGGGATGGGACTGGTCAACATCTTTACCTTCCTCGGCGGGGAGGAGATCGACCCGGCCGAGATCGCCGAGCGCGCCGACCGCGGCGATCCCCGGGCCGTACGCGCCTTCGAGATCTTCGTCGACGTCTACGGCTCCGAGGCGGGGAACATGGCCCTGCACGTTCTGGCGCGCGGCGGCGTGTATCTCGCCGGCGGCATCGCGGCCAAGAACGTCCACCGCTTCACCGACGGCCGCTTCGTGGAGGCCTTCCTGCGCAAGGGCCGCTTCCGCGAGCTGATGGAGACCATTCCCGTGGACCTGATCACCAACGAGCAGGTGGGGTTGATCGGGGCGGTGGAAGGGGCCCGGCGCATGCTGGAATCGTGTTGACGCCTCTCCGGTTAGCGCGCGCGCATGGGTCTTTCCGTAGGCATCGTCGGTCTTCCCAACGTCGGTAAATCCACCATCTTCAACGCCCTCACCGCCGCTGGCGCGCAGAGCGCGAATTATCCGTTCTGCACGATCGAGCCGAACGTGGGCATCGTTCCGGTCGTCGATCCGCGCCTGGTGGAGATCGCGAAGCTCGCCGAGAGCAAGCAGACGATCTTCACCGATCTGAAGGTCGTTGACATCGCCGGTCTGGTGCGCGGGGCCTCGAAAGGAGAGGGGCTGGGCAATCAGTTCCTGGCCAACATCCGCGAGACCGACGCCATCCTGCACGTCGTGCGCTGCTTCGAGGATCCGAACGTGGTCCACGTCGAGGGCGCGGTCGATCCCGAGCGCGACATCGAGGTGATCGAGACGGAGCTGCTCCTGGCCGACCTGGACGCGCTGAGCAAGCGGAACGAGCGCGTCGGCCGTCTGGCCCGCGTTGGGCAGAAGGAGTATGCCGCCCAGGCCGCGGCGCTGGTGAAGGCCATCGCCGCGGTGGAGAAGGGGACGCCGCTGCGCGCCGCGGGTCTCTCCGAGGAGGAGCAGGCCGCGCTGGCGGAGCTGAACCTCATCACCCTCAAGCCGGTGCTCTACGTCGCCAACGTCTCCGAGGATGACCTCGGAAAAGAAACTCCGCTCCTCGGCAAAGTGCGGCGCGTGGCCCAGGAGAAGGGCGGCGAGGTGGTGGTCATCTGCGGCGAGCTGGAGGCCCAGATCGCCCAGCTGCCGCCCGACGAGCGCGCCGGGTTCCTGAAAGAGATGGGCCTCGAGGAGCCCGGCCTCGACGCGCTCGTGCGCGCGGCCTACAAGCTTCTCGACCTCGAGACCTTCTTCACCGCCGGGCCGAAGGAGGCCCGGGCGTGGACCATCCATCGCGGCTCGAGGGCCCCCCAGGCCGCGGGGAAGATCCACAGCGACTTCGAGCGCGGCTTCATCCGCGCCGAGACCATCGCCTTCGACGACTACATCTCCCTTCGCGGGGAGCAGGGCGCGAAAGCGGCAGGAAAGATGCGTAGCGAGGGGAAGGACTACGAGGTGAAGGACGGGGACGTGATCTTGTTCCGCTTCAACGTCTGATCGATGCATTTCACGATCGACTCCGACGAAGGTCTACCCATCCGCGGCAATCTCGACGCGCCGCCCGACGCGCGCGCTCTGGTGGTCGTCGTCCACGGCTTCAAGGGCTTCAAGGACTGGGGGTTCTTCCCCTGGCTGGCCAGCTACCTCACCAGGCACCGCATCGCCGTGTGCCGCTTCAACATGTCCCGCTCCGGCATCGGCGACGACCCGGAGACGTTCAGCCGGCTCGATCTCTTCGCCGGCGACACCTACTCGATCCAGCTCGCCGACCTGCGCAAGGTCGTCCGCTATGCCCAGCAGCACGCCCGCGGGCTGCCGACCTTCCTCCTCGGCCACTCCCGCGGCGGCGGCATCGCCCTCCTCGGCGCGGAGGAGGTGCCCCGCCTGCGCGGGGTGGCGGTCTGGAGCCCGATCGCCCACGCCGACCGCTGGGACGACGCCACCAAGCGCCAGTGGCGCAAAGACGGCCACTACGACGTGATCAACGCCCGCACGAAACAGGTCATGCGCATGTCCCCGGCCATCCTCGACGACTACGAGGCCCACCGCGAGCAGCTCGACATCCTCGCCGCCGCCCAGCGCCTGGCCCTGCCGCTGCTGGTCGTGCACGGCGGCCGTGACGAGAGCGTCACGCCGGACGAGGGGCGGCTGATCGCCGCGCATGCCCGCGAGGCCAACCTGGCGGTCATCGGGCGGGCCAGTCACACCTACAACGCCATCCATCCGCTCGTGCACGTCCCGTTCGAGCTGGTCCTGGCCGCCGAGCTCACCGCCCACTTTGTAAACTCGCGCATCTGAGCCCATTTTTTTCCGTCCCCAACTGCTACAATCCCAAGGGTTTTCCAAGACAGCAAAACGGGGTCTCCATGGAGCTCATCGGCCGACGGTTCGGTCACATACGCGTTACCCATGCCGTGGGACAGGGCGGGATGGGGGATGTCTATGCCGGTTTCGATGACAAGCTGGAGCGCAAGGTCGCCCTGAAGGTCCTCCAGCCGGATCAGCGCCTCGAGGAGGAGGCGCGCGAGCGGCTCCTGCGCGAGGCCCGGGCCCTGTCCCGGCTCGACCACCCGAACATCTGCCGCATCCACGACTACATCGAGAGCGGCGACGTCGACCTGCTCGTGCTCGAGTACATCGACGGGCGGACCCTGCAGGACGTGCTGCAGGAGGGCCTCTCGCGCAGCGAGAAACTGCGCATTGCCATGGCCGTGGCCGAGGTGCTGGTGGCCGCCCACCGCGCCGGCATCGTCCACCGCGATCTCAAGCCCGAGAACGTGATGCTCACCAGGAGCGGAGAGGTCAAAGTCCTCGACTTCGGCCTGGCCCGCTGGCTCAAAGGAGCGGCCCGGAGCCGTTCCTCGGACCGCTTCCAGGCCGTGCGCCTGCCGGTCCGGCCCGGCAACGGCGACCCCCAGAGCAGCGACATGACCGTGGTCATGCCGATCGAGGAGCTGGACGACTCGCCGTCGCCGAGCCGCCGCCCCGATCTCGCCACCGCCATCGGCATCACCCTCGGCACGCCGCTCTTCATGAGCCCCGAGCAGGCCCGCGGCGAGACCCTGACCCCGGCCAGCGACATGTTCTCTTTCGGGCTCCTGCTGCAGACGCTCTTCACCGGCGAGGATCCCCACCCGCCCGACCTCACCGCGCGCGAGGTGATCATCCGCGTCGCCCGCGGGCAGACCCGTGCGGTCACCGGCGCGCCGGGAGACGTGACGGCGCTGATCAACAGCCTCAAGCAGTTCGCCCCACCCGACCGGCCCACGGCCGTGGAGGCGGTGCGCCGGCTGCGCTACCTGGCCGACAAGCCGCAGCGCATCGCCCGTCGCGCGCTCGTGGCGGCAGTGGTGGCGATCCTGCTGATCGGCGCGTGGCGGTACACGGTCGATCTGCGGCGGGAGCGGGCGACGGCGGTCGCGGCGCGGGCGCAGGCCGAGGATCTGATCGAGTTCATGCTCGGGGACCTGCGCGGGAAGCTGAGAAAAGTCGGGCGGCTGGAGATCCTCGACGACGTCGGCAAGCGGGCCGTGGAGTACGTCGACGCCCTCGATCCGGAGACGATGACCGGCGATGAGCTCGCGCGCACGGCAAAGGCGCTGAACCAGCTGGGCGAGGTGCGCGAGGAGCAGGGGAAGACCCCCGAGGCCATGGATTTGTTCCAGCGTTCGCTGCGTCTGGCGGATGGAGCGCTCAAACGCGAGCCGAAGAACCCGCGGGTTCTGCTGGTCCACGGCGCCGCGCATTTCTTCCTCGGGAACAGCCTGCGCCTGCAGGGGAAGAACGACGAGGCCCTGGGGCACATGCTTGCCTACATGAAGGACGGCGATGCTCTGGCGGCGCTCGATCCGAAGAACCGGGAGTATCAGCTCGAGCGTGCGTACGGGCACAGCGGCGTGGCCTTGATCCTGGAGGCCAAGAATCAGCCGAAAGACGCCCTCGGCCACTACGAAGTCAGTCGGGCGGTGAAGGAGGAGCTCGCCCGCCGCGCTCCCGGCGACGTCGAGGCGCAGGCCGAGCTGGCCCGCGCGTACAACAAGGTCGGCTACGCGCTCTACAACCTCGGCGAGCTGCGCCAGGCCCGCGACCGGTTCGAGCGCGAGATGGCGATCTATCGCCGCCTGAGCGCTCGCGATCCGAAGGACACGGACCTGCTCTCGCGGCTGGCCCTGAGCATGGCCTTCGTCGGCCTCGTGTACGACGCCACCGGCGAGGACGATCGCGCCCTGGCCTTGTTCCGCGAGCAGCTGGAGATCGACAAGCAGCTCGCGGCCCGCGATCCAGAGAACGTCTCCTGGCAACGCGGCGTCGCCGCGACGACGATGAACGTGGCGGCCGCGCTGGCGAAAAAAGGGCAGCTCGACGCGGCCCGGCCGATGTTCCAGGAGGCTCGTTCCACGATCCGAAAGGCCATCGAGCTCGCTCCCACGCGGAAAGGGCTGGTCACCGATGCCGCGGGTGTGGACATCGAGTACGCGAAGGCCATCGGCAGGGCGGGAGAAGTCGCGGCGGCGCGGGAGATCCTCTCCGGCGTCCTCGACGCGATGCAGCCGCGCCTGCCCGATCGCGCGGCCGCGCTCATGGTCGCCCGCGCCGCCTACGCCTACGGCGATCTGGTCTGGGAGATCGACCCCGCGCTCTCCGGCCAGATGCTGGCCCGCGCCGAGAGCGCGCTCGCGCCGCACATCTCGGCCATCACCAACGTCGTCACGCTCGAGCTCTGGACCCGGGTGCAGATCGGCCGGGGGCACGGGGGGGAAGCGCGCGCGTTGATCGCGCGGCTGCGTCGAACCGGATATGCAACGGCGGAGCTGGAGACGCTCTGCCGGGAACGAGGCTGCTAAGACAGCAGAACAGAGAAGGAGGAGCTATGGCACCCACTACCATCAGCGTGAGCAGCGTCCCGGACGGCTTCAACGTAAACCCGACGTTCACCAACATCAAAGGCAGCTCGGTAACCTTGATCTGGCGTGCCGCAGGACTGACGTTTGCGGCCTCGAATCCCTTGGTCTGGAAGAACACCGGCGGCGCCTTTCGGCCCGCCATCACGCGATCCACGGATGGAAGGACGTTGACCTCCGATCCCTACACGAACACCGGGCAGGGGATATGGCCGTACAGCCTCACGGTCGTCGATGGCACTGAAACGATCACCATCGATCCCGAGGTGAACAACGAGCCGCCCATCGGCGGCGGTGGGGGAGGCGATCTTCCGGGAGGACCGCGCCGGCCGTAAGACCGGTCACTCCTCTCCGGCCAGATGTTTCCCGCGGTTGCCCGGCAGATCATTGTGCTGCCGGGCACCGCCCCGCCGCCTGCGGCGGCGTCGCGGCGTGCGATCGGTTTCGGTGTCCTCGCCGACCTCGGGCTCGTCTTTTACCGGCGGCGCTGGCGGCGCGGCGCTGCCGCGCTCGTCGAGCTTGGTCTCGTCCAGCAGCCACACCCACTGCGTCTGCGGCGTGGCGGGAGCGACAGCAGCGGCAGCTGGCGCCTCACGTTTCGGCTCGCGCGCGGGGCGCTCGCGCTCGCGTTCCCGCTCGCGCTCGCGCTGCGGACGGGCCTTGGCCGGCGACTCCAGGCGCTTGACCCGAATGAGCACGTCTTCGGTGAGCCGCCGGTTCACGGCGATGAGGTCCGCGAGCATGGCGATGAGCCAGGTGTGGAAGCCGGTGATGAGGAAGACCGCGGCGAGGATGAGCGACTGCACGTGGCCGCCTCGGTTGCCCTGGGCGAAGTACCAGAGGAAGCGCACCCCGAGGGCCACACCGGCCAGCATCAGCAGCGCGCCGATGGCGAAGAAGGTCTTGAGGGGGCGATAGAGCGCGTAGACCCGGAGGATGGTGGCGATCGACTTGCGCAGGTAGGTGCCGATCCCCCGGTAGAGCCGCGAGGGACGGGTCGGCGCGTTCGTGCGCACGACCACGCTCTGCACGCCGAGGTTGCGGTTCCCGGCCTGGATCACCGTCTCCAGGGTGTAGGTGAAGGGGTTGAAGACGTTGATCTGCATGGCCGCTTCCCGGGAGAAGGCCCGGAAGCCGCTGGTGACGTCGGCGACGTTCAGCCCTGAGGCCTTGCCCACGGCCCAGCTGCCGAGGCGCTGGAGGGTGCGCTTGAGCGGCGACATGTGCGGGGAGGTGGCCACCTCCCGGTCGCCGATCACGACCTCGGCGCTGCCCTTGACGATCGGCGCGACCAGGCGGGCGATGTCGGCGGCCACGTACTGGTTGTCGGCGTCGGTGTTGACGATGACGTCCGCGCCGAGGCGCAGGGCGGCGTCGATGCCGGCCACGAACGCCGAGGAGAGCCCGCGGTGGGTCTTGAGCTGGAGGATGTGCGTCGCTCCCGCTTTTCGGGCCGCCTCCGCGGTCTTGTCCATCGACCCGTCGTCGATGACCAGAGTCTCGATCGAGGTGATGCCGTCGATCTTCTTCGGCACGTCGCGCAGGGCCTGGGCGATCGTCGCCTCTTCGTTGTAGGCAGGGATTTGAACGATAAGCTTCATATAGTGATGAAAGTCAGCGTGATCATGCCCGTCGAACGGATCGGCGGTGACGCGGAGCGGGCGATCCGTTCCGTCCTGACGCAGGAGGCTCCGTTCGCGTTCGAGCTGATCGTGGTGTCGGCGGAGGCGCTGTCGCTCCCCGCTGAGGCCCGCGTCCGAAACGTCACGGAGCCGAATCGTAATCCCGCAACTCGAAGAAATCGAGCGGTTTCCGTCGCTTCGGGGGAGATCCTGGCCTTCCTCGACGACGACGCGACGGCCGATCCGAGGTGGCTGGCGACGGCTGTCGCCTACCTCGACGCGCATCCGGAGGTGCTCGCCGTCGGTGGCCCCGATCCCGCCCCGCCCGACTCGCCGCCGAACGAACTGGTCTCCGAGACCCTCCTGGCCGCGCGCTGGATCGGCAGCGGCGTGGCCGCCCATGAGAACCGCCGGGGCGTGTTCGACATCCGCCGGGCCAGCGACGTGGCCCTGGTCAATCTCTTCGTCCGCCGCAGCGCGTTCACCGGCTTCGACGAGGCGATCGGCTACATCGGCGAGGACACCGGCCTGGTCGAGGAGCTGCTGCGCCGCGGCCGCGTCGTGTACCACGACGGCGTGCGGGTCTGGCACCGCCGCCGGGCCTTTCCCGGGCCCTACCTCCGCCAGCGCTGGCGCTACCGGGTGAAGACGGGACGTCTCCTCGTCCGCGGCTCGCAGACCCATCGCGGAAACCCGAAGATCTGGACCTTTCTCGTCGCCGGGGCCCTGGGCATCTTCTTCGCGCCGGTCTTCGCCGTGCCGTACTACCTGCTGACGCTCATCCTCGGCGCGCAGGCCACGCGCCTCCCGGCGCGCTGGTGGCCGCTCCTGCCGTTCGCGTTCGCCATGCACCACCTGACGTACTGGGTGGGAATGGTGACGGGGATGCTGGATTCCCTCTTGCATCAGCCCCGGCCATGACCGCGCTCGATCTCGACTCCACCCTCGTCCGCCGCGGTACTCAGGCGGCGACGCTCTCGGAAATGGTGGAGTTCGTGACCACGATCGAGCAGCGTCCCCTCGGCCGCCTCCTCGAAGACCTTCCCGGACTGGCCGCCCTCTCGGAGACGAAGTTCCACCTCGCCCGGAAAGTGATCCGCCGCCGCCTGCGTAGCCTGGCGGACATCGAGCGCGAGCAGCTGGGCATCCTGGCCGAGGAAGTCGCGGCGACCGTCGACGCGCTCACCGCGGACCGGATCCGCGGCCTCTTCCTCTGAGACGTCCGTCCGGTCGTCGACGTCGATGACAAAGGCGTCGATGTCGAGGAAGGCGTTCATCGATGTCGATGAAAATGGCATCAACATCGATGAAACGGACGTCGATTTCGAAGAAATGGACATCGTCGTCGAAGAAAACGACATCGACGTCGATGTCGCCCGTCATCGACATCGATGAAAATGGCATCAGTGACGATGTCGACGACATCGATGACGATGTAGATCGCATCGCCCGTCGCCTCACGGTTCCAGGTCCCTCTTCATCCGTGCCAGCAACTCGACGGCATGCCGGGCATAGGGGCTGATCCACCGGTCGTAAATGTCTTTGATCGGAACGGGATCCAGGTAGTTCCAGCGCACCCGGCCCTCGCGTTTGACGGCGATCAGCCCGGCGCGCTCGAGGACGCCGAGATGCATCATCACCGTGCAGCGGTCCAGGTCGGGGAAGGCCGCGCAGAGGTCGCCGGTCGTCCGTGGCTCGTTCTTCAGGAGATCGAGGATCTTCCGCCGGCGTCCGTCCGCAAGTGCTTTGAACAGAAGATCTTCGTCGACCCTTGACATGTTATGAAATTATAACATATCGTCTCCGGTGCAAGGAGGTTTCCCATGGACGAGCTCAAGTTCACCGTCACTTCGAAGATCCAGCGGCCGGTGGGGGAGGTGTTCGACGCGGTCTACAACCCGAAGAAACTGACGCAGTACTTCACCACCGCCTCCGCCAGCGCTCCGCTGGACGAGGGCACCACCGTCTACTGGAACTTCGCCGACTTTCCGGTGGAAGGCGGCTTCCCGGTGAAGGTGACCAAGGTCGTCCCCAACCAGCTCATCGCCTTCGACTGGGAGTCCGCCGAGGGCGGCTACGACACGCACGTGGAAATGACCTTCGAGTCCCTGGGCCCCAGTGAGACCCTGGTCAAGATCACCGAGTCCGGCTGGAAGCCCACCGACAAGGGCCTGGAGAGCGCCTTCGGCAACTGCCACGGCTGGACGCAGATGAGCGCCTCGTTGAAGGCGTTCGTGGAGTATGGGATTAATTTGAGGAAGGGGTATTACTGAGGGGAGACGGGGGCACGGGGGCAC